>CAZAGK010000012.1:0-46039 GCA_964484775.1 uncultured Gemmatimonas sp. | reverse complement strand
GTACAACACGCGGCGGCCGCACGACAGCCTCGGCCGGGTCCCGCCGCTCACCTATTTGCCGAGGCACACCGCCGCTGATCCGTCTCCCTTGCAACTGTCAACTTGACGGGGGAGCTTACCCTGGAGTTGGCATCGTTCGTAGCTGTCTGGTAGCTGACCGTGCTCGGCCAGGCCATTACGACTGGGTATCGGCGCAGGTGAGGTTGACGTCGACCGCGAGCGTGCGGCGGATCTCATAGGCAAATGGAACGCTCGATGCGCTGTTGTTGCTGTCAAAACTTGAGTTGGTGGTGATGGTCGCAAACAGTGATCCGACCAAAGAAAGAGGGCCTAACCGGCGTGGCGCAAAAACGTCTTGCGGGCGGGCCGAGGACGCTATCACTTAGTCTGGGGTAGGCGCTGATTCTGATACGTCCGCCGGTCAAACAGAGTACTGGGCGCTTGGAATAGGATGCGGTTCTACTCTCGTAGGAATGTGGTAGAGGTGACAGTTCGAACTCCTGACAGTTTCCGGATTCAACTCAGTGTGGCAGGGGTGTATGTAGGGCGCGCAGAATATGCGGAGGGGAGGCCACACGCAGTCCTGAATCGATAGAAACCTGCGCGTGTACACAGCATGTCAAATAGCTCGCAGGTTGTCGGAACTCTAGCCAGGGGATCTCATGCTGCGCGAATTCACAAGCAACTCGGGTCTCGACTCGCCTCACAGAGCTTATGGCTTCTGCATAAAAGATCTCACGCGAACCCACTTCTTGAATAGACACCGTGGTTGCAGGCACCAGTACCGCCGTCTGCATCGTGATTGCGACAGATATGCCTAGTGTACAGACGAGTAGAAAGCGGCACCCTCGGTTTGACCGCTCCAGACTTTCATGATCGGACGCGACGCAATCGGTACCCACTTCTTCGAGCGACCCAATGGCAACCCTCGGATCTATCGTCGAAAACACGGCCACCAACATCATCGCCAATGCCTTCTGCGGAACCGCTGTGTATGCTTGGCAATACATGAGGCACCGCGGCCTCTCGGCCGATGAGCAGGATGCCTCCGATGCAGTATGGGTCGAATCGGAACAAACCGTTCGTACCGAAGCTGAGTCCTTCGGAAGACAAATCGCAGTCCAACTAGTGCGCAATGATAGTGCGAGAGCCACCTATGTCGCCGAGTTTGTAGCGTCGCCAGAAGTAGAGTCGATTGTGCGACAATCAATCGCACAAGTATACACAGGAGCGACGCCTGAGGAGATAGCAGAAACCAAACGTCGGCTGCTTGCTTTCGCGCGAACGAATCCCGTCAGCGAACAGGTTGACCACCAGAAGCTGTGCGATCAGATCTTCGAGTTCATCCTCAAATCGACGAGGAAGGCACTTCGGCCAGCGCCGCGCATGGCGCTCTTGCCACAACTTCCACGTTCCGGTCTGAGCAGCTACTGGACCGACGAGATACGCCACGGTGCAAAGTCGACACCGAGAATAGAGCAACTCGAAGTAGCGCAGATTGCGCAGATCCAGCGCTTCGAAACACAGTATCGGTACGAGGTAGGCCAGCGACATGGCTTCCTGATTCCTCCTCATCATTCGGAGAGCCACAAGGTTCCGATCGGTGACCTCTACGTTGCGCCGCGTTTTCAACGCCTCGCGCGGGGCAAGTATACACCAGTACGGTCGCTCTCAGTCGACGGGTTGTTGGCACAGATGCACCGCGCGGTTGTACTGGGTCAGCCGGGTGGTGGCAAATCATCATTTGCAAACATGCTGACCTATCGCCTTGCAAGTTCCTATGATGCAAGGTCCTACGACGGACGTCGTGTAACTCCTATTCTTGTCGTGCTGCGCGAGTATGCGTCGGCGAATCAACAGACGCCATGCTCGCTTCTGGAGCATGTCGAGCGACAGGCCGCAGCGACGTACCAACAGACCGTACCGGACGATGCATTCGAGTATATGCTTCACGCTGGTCGCGTGATTGTGATCTTTGACGGTCTGGACGAACTAGCTCAAACGCACCTGCGAAGGAAGGTCGCAGATGATGTGGAATCATTTTGCCGACTCTATCCGGCGATTCCAGTTCTTGTGACTTCACGCGAGGTCGGCTACGAACAGACGCCCCTAGATTCGCGAATGTTCACATTGTTTCGCTTGGCGCCCTTCGACGAGGGACAGGTGGAGGAGTACGTAACTCGGTGGTTTTCGCTCGACCTTCAGCGTACGAACCTAAGCCCCGACCGCAACGCGACAGCGTTCCTACACGAAAGTAGGGAACTAGACGATCTCCGAGAGAATCCGCTAATGCTCGGGCTAATGTGCAACACATATAGAGGCGTAGGATATATCCCCAAGAATCGCCCAGACGTGTATCGACGATGCTCGGAGATGCTGTTTGAGCGATGGGATGCAGGGCGAGGGATTCACGTTGCCTTCCGATATGAATCCGAACTTCGCCCAGCGGTTGCATATCTCGCTCGATGGTTATACGAGAATCCGCAGCTGGTTGGCGGCGTGACAGAAAAGCAACTCGTCGCGAAGACTGCGGAATACCTGCTCGGACGACGCTTTGCGACGCAAGTAGATGCAGAAGCCGCTGCGCGCGATTTCATTAGCTTTTGCAGTGGCAGGGCCTGGGTATTCACTGACATCGGCAAGAACGCGGTTGACGAGAATGTGTATCATTTTACTCACAGAACATTCCTCGAGTATTTTTGTGCACTCTCGATAGTTCGCACGCACGAATCGAGCGAAGAGTTGGCGAAATTTCTGCAGCCGTACATCATTCATCGTGAGTGGGATGTCGTAGCGCAGCTCGCGATTCAGATTCGATCCTTTGAGATCGAGGAAGCAGCGGACAGGCTCTTCGGGTCAGCACTAGCCGATGCGGCGTCGCTAGAGCCAGCACAGCGATGGAATTTGCTTGGCTTCTACTCGCGCTCGCTTAGCGGAGTCACGCCTTCGGTCGCAATCGTCGAGGAGTTCGTTGGAGCATGCTTCGAATTCGCCGTGAGCAGACTTGTTCGCCCTCGGAGTGAAGACGCCGGACGGCAGGTGGAGTGGCAAGAGGCGGCGCATGAGCCGTTGGCGACGTCGTTGTCGACGTCTGGAGACATCAGGCCGATTGTTGAGAACACCTTCCTGTCCCTGTGCAAGCGAGCAATCGGTAGTGGCAAAGAGTCGCAAGCGCGACTAGCTGCGGAATATCTGGTCTACGTAGACCTGTTGATTTCTCTTGGACAGTCTAACCGCCTTGTTCCCCCGAAGGAGCTTCGCGCCTTGCTTACCAGAACGCGGGCATCGTGCGATGAGATCTCGCGGGATCTTCAGCGCCGGGCCGACGCACATCTGGGAACAGCGACGATGCTCTACCATCGCGAGATCGTATCGATTCTTAGCATTGCGGAACACCACGGCGTGGGCACACTGTTGCGTCCCGGCATGATAGTCTTTGCCGGCAAGCCTTTGGACTCAGCCGCCAAGCTGCTGGTTCGTCGCTGCCTAACGGCGGATGGTACGGGCCATGCGCAGGACACGTCAAATCGGTGGACATCCGAACTCTCTGCGCTCGCCGCAATCTTCTCGTCGTCGCCGCGACCTCTGTTTGTCTCAGGAGATGCGGATTTGTCGTGGTTTCAAGGTGAAACTGATGGTGAGAAGTACTTGCGATGGAGTGGTATCAGCGGAGATGCAGCCTACGCCCTCTTTGTTCTGATGGCAGCCGGCGCCGAGCACGTTGGAGAGGACCTTGTTAGAGTTGATTTGTCACGATTCGTTCTGGAGGAGGTGCTCCGCGCTCGTGCCTCTCGCCGGGACCCTGATGGGGTGCGCCCCTTGCTGGAAGCACGCGGCTTTTCGGCGGAACAATGCGACGAGGCGATTTCGTGGTGCAGAGGACTCGTCTCATACACACGCTATGGATCGTCACAGGCGGACTTGGGACCAGTCTAGCATTGAACTGCGACCGCGCGCGGACTACCCATGCCGTGCGTGAAACGAGTGACCGGTTGTCAGGGACGAACAGAGGAGCGCACGGCATCGCCGAGCGCCCCTCTGTTTACAACTGAGAAGAACCGCCTAGTTCTTCTTCCCCATCACCGTCGTCTGTTTCATCTGCATCGGGATCGACATCCCCGCCTGCGGCACCTCGACCGTCATATCACTCGCCCCGTCCGACGTCAGCCCGATCAGCACGCCGTCCGCGCCGAGCAGCACCACCGTCTCCGACTTCTGCGTGCCGTTGATCGTGAAGTCCGCGCCGCTCTGGTTGCCGCTTCCGGAGATCTTCGCGGTCGACGACATCGTGATCTTGAACGCCTTCACGCCGCTCACCGTCGTGTCCCCCGCGTACTTCGCGGTGCTCAACGTCACCGTCTGAACGTCGGCGCCGTTCTGCTTCTGCGACGCGCTCGTGCTGTCGGTCCAGCTGTCACCCACCTTCGCGCCGACCTTCAGGCGCGGAAGCAGCGGGCGGAAGTTCGACGCGATCGGTGAGGTCGGCGCGCCGCCTCCCTTCGCCGTCAGCTCGAACTTCTCCACCTTCCCCTCCGGCGTCATCGCCCCCGTCAACGTCAGCCCGATCATCGGCCCGAAGTCCGGCGCTGGCGCCATCGGGTTGCTGCTCGTCGCCGTCGCCGTGTCGAACGTCATCACCAGCTTCAGCCCGGCACCATCCTTCAGGATCGCGATCGTCACCTGCTGATCCGCCGTGCTCTCGGTCGTCTGCACCTGCCCCATCATGCTCTGCATCGTGGCCACACTGTTCGCCACCTTGTACGTCGCCTTGCTCGGCGCGTACCCAGGGAGCTGCGCGCCCGCGACCGCCGCGGACAAGGTCACGAGCATGGCAGCAGCGACGTTCAGGACTCGGGGGGACTGCTTCATCTTGATGAGGCTCCGGTAGGGGGTCTGCATACTGTACGACTGAGCCGGGGGCAAGGTTTCTGAAGGGGTTACGCGGTGGCACGCCATCCCTAGCCCGCTGACCGCCCAGCCCCCTATTCTACCACCACCCGCCCTTCCCACAACACGAAGACGCCATGAGCTCCCCGCACGACCGCTCCCAGTCCCTCGCCGAGGAACTCGACTGGGCCGCCCAGGTGATCGATGCCGCCATCACGGGTTACTTCGGCCCCGAAGGCGCCACCAAGGAGGTGCGCAATATCGCGCCACCGGCCCTCCCCGACCTGGGGTCCGCCTACGCGGCACTCGTGCGCGAGCTCGGCCTCGGCTTCGAGGAGCGATTCACCCTCATGCTCGCCCTCGCGCCCACGCTCCGCCCCCACCTGCTCGACCCCTTCCTCCTTCGGAATGCCGCACTCGACCGCCCCTATTCGCACTTCGGGGGCGTGCAACGCGACGGGGCATTCCTTCCCACGGTCCAGACGGCGGCCTTCGTGCTCGCGCAGGACGACATCGAACACCGCCTCGACCTCCTCGCCCGATTCGAGCCGACGGCCACGCTCCGCGCCCGCGGACTCATCGACGTCGCCCCGAGCGAGGCCGGCCCCGCGAACGGCGCTCTGACGATCGGCCCGGCTCTGCACGGCCGATTGTTCTCAAGTGAAGGCGAACTCCAGGCCATCATGACTCGGCTCGGGGTGCGCCCGCTCGATACCCCACTCAGCGCCGCCGACCTCGTCGTGGACGACTCGGTCATGAGCGAGCTGCAACAGCTGATGGGGTGGATCCAACACAGCCGCATGCTTCTCACCGACTGGAAGCTCGCGTCGCACATCACCCCGGGCTATCGCGCCCTCTTCCACGGCTCACCGGGCACCGGCAAGACGCTCGCCGCCGTCCTCACCGGCAAGGCCACGGGGCTGACGGTCGTCCGTGTCGATCTCTCGATGATCGTCTCCAAGTACATCGGCGAAACGGAGCGGTCACTCGGCGCGATCTTCGACGAAGCCGAGCGCCGCAGCTGGATCCTCTTCTTCGATGAAGCGGACGCACTCTTCGGCAAGCGCACCGCCACGGCGTCCATCCACGATCACTACGCTGCGGCGGAGGTCGCCTACCTCCTGCAGCGCATCGCCGACTTCCCGGGCGTCGTGATCGTCGCGTCGTGCCTCGGTGCGAAGCTGGACGACGCCTTCACCCGTTGCGTGCAGGCCAACGTCCACTTCCCGCTGCCGAACGCGGAGCAGCGCGTGCGTCTCTGGAAGAACATCCTCCCGGCCGAACGGGTGGCGAGCGATGTCGACATCGGGGAGCTCGCGGAGGGCGCCGAGTTGAGCGGAGGGGAGATCGTGGACATCGTGCGGTTCGCGTCGCTCAAGGCGCTCCGCGACGGACGGTCGCAGGTCACACTCGCCGACCTCCGCGCCGGAATCGCTCGGACCACGCGGGGGTGATCGGGCGGGGGGCGCGCGCGTCGCGGAGCGGAGCCCTTCGGCAACGCTCCGCGGGTTCGAGGGGACTAACCACAGGTCCTCGACATCCGCCCCGAACCCCACCGCCCGCATGCGCGTACCTCTCGTCGCGATCGCTCTCCTCGCGCTTCCGCTCACCCGTGCGCAGTCGCAACAACGCCCCACGCGTGCCGACTCCATTGAGCAGGGCTACCTCGCCGCCATTCCGCGCGCGCCGTGGCCGGGGTTCCATCCCGAGTCGATCCCGCTCGCGATCTACGACGGTAACTCCACCACGATCTATCGCCATCCCGCTGCGCCTGCCGATTTCAAAGACGGTGCGAGCAGAAGAGGGGGCGTCAGCATGCCGGGGCGACACCCGGCCGTCACCGCCAACACGAGCGTCGAGCTCGGTGGTCGCACCATCGCGACCGTCATGGCACCGGCGCCGACGGTCGCCGCGGACGCGCGGCGCTCTCCGCCCAGAGCAGGCGCGGCGGGTGCCGTAGATGCGCCTGCCATTGCCGACTTCGCCGCCGTCGCGCTGCACGAGGCCTTCCACGTGTTCCAGCGTACGCAGCACCAAGGCTGGGCCGGGAACGAAGCGGATCTCTTCACCTATCCGGTGAGCGATGCCTCGCGCCTCGCGCTGCGCCGTCTCGAGAGCGAGACGCTGCGCCGAGCGCTCGCCGCGAGATCGACCACCGAAGCCGCCTGCTGGGCGCGCACCTTCATCGCCACGCGCGCCGAACGCTTCAACCGGCTCGACGCTGCCTTCCCGCGCTACGAGCGACTCACCGAGCTCAACGAAGGGCTCGCCAACTACATCCAGCTCCGCGCGGCGGGAAGGAGTACGGTCGAGTTCCCCAAGAACGAGTTCGCACCAGCGGCGGTGCGAATCCGAACCTACACGGTCGGACCCGCGATCGCCTTCCTGCTCGATCGACTCTCGCCCCATTGGCAGGACTCGCTCGAGACGCACGACAGCAACACACTCGACGCACTCCTCGATGCATCGCTGAAGCGGGGCGCGCCTCCCGCGAAACGCTGTGAGCTGACGTCGGTCGAACGCGACTCCGCTCGCCGCATAGCGCAAGCAGACTCCTCCGCGCTCGCCGCCGGACGCACCACGCGACGGGCCGCCTTCGATGCCCGCACCGGCACCCGCCTCATCGTCCAAAGCGCCGACGGCGCACCACTGTGGCCACAGGGGTTCGATCCGCTCGATGTGGAACTGATCGACGGCGGGCTCCTCAGCACCCGCTTCATCAAACTCGGCAACGATGCCGCGACCGTCGAACTGATCGACGAGGGCTCGGCCGATATCGACGCCCTCACCGTCGGTGCCGGCGCACATCCCCTGTTCAACGGCGTGCGACGCCTCGAGGCGGTGGGATTCGGCGCGCCGGACGTGCAGCAGAACGGAAGCTCCGTCACGATCACCGCTTCCGGGCTCAAGCTCACCGCGAAGAACGCGACCCTGGAGCGCGAGGGTGATCGACTGATCGTGATCCTCGCCCGGAAACCCTGACGGCGTACCCCGGCGCGGCGTAGTTTGGAGGCGTGCTCACAGCCTCTGACATGACGCCTTCCCGTCTGCTGTTCCTCGTCGCATGCGCGCTGACCCTTCCGTGCCGCGCATCAGCGTATCAGGCCACCACGGCGTCCGAGCGCGCGGCCGCATGGTCTGCGCATCGCACCTTGGCCGACGAGTCCCCGTTCCGGTCGCTCGCCTGGCGCGCGGTGGGACCGGTGAAGACCGGTGCCCGCATCGAGGCGATCGCGATCCCTCGCGGCAATACCGGCGTCATCTACGCCGGTGTCGGCACCGGGAATCTCTGGAAGACGGTGAACAACGGGCTGACCTGGGCGCCGATCTTCGAACACCAGAGCGCGTTCGCTATCGGCGACGTGGCGGTGGCGCCGAGCGATCCGAACATCGTCTGGGTCGGCACCGGCGAGGCGCAGCCGCGCTTCGCTGGCTATGCCTACGGTGGGAGCGGCGTCTTCAAGTCGGTGAATGGCGGCACGTCCTGGAAGTCGATGGGGCTCGCCGAGACAGAACATATCGCCAAGGTGCTCATCCACCCCACCGATCCGAACATCGTGTACGTCGCGGCGATGGGGCGGCAATGGACGCCGAACGCCGATCGCGGCGTGTTCCGCACGCGCGACGGCGGCGCACACTGGCAGAAGGTGCTCTTCATCGATGATTCCACCGGCGTGGTGGACATCGTTGTGGATCCCAAGGATCCCCGGTCGCTCTACGCGTGGGGATGGCGCATCGAGGAGGGGACGCGCGGCGGGCTCTTCGTCTCGCGCGATGGCGGCACCACGTGGAAGCACATCACCGCCGGACTTCCGACCGGCGCGCTCGGTCGCGCCAACATCGATGTGGCGACGAACGACCCGCGCGTGCTGTACCTCTTCCTCGACAATCGCGGACCGAGCACGGAGAAGGGACGCCCGTACGTCGGGGGCGAGGTGTATCGCTCGGACGATCGCGGTGCGCACTGGCGCAAGGTGAACCGCGATGATCTGTACGAGGTGTTCGGCCTCTTCGGCTGGAAGTTCACCGACGTGCGCGTGGATCCGCGAAACGCGAACCATCTCTACATCCTCGGCAACCGCGCCTTCCAGTCGTTCGACGGCGGTGCCACCTGGCGACGCCTCGGCGACCGGATCCTGCGTGTGCAGGAGACTCCCGGGCGCGCCTTCCATCTCGATCATCACGAGCTGGTGATCGACCCCGCGAACCCCGATCGCCTGCTCCTCGGGAACGATGGCGGTGTGTTCATGTCGTACGACGGCGGCGAGAGCTGGCTGCACCTCAACAACATCCCCGTCGCGCAGATGTACTTCGTCTCGACCGACGACAAGACGCCGTATCGGATATTCGCCGGGACGCAGGATGATGCCGCCGTGTATGGACCCAGTACCAATTCCCTGGATGATGCGGTCCCCGACCAGTGGAAGAGCGTGTATCTGGATCGATGGACGGGCGGGGACAGCTACGTCACGCTGCTCGACCCCACCGACGACCGGATCGTCTACTACGAGCACCAGAATGGCGGGATGCTCCGCATGGACATCACCGGGCGCTCCGTGCTCACGAGTGGTCCATCGACCGTGGACATCCGTCCTCGTGCGCCGCGCGGTGCACCGCCGGTCCGGTTCAGCTGGTACACGCCGTTCTTCATCTCGCCGCATGAGCCGCGCACACTGTACGTGGCCGGCAACCAGGTGCTCAAGTCCACCGACCGCGGCGATCACTGGAGCGTGATCAGTCCGGATCTCGGCGATCCCGCCGGCGGTGATCGTTCCACCGTGCCGACCGGTGCCTTCACGATGCTCACCGAGTCACCAATCGCACGGGGGATGCTCGCCGGCGGCACCGAGGGGGGACATCTCTGGCTCTCGACCGATGATGGGGCACATTGGCGCGCGATCGACACCGGACTGCCCAGGAAGTGGGTGAGCCGCGTGACGCTCTCGGCCAAGGATGTGGGCACCCTGTACGTGTCGTTCACCGGCTTCCGTGAGGACGACACCACGCCGTACGTCTATGTCTCGCAGGACACGGGGCACACGTGGCGATCGATCCGCGCGAATCTTCCGCGCGAAGCGGTCAATGTGATCAAGGAGGATCCCACGGACCCGTCGATCCTTTACGTTGGCACCGACCTCGGCATGTACCTCTCGCGTGATCGCGGGTCCCGATGGGAGTCGCTGAGTGCGTCGCTCCCCTCGACGGCCGTGATGGACCTCACGGTGCAGGAGCGCGAGCGCGAACTGGTGATCGGGACGTACGGTCGCGGCGCCTGGGTGCTGGATCTCGATCCGGTACGCGGACGCGGCGCGGGGGCGAGCGCGTTGAAGCTCTATCCGATCCGTGACGTCATCGCGGACCCGTTCCCATGGGAGACGGTGCCGGGCGATCGACGGGGACGGAGGGTGGCGCGCTTCGCGATCGAGAGCCCCGCGGCGGGTACGGCGTCGATCATCGTGCGCGATGCCGCAGGGCGCGAGGTTCGTCGGAGTGAAGCGCAGGTGACCGTCGGCGTGAACAGCCTCAGCTGGGACATGCAGAGCCTGAGTCCCGCCGGACGACTCGACGATGCGACGGCGGGCCGCTACACGGTGGAGGTCCTGATCGGTGGTTCGCGAGCGGAAGGCAGCCTTTCCGTGCGTGCATCCGACGGGAGATAGGTCGGATTGTGAATATTTTATGAATTCCTGAGTCGCTCCAACGTCGCACTCCGGCTCCTCGTACCTTCATATTGTTGTTCACCCCCCTCCATCCCCCTTGGAGTCCTTCATGCACGTCCCCAAGCCGTACCGGTGGCTGAGTCTCGTCTCGGCCATCGCCCTCGCCTCGAGCACGGCCGCTGCCCAAGGCGCCCCCGTCGCCGAAGAGTTCAACAAACTCCATTTCCGCTCGATCGGACCGGCCATCATGAGCGGGCGCATCTCCGATCTCGCCGTGTACGAAGCGAACCCGGCGGTCTGGTATGTGGGCACCGCGCACGGCGGCGTCTGGAAGACGACCTCCAACGGCGCGACCTTCACGCCGCTGCTGCAGGATCGCGGTCTCCTCTCCATCGGCGACGTGGCGGTCTCGCAGTCCAATCCGGACATCGTCTGGGTCGGCACCGGTGAGTCCAACAACCGTCAATCGACGAGCTGGGGCGATGGCGTGTGGCGCTCCACCGACGGCGGCAAGACCTTCACCAACGTCGGCCTGAAAGACTCCAAGCACATCAATCGCATCATCCTCGATCCCACCAACAACGACGTCGCACTCGTCGCCGCCACCGGCCCGCTCTTCGGCCCGGGTGGTGAGCGTGGCGTGTACAAGACGACCGATGGCGGCAAGAGCTGGAAGCTCGTGCTCAAGGGCGATCAGGACACCGGCGCCAATGACATCGCGCAATCGTACACCGATCCCAAGACGCTCTACGCCTCGCTCTATCAGCGTCGTCGTACCGCCTGCTGCATGAATGGCGGCGGCCCGGGGAGCGCGCTCTACAAGTCCACCGACGGTGGCGACACGTGGACCAAGGTCACCGGCGGGGGCTTCCCCGGCGGTTCGCTCGGTCGCATCGCGGTCGATGTCTTCCGCGGCAATGCCAACACGGTCTACGCTTCGGTCGAAGGGAACACCGAAGCGAACGGGCTCTTCCGCTCCAACGACGGCGGCGCCACCTGGACCAAGGCGAGCGGCGCCAATCCGCGCCCGATGTACTTCTCGCAGGTGCGCATCGATCCCAAGAACCCCGAGCGGGTGTACATGGGCGGCGTGAAGATGCAGCTCACGATCGACGGCGGAAAGACGTTCGCCACCGATGCCTCGCTCGTGATCCACGACGACATCCACGCCATCTGGCTCGATCCCGCCAACACCGACCACGTCCTCATCGGCGGCGACGGCGGACTGGGCGTCTCCTACGACGGCGCCAAGACCTGGGTGTTCATGGCGAACATGCCGGTCGGCCTCTTCTACCATGTCTCCTTCGACATGGAGCGTCCGTACAATGTGTGCGGCGGCATGCAGGACAACTATGACTGGTGCGGACCCTCGCAGTCGCGCGCGCAGCAGGGGATCTACAACCACGAGTTCTTCCAGATCCAGGGCGGCGACGGCTTCCAGGCCATCCCCGATCTGCTCGACTCGCGCATCGTCTACACCGAGTCGCAGGACGGCAACCTGATCCGCCGCAACAAGGTGACGGGCGAGTCCAAGTCGATCCGCCCGAACGCGCTCAACGTCTCGCCGGCGCCCAAGAAGGACGAGACCTTCCGTTTCATGTGGGACACGCCGGTGATGCTCTCGCCGAACGATCCCCACATCCTCTACGTGGCCGGCAACCGTCTCTTCAAGAGCACCGATCGCGGCGACTCGTGGACGGCCATCAGCCCCGACCTCACGACCAACACCAACCGCGACACGGTGGTGACGATGGGGCTCAAGGGCGCCGACATCACCATCAGCAAGAACGACGGCATCGTCAGCTACTCGACGATCGTCGCCATTGGTGAAAGCAAGAAGCAGGCGGGCGTGATCTACACCGGCACCGACGACGGCGTGCTCAGCGTCACGCGCGACGGTGGCAAGACGTGGGAGAATGTCACCAAGAACCTCCCCGGCTTCCCGGCCGGTGGCTACATCAGCCGAGTGGTGCCCTCGGCGTTCGACGCGGGGACGGTCTACATCACCGTCGACAATCACCGCCTGAACGACTACAACCCGTACATCTGGGTCAGCTCCGATTTCGGCAAGACCTTCACCTCGATCGTCAACAACCTCGGTCCCGAGATCGCGCGCACCCTCACCGAGGATCAGCGCAATCGCGACGTGCTCTACCTCGGCGCCGAGACGGGGTTGTTCCTCTCGCTCGACCGCGGCAAGAACTGGAAGCGCCTCAAGGCCAACTTCCCGACGGTGCGTGTCGACGAGATCACGCTGCATCCGCGCGACAATGCGATGCTCGTGGCGACGCACGGGCGCGCGCTCTGGATCCTCGATCATCTCGAGCCGATCCAGGAGTACACGGCCGCGAAGGCCGCGGCTGACGCGAAGCTCTACACCGTGCCGACCGCGCTGCAGCTCAAGCGCAAGAACGAGCGCAACGCCGAGTTCTGGGGACATCAGTATTTCGTCGGTGAGAATCCGCCGGCCGATGCGATGATCCAGTTCCAGGTGAACAAGCCGGTGACCGGGCTCGGCATGCGGATCACCTCGGCGGGGAAGGTCGTGCGCAACGTGACTGTGCCCGCGAATCGCAACGTCGCGGGGATCCAGACCGTGTGCTGGGACATGCGCGTCGAACCGATCGCGGCCGATTCGAATGCGGCGGCGGCCTTCGGCGGTGGCCCGGGCGGTGGCGCCGGTGGTGGTCGCGGCGGACGTGGTGGTGTCGCGGGCCCGGCGGTGCCGGGTGTGCCGGCGCCGATCCCGTCGGCGGGCTATCTCCCGCAGGATCAGTGCGCGGCCACGGAAGGTGCGGGTGGCGGCGGCGGACGTGGCGGCTTCGGCGGTGGCGGTGGCGCGGCGGGTCCGTTCGTGATCCCCGGCACCTACACGGTCGAGCTCCTCGCCGGCACGAAGGTGATCGACAGCAAGCCGATCACGATCGTGATGGACCCCGAAGTGAAGATGACCGCCGCGGCGCGCGTGGCGTACAATGCGGCCGCCACCGATCTGCACGACGCGCAGCGTCGTGGGCAGAAGGTCGCGAGCGCACTGACTTCGCTCGGCATGCAGTTGCTCACCGTCTCGAGCAAGGTGAAGGCTGCGACGAACGTCTCCGACGCGGTGAAGGCGCAGGTCGAGGCACTCGGCAAGCAGTTCGACTCGGTGCGCGTGAAGTTCGGCGTGCCGGCAGCGGTCGCGCCGGGAACCGGTGGCGGCGGCGGACGCGGCGGCGCTGGCGGCGGCGGTGGCCGCGGCGGTGCCGATCCGGCGAACGTGCTCGGCAAGTTGAGCGGCGCGAAGAACAACATCATCGCCTTCTTCGAGACGCCGAGTGCGGCGACGCTGAAGCAGGGTGCGGAGGCGAAGGCTGCGCTGCCCAAGGCGATCGCCGAGGCGAATGCGCTGCTGAAGGAGGCGGCGAAGGTGAGCGCGGCGCTGAAGTCGTCGGACATCACGCTCACGGTGCCGGCGGTGGTGCCGTAAGGAAACTGGTCGGTTTCCGATTCAACGAGTGACAGATCGGCGGTGGTGCCCGGGGGTCGGGTGCCACCGCCGATTTTCGCACTTTGTGATATAGGTCCTATCCAACGGTCACCGGTCGGTCGTAAGATTCCCGTTCGAGGAACGGCTCCCCCCGGAATCCAGGAATGACCCATGGCGCGTTCGCGTCTGTTCTCCGCATCTCTGATCGCAGCCGCTGCGATCGGCGCTTTCCAGTCGGCCGGCGCGCAGGCCAAGTCGGATCCGAACGCGCAGGCGCCGGTTCGCATATCACCGCCGGGGTTGACCCTCTCGGCGGAACCAGGATCGCTTGGCACGCCTGAATACAGGCTGGGGTTCGCGGTGACCGCGAATCCCGGGCAATGGAACGGCGCACCCAACATCACCTGGGAATGGAAGCGCTGCAATGCTGGCGGCAATCTCTGCAACACCATCCCCGGCGAAACGACTGCGCGACACGCCTTCACCAGTGCTGATGTGGGCTTCTACCTGCAGGCCGTGATCCGCGCGAGCAATGCTGTGGGTTCGGCCACCGCCTCGGTGACGACGCCGCGTATCGAGCCTGGGACGTTGACGGCGCCGCAGCTGCTGAGCCCCAGCTCACTTCGCCTGCTGGATGCGCGAGGCATGACTGGGTACGGCAGCTCTTACGTTGTCGTCGGGAATCAGTTCACCTCCGAACGCGGTCGCTGGAATCCGGTACCGGCTGCCACGCTGCTCCGTTGGGAGCGATGCACGTCGCCGAGCGCCACCGGCTGCACCGCGATCCCCGGCACGACCGACATCAGCTATCAGATGACCGCCGCCGATGTGAACTCGTACATCCGCTACGTGGTGACGGCGTCGAATGCGGCAGGTTCCACGACCGTGCCGTCGAATTTCTCGAGCCTCGTGCAGCCCGGGCAGATGCCGAAGCCGGCGCCCCCTTCACAGAGTCCGTTCATTCAGGTCCCCCGAACGGGCTTTACGGTCGGGACCGCGCTCCAAGCGTCGGGCGGGACCTGGGGCACCGGCATCGCGCCGACGATCGCCTGGGAGCGGTGCCAGGCGACCGCGGAAGTCTGCTCGCCGATCGGGCAGCAGGGGTCGAGCTATTCGCTGACGCTCGCGGATGTCGGATCTCGGGTGCGCGTGGCGGCGTCGGTGTCGAATGTGGCCGGCACAACGACCGCCTACTCGACGATCTCCTCGCCGATCGTTCCGTCGACCGCGATCGAGAAGCCGCGGCTGCTGGATCGCGACCTGGTCCTGCGTCCGTTGAGAGGGGACGGCGTCTCGGTCGGCTCGGCGATCCGTGGAGCCGTCGGCAACTGGAGCGGGAGCCCGACCTTCACCTACGCCTGGCAGAGCTGCCGCCCGACCGGC
The DNA here is from genome assembly GCA_964484775.1 of uncultured Gemmatimonas sp. Classification (GTDB taxonomy): domain Bacteria; phylum Gemmatimonadota; class Gemmatimonadetes; order Gemmatimonadales; family Gemmatimonadaceae; genus Fen-1231. Next base: position 30,640 of record CAZAGK010000012.1, on the reverse strand, counting down.
GAAGCGTGCGTGGCGGTCGCCGGGCAGACGACGACGGACTACACGATCACGGCAGCCGACCGCAATCGGACGCTCCGTTTCGTGGTGACGGCCTCCAATGCGGCAGGGTCGACGACCTTCACCTCGACGCAGGGTCCGCTGATCCCGTAGAGCGCTTGGGAAGTGGGGGTGGGTGGCGGCGGTGGTACCCGTGGGTCGGGTGCCGCCGCCGCGCTCCAATTTCGGCAAGCTTCGGATGGGAAGCGAGCTCGATCGATGGTGAAGCTGGCCGAAGAGGCCTCAATCTTGAGGGCTGACAGAAAGTCGTCCGTCAGATCCCAAGGTTGCAAAATGGAATATTTAGGATATATTTTGCACTCAGATGGGAGTCAAACGGCATTCGAGTTTGACACCGAAAAAAGCAGTCTCAATCTGGCGAAGCATGGCATCGACTTCGTAGAGGCTCAGCGACTTTGGCTCGACCATGGGATGGTCGAAGGCGAGGCGCGTATTCATCCCGAGCCGCGCAAGCTGGCCATCGCGAGAATCGACGGAGTGATTTGGACCGCGGTGGTCACGGTTCGGGCATCGCGGATACGCATCATTTCCGTTCGGCGTTCAAGGCAACGGGAGGCAGCACTATATGGACGCTGAAGAGTTCGATCGACGCTTCGACGATGGCGAGGACATGACCGAGCACCTCGATCTGTCCACCCTGCGTCGCCCCAATCAGATCCGCCGGATCAACGTCGACTTCCCGACTTGGGTCATCGACGCGCTCGATCACGAAGCGGCTCGGCTCGGCGTCACTCGCCAGTCGATCATCAAGGTCTGGATCGGCGATCGGCTCGCGCAGAATGCCGCGGTTCGTCATCCCTCCCCTCCGAGCACCCCGGGCTGACCGCCTCTTCCTACCGTCAGGTAGGGGATTCCTCCATACCGAGCCCCCCGGGCGACCGGTTACCATACGAGAGTAACCGGTACCACTCCCGGGCCATGCCCCATCGGCCCGCCTCGACCCTCTCCAATAGAGTCCCCATGCGTCGTTCCATCGCGCTGCTCTCGCTCGCTGCCCTCGCCACCGCCTGCACCAAGACCAAGGAGCCCGAGAAGCAGCCCCTCGGCGAGGCCGCCGCCGCTCCCGCCACCGGGTCGAACACCTTGGTCGGCACGGTACTCGAGCAGCTCCCGGCATCGCCCTATACCTATATCAAGCTCAAGACCGACAAGGGCGACGTGTGGGCCGCGGTCCCCGAGACCAAGTTCGATGTCGGCGCCAAGGTGACCGTGTACAACACGCTCGCGATGGGGAAGTTCGAGTCCAAGACGCTCAACCGCACCTTCGACGAGGTGTACTTCGGGATGCTCACCCCGCCCGAAGCGCCGGTCGCGAATGCGGCGGGCAATGCGCCGGCGCCCAAGTCGGTCGGCACGCCGCCGGCGGTGGACGCCAAGGTCGGCAAGATCGACAAGGCCACCGGCGCTGACGCGCGCACGATCGCCGAGCTGTGGGAGCAGAAGGGCGCACTCGTCGGCAAGACGGTGACGATCCGCGGCAAGGTGGTGAAGTACAACGCCGGCGTGATGGGGAAGAACTGGATCCACCTGCAGGACGGCAGCGGCGACGCGGCCAAGGGAACCCACGACATCACCGTCACGACGATGGACGAAGCGACCACCGGCGCGACGATCACGATCACCGGCACGGTGCGCACCGACAAGAACTTCGGCGCGGGCTACAGCTATCCGCTGATCGTGGAAGAGGCGAAGGTCGTCAAGAAGTAGGAGGCGCCATCCGGAAACACCGCGCCCCCCGCTGCTGACGATCGGTCAGCGGCGGGGGGCGATTCGCATTACCTTCTCCGGCGTTGATCCCTCTCGCGCTCGGAGTCGTCATGCGATCCATCCCCTGTCTTGCACTCGCGCTCCTCACGGCCGTCGCCTGCGCGACCGGCGATCGCGCCTCGACCGCGGGCGCTCCCAGCAAGTATCTCTATGCCTGGGTGGGAGACTCCGCCGAGAAGGAGAGTGATTTCCTGGCGGTGATCGACGCCGATCCTGCGTCGACGAAGTACGGGAGTGTGCTCACCACATTCCCCACAGGGGTGATCGGCACGAATCCGCATCACACCGAAGCGGAGATGCCGGCAAACGGCCATCTCCTCGCCAATGGCTTCCATGCTGGGGTCACCTGGCTGTTCGATCTCACGAAGCCGCTCACGCCGCGCGTGATGTCGGCGTTCGGCGATGTGGCGGGCTACAGTCATCCGCACACCTTCCTGCGGCTCTCGAACGGGAATGTGCTCGCGACGTATCAGTACACCGCCGACTCCACGACCAAGACCGGACGAGGAATGGGCGATATGCCGGGCATGCGCGGCATGATGTTCGGCGCGCGCCACACCACCGGTGGGTTGGTGGAGATGACGGAGCGCGGTGATGTCGTGAAGAGCGGGAGCGCGGCCGACCCCGCGGTCGCCGACGGACGGATCTATCCGTACAGCGTGATCGAGCTGCGCGCGGCGGATCGCGCGGTGTCCACCACGACGGACATGGACCACATGGATACCGTATCGACGTCGGAGTGGGTGCAGTTCTGGCGGCTCTCGGATCTGAAGCTGCTCAAGAGCATCGCCCTCACGCCCGGTCCGCGCGGCGACGAGCACAAGTACACGGGTGAGCCGCATCTGCTCCCCGACGGAAACAGCGTGTACATCCACACCTTCAGCTGCGGTCTGTATCTCGTACGCGGCGCGGCGAGCGATGCGCCGACAGCGAGCTTCGTGAAGGGATTCACGGGAACCGGGTGCGGCGTGCCGATCCTGACGGGGCACTGGTGGTTGCAGCCGGTGCCGGACACGCACCAGCTCGTGGTGCTCGACATCGCCGATCCGGAGCATCCGCGCGAGGTGTCGTCACTCACGCTCCCGGCCGACGAGGCACCGCACTGGATCGCGCTCGATCCGAACGGCACGCGTGTGGTGCTCAACTCCGGTGGTGCCGGACCGAAGGGAGTGACGCCCGGGAATCGTCTCTATGTGATCGATTTCGATCCGGCGACCGGCAAACTGGCGCTCGACGCGAAGTTCAAGGACGCGGGGAGCGATCGTGCCGGCGTCACCATGTCGGCTCGGCGTTGGCCGCACAACTGGACGGGGACGGGCGTGCCCCACGGGACGGTGTTCGCGCGCTAGCGCTACTCCCCCACCGACCGCGCGATCAACCACTGCGCCGCGAGATACGTCGTCATCACGATGAAGGTCGTGATCGCGGGAGAACCGACGGTCCCGTGGAACTTGTTCACCGCGAGCGTGCCGTCGGAGACGAGGAAGAACAGCGCCCCGATCGCCGCGCGCCGCGCCGCCGCGGTCCGCACCTTCTCGGCGCGTCCCCACGCCTGCCAGGCCATCGTGGAGATGACCCCCGCGTACAGCGCGACGGGGATCCGCAGCGCGCCGAGGTCGGGCCACAGCAGTGCGAGCATGATACCGGCGATCGCCGCGAAGACCACCTGCGCGCGCCGGCTGACGGTGAGCCCACCCCCGGTCGTCGCGAACGCCGACACATAGAAGAGGTGCGCGACCAGGAATGCGCCAAGTCCGGATGCGAAGAGGTCATATGGCAACATCAACAACACATCACCAAGACATGATAGCGCCAATCCACTGACTATCAGCGTTCTGTACTTGGCCGAATCCACGCTCGTTCCGCTCGCGGCGAGCGCCAGGATCAGCAGCGTCACCAGCGGCTTCAGCACATACACCGCCGTGTGGACGCGCTCGATCTCCACGTAGACGAGCGCCGCGCCCAGCAGGACGATCAGCGGCGTGAGCAGGAAGGCGGGACGGGGATTGAACGCGCCGGCAGGACCGAAGCTCATACGCCCTCGGCGTGCATCAGCGACGACAACACCCGCATCGCCGAATCGTGGTCCGGCACGCTCCCTTGTGCGACGCGCGGCGAGCCCCCGCCGCGTCCGCCGACCGCCGCGAGCGCCTGCTTGAGCCGAACGCCGGCGTTCTCGCCGCTGTCCTCACTGGCGGCGAACACCACCGTCGGCGGTGTGCCCGCGAATCCACCGTACACCGTCTTCCGCTCGAGCGACGCCGCCTGCGCGCGGGCGCGCAGCTCATCGACCGTCGCCGTGGTGTCGTGGATCCGCACCACGCCATCCGCCTGCGACGTGGCCACCGCACGCATCTCGCGCAGCTGATACACGGCGAGCCGCTCTGCGAGCTTGCGACGCTCACTGTCGGCGCTCTTGGCCGCATCGCTCGCGTTCGCGACGAGCGCGGGGAGCTCGTCCACCGCGCAGGTGAGTTGCGTGGCCATCTTCTGCAGCGCGTCGAAGTCCGCGCGCGCCCGGGCGAACGCCCGCCATCCGCAGAGGAACTCCACCCGCACCTGCTTCTTGCTCTTCTCCACCCGGCGGATCGTGATGGGCCCGATCTCCGCCGTACTCCGCACGTGCGTCCCGCCGCAGGCGCTGCGGTCGATCCCGGCGATCTCCACCACCCGGAGCTCCCCCTCGCGATCGCTGGGTTTGCGCAGTCCCTTCGCCGTGGCTGCGTCCTCGAAGCTCACGTGCACGAGATGGCCTTCCATCACCAGCTCGTTCGCGCGGCGTTCGGCGCGCGCGGTGCGATCGGCGGAGAGGATGTCGGTGTCGAGATCGAGCGTCGCGTACTCGTCGCCGAAGTGCACGCTCACCGTCTTGTGTCCGAAGAGGTCCTCGAACACCGCCGACAGGAGATGCTGGCCGGTGTGCTGCTGCATGTGATCGTGTCGGCGGGTCCAGTCGATGGTCCCCGTCACCTGCTGGCCGACGGTGAGGCGCGACGCGCGAGTGAGCACGTGGGCGATGCGCGTGTCCTCGTCCACCACGTCGACGATCGGTTCGCCGCCGAGCGGTCCGTTCAGCGTACCGAGGTCGTGGGGCTGGCCGCCGCTGGTGGGATAGAACAGCGTGCGGTCGAGGTACACCCGGTCACCGGCTGGGTGGCTTGCGACCTCGACGACGGTCGCGGTGAAGCTCGTGGTGTAGGCGTCGGTGTAGTAGAGCCGCTGCGTCATGTCGGGTCCGGTAGGGGCAACGGGAAGATAATGTCCGAAGGTAGCACCGGCCTACGCGGGCGATATCTTGTGGAGATGCGCCCCCTGGACGTGACCATCCGGTACCTGGAGCTTTCGAGCCCCGGCGACTTCCGCCCCAAGCGGTCGTCGCGCACGGGGGTGCGGTTCGCGATGGTGCCCCTGCCGATGCCCGAGCTGAACCGCTTCTTCTACTGTGCGATCGGCGGGCAGTGGACCTGGTACGAGCGGCGCGACTGGACGCTCGCGCGCTGGACGGAAGCACTCGGTCCGGAGATCGAGACCTGGGTGCTCTCTGTGGACGGGATCCCGGCGGGCTATACCGAGCTCAAGCGGCACGAGGACGGTGCGGTGGAGCTGAACTACTTCGGCCTTCTCGACGCGTTCATCGGCGATGGGCTCGGCGGGCATCTTCTGACCGAAGCGGTGGAGCGTGCGTGGGCGATGGGGGCGAATCGGGTGCTGTTGAATACCTGCAGCCTGGATCACCCCGCGGCGTTGCCGAACTATCTGGCGCGCGGGTTCAAGGAGCTCCGCGCGGAGACGGTGCGGAAGCAGATCCCGAAGTTGAACCCCGGGCCCTGGAACGGCTCGATGGAGGAACGCTGATGCGTCCGCCCGTGCATCCGGCCACCCTCGCCGCGGCGCTCCCGGAGCTCTGGAGCCCGCGCGTGGTGGCGGAGTTCGACGACTATTACGTGAAGGTCGCGAAGGTACAGGGGGAGTTCGTCTGGCATGCGCACGAGCATGAGGACGAACTGTTCCACATCCTGAAGGGGCGCCTGCGGATCGAGTTCGATTCTGGCCCCATCGAGTTGACGGAAGGTGATGTGTTCGTAGTGCCACGGGGGGTGCGTCACAACCCGGTGGCGCTCGAGGAGTGCCACGTGATGCTCATCGAGCGGAAGAGCACGCTGCATACGGGGGATGTGGTGCACGAGCGGACGAAGAGCATCGATGCACAGCTGGAGGGCCGCGCGTGAACGTCACCACGCTGATCCTTCCCGGCCTGAACAGCTCCGGCCCCGATCACTGGCAGTCGCACTGGGAACGGCGCGACGCCACCTGCCTGCGCGTGCAGCAGGACGAGTGGGACGCCCCTCGTTGTGAGGATTGGGTGGAGCGGCTCACCGCGGTGATGCGGATGATGGTCGGCGACTTCGTGCTGGTGGCGCACAGTTCGGCGTGCGCCATGGTGGCGCACTGGGCGGAGCACGCCTCGCTCGAGGAGATCGACCGCGTGCGCGGCGCGCTGCTCGTCGCGCCATCGGACCCCGATGGTCCGGCGTATCCCGAGGGACCGACCGGGTTCAGCCCCGTGCCGCTCGAGCAGCTCCCCTTCCGTTCGATCGTCGTCGCGAGCGACAACGATGAGTACGTCACCCTGCCGCGTGCCATGGAATACGCGCGCGCCTGGGGGAGCGAACTCGAGATCCTCGCCGGCGCGGGGCACATCAACACCGCGAGCGGCCACGGACCGTGGCCGGCGGGGTACGAACTGTTGGAGTCGCTGCGCTGACGCGTGGCGCCGACGGGCAGCCTTAGGGGACGATCCCCATCGGCTGTTTGGTGCCGTCGCTCAGTGCCACCGCGAGCAACAGGATCATCTTCGTCGCCGGCAGCGCGCTGGGCCAATGCGCCCACTCGGTGAGCGTGTGCTGGTTCCCGCCGCGTGAACGCCCGACGGCGATCGACGGGATCCCGCGCACGACTCCCATGTTCGCGTCGGTCGTCCCGCTCGCCTCGGTGTCCTTCCCCGGCGCGCCGATGTCGATCCCCAGATAGTGATGGATGTCCACCGCCGTCTGCACGATCGGATGCGCGCGCGCGCCGGTGAGCATCGCCTCGGTGCCACCGGCCTTGTTGCGCTGCACGATCTCCTTGCGCCACTGCACCTTCTCCTTGGCCGCGGCTGCGGCGACCATCCCTTCGATGGCGCGATCCAGCGAGTCGAGCAGCTTGGGATCGGGGGAGCGCAGATCCATCGTGAAGTACAGCTCCTGCGGGATGCCGTTGAAGATCGTCCCGCCATGCACTTGCCCCACATTGTACACGGCACCCTCCGGGAGGGCAGGCGGAGCCAGCGTATAGATGCGGGCGATCGCATCGCTCAACGCCTTCACCGGCGTCGGCTTCCCGCGCGAGAGCACCGTGTGCGACCCCTCGCCGGTGAAGAAGTACCTGGTCCAGTAGATCCCCAGCGCGCCATAGCGCACCGGGTCGAGTCCGCCGTCCATCCCCACCAGCAGATCGGGCTTGGGATTGTGATCGAGCCAGAAGTCCATGCCGCGCAGCCCGATCTCCTCCTGCGTCGTCGCGATGAAGACGAAATCGGCCTTGGTCTTCACGTTCGCGGCCTTCATCGCGCGGATCACGGTGACGAGGTTGATCACCGAGGCGCTGTTGTCGAACACCCCGGGGGCGCGCAGCGTGTCGCCGCCACGCTTGACCTTGAGGTTGGTGCCGAGCGGGTGGACGATATCCATGTGCGCGGCGAAGACGATCGTCGGGCCGTTCCCCGAACCCTTCCGTCTGCCGATCACATTGCCGATCGAGTCGGTGCTCACCGCGAGCCCTTCCGCCTCGAACGCCCTCCGCACGTACGCCGCGCGTTCCTGTTCGTGTTCGGACTTCCCCTGGATCTCGGTGAACTTCACCCATTCGTCCACCTGCTTGGGGAACCCCTTCTCGATCAGCTGCAGGGCCGCCTTCACATCGGGCCGTTCGGCGAGGGCCGGGGACCAGTTGGTGGGGTATCGCTGCTGGGTCTGGCCGACGGTGGCCGAGAGGGTGAGCAGCGCGAGGGCGGAGAGCGAACGACGCATGGAGTCGGACATGGGACCTGAGGAGATCGGGAATAGGCGGAATCTGGGTGCCGCAGGCGGGGACCGCCAGCGTCGTTCGATCCGCGCGCGGCCCTCGCGGTACCCCATCATCCGGTGCCACCTTTAGGCAACGATATTCCCGGCCTTTCCACCCGCTCGACGGCTCAGGAGCCTTGAGATGCGACGCGTACTGCGATGGATGCTCGGAAGGGCTCTCAGCGTGTTGGTCGTGGGCACCGCCCAGGCCCAGAACTTCCGCGTTCAGGTCTCGCTTCCCGGATGGTCGCGGCATCCGATCGCGCTCGACTCGGTGGCGCAGCCGTTCGTGATGGACGCCCCGAAGGCGATGGTGTTCGCCGCCTTCGCCGGTGCGATGGACGAACTGAAGATCCCGATCGAGACGCGCGATCAGCTCGGCGGTCTGGTGGGGAACGCCACCATCCAGGCGCGCTTCAACTTCGCCGGCTTACCGATGACGCGGATCGTCGAGTGCGGACTCGGCGCGACGGGGCCGAACGCGAACGGCTTCCGCGTGCACATCGCATTGATGGCGATCATGGACTCCATCGGGCCGAGCAAGACGCGCGTCCGCATGGCGCTCGCCGCCGGCGCGCTCGATCCGAGCGGTGCGGCCAAGGAGCCGGCGACGTGCGGCAGCTCGGGAGTCCTGGAAGAGAAGATCATCGCGCTCGCGCGCAAACGACTCTGAGTCGACATCCCCTTCATCCACGACGAGTCTCGTCATGCACACCACCCCTCCACGCCGCCTCCTGCAGCAGGTCCTGCTCGCGCTGTCGTTCGTCGTGATCCCCATCGCGTCGGCCTCGGCGCAGTTGCCGGGACAGCCGCGCGCACAGCCGGTCATGCGACTGCGCACCGGGATCCCCGGCTTCCCCGACCCCATCGCGCTCGACACCGTCGCGCAGTACCGGGAGTACAAGGCGCCGATGGGCGCGGTGTTCACGGCAGCGCTCGCGGCGTACAAGGCGCTCGACATCCCGATCACCGTGCGCGATTCCTCGCACGGCACGCTCGGGAATCTCTCGTGGACCAAGATGCGGCAACTGGCGGGGAAGACGATGTCCGCGTCGTTCAACTGCGGGAGCGGGATGACCGGCCCCAACGCCGACTCCTACCGCCTCACGCTCGCGACCGCGGTGATGATCGAAGGCCTCCCGAACGGTGGCTCGAGGGTCGGGATCGCCTTCGTCGCCGGCGCGCAGGACATCCAGGGCGCGGCCAAGGATCCGGTCTCCTGCGGCACCAATGGCTACGTCGAAGCCCGTCTCGAAGAGATCATCCGCTCGAAGCTCGTTCCCTAAGCCGGTCACCCGTCCATCGTGCCTCACACGTTCACGCGCGCCATCGTCCGTCCCCCGAGCACGAACTTCGCCTCGGGGCTCACCACGACCTCCTACCTGGGTGCGCCGGACCTCGCGCTCGCGGCCAAGCAACACGCCGCCTATTGCGATGCGCTCGTGAGCTGTGGACTCACGCTCACCACGCTCCCGCGCGACGACGAGCATCCGGATTCCACCTTCGTCGAAGACACGGCAGTGCTCGCGCCGAACTGTGCCGTGCTCACGCGCCCCGGCGCGCCGAGCCGTGCCGGAGAGACCACGAGCATGAAGCCCGTGCTCGCCAAGCTCTTCCCGACGTTGCACGAGATCACCGCGCCGGGCACGGTGGACGGTGGTGACGTGTGCGAGGCCGAAGGCGAAGTGTTCATCGGGATCTCCGAGCGCACGAACGAGGAGGGCGCGCGGCAGCTCGCGGCGTTCCTCAAGAGCGCGGGGATCCCTTCGTGCACGATCGACATCCGCAAGATCCCCGGACTGCTGCACCTCAAGAGCGGGCTCGTGTCGCTCGGCGAGCGCGTGCTCGTGGCCGCGCCGGAACTCGCGGAGCGCCCGGAGTTCAAGAGTTACAAGGTGGTCCCGATCATCCCCGGCGAGGAATACGCGGCCAACTGCGTGCGGGTGAACGATCGGGTCCTGATCGCCACCGGGTTCCCGTACCTGTTGGCGAATCTGCAGTGGCTCGGGTTCGATCCCCTCGAACTCGAGATGTGGGAGTTCCAGAAGATGGATGGTGGGCTGAGTTGTCTCTCACTGCGGTTCTGACTCCAGGAGGTCGCGATGGGCTCGATCAACACGGGACGGGTGGTGCTGGGCGGGGTGGCGGGCGGGATCGTGCTGAACTGCGTGGACTACGCGGTGAACGGCGTGTGGCTCGCGGCCGCATGGACCGAGGCGTCGAAGAAGTTGAACCCCTCGCTCAACGCGATGGAGGGCTCCGCGGTCTTCGGCTACGTGGCCATGGACTTCATCGTGGCGATTGTGATCGCCTGGTTGTACGCGTCGATCCGGCCGCGCCATGGCGCGGGGCCGCGTTCGGCGGTGTTCGCAGCGCTCCCGATCTGGTTCGTGCTCTGCGCCGTCAATGCCACACTCGTGACCGGCGGCATGTTCCCCGCCGACCTCATGACACGGAGCCTGCTCGGGTCACTCGTCGGTACGCTCGCGGCCGGCTACACCGCCGGCCTGCTCTACAAGGAAGAGGGCTGATCGCCCGATGACGCGTCACATCGCCTCGTGCCCTCTCTGTGAAGCGACGTGCGGGCTCGTCGTGGAGACGGAGGGGGAGCGGATCACCGCGATACGAGGCGATGCCGACGACGCCTTCAGTCGGGGACATATCTGTCCCAAGGCCGTCGCGCTGCAGGACATCCACACCGATCCGGATCGCCTCAAGCGGCCGGTGAAGCGCACCGCGACCGGCTGGCAGGAGATCGAGTGGTCGGAGGCGTTCGCGCTCGTGGAGCAGGGGATCGCGCGTGTGCAGCGCACGCATGGTCGCGACGCGGTGGCGACCTACCTCGGCAACCCGACCGTCCACTCGCTCGGCGCGATGCTCTTCGCGCCGACGCTCACCAAGGTCCTCCGCACCAAGAACCGCTACTCGGCCACATCGGTCGATCAGCTCCCGCATCATCTCGCGGCGCTCTGGATGTTCGGGCATCCGTTGCTGATCCCGATCCCCGATCTGGAACGCACGGAGCATCTGCTCGTGTTCGGCGCGAACCCGGCCGTGAGCAACGGCAGTCTGATGACCGCGCCCGATGCCGCCAAGCGACTCAAGGAGATCCGCGCGCGCGGGGGTCGTGTGGTGGTGATCGATCCGCGCCGCAGCGAGACGGCGGAGATCGCCGACACGCATCACTTCATCCGACCGGGTGCCGATGCGTATCTGCTGCTCGCGCTGCTGCAGGTGATCTTCGCCGAGGGATTGGAGAAGGTCGGTGCCGTGCGTGCGTTCACCGATGGTGTGGAGCAGTTGCGGGCGATCGCCGCCGAATGGTCGCCGGAGCGCGTGACGGTGGCGACGGGGATGTCGCCGGACGCGATCCGCACGATCGCACGCGAATTCGCCGCCGCGCCTACCGCCGCGGCATACGGACGCGTTGGCGTGTCGATGCAGGAGTTCGGCGGGCTCGCCTGCTGGTTGATCAGCGCGCTGAACGTGGTGACGGGGCGACTCGATGCGCCGGGTGGGGTGATGTTCACCAAACCGGCGGTGGACTTGCTGCGCGGTGGCGGGATGTACGGAGGGTCGGGGCGGTTCGCGCGCTGGCGGTCGCGGGTGCGCGCGCTCCCCGAGTTCGCGGGGGAGCTGCCGGTGTCGGCGTTGGCGGAGGAGATCGACACGCCCGGGGCCGGGCAGGTGCGCGCGTTGATCACGCATGCCGGGAACCCCGTGCTCTCCACGCCGAACGGTGCGCGGCTGGATCGCGCGATCGCGGGGTTGGAGTTCTACGTGGCGATCGACTTCTACGTGAACGAGACCACGCGCCACGCGCATGTGATCCTCCCGCCCACGGCGGCGCTCGAGCGGGCGCACTACGATCTGGTGTTCCATACCTTGGCGATCCGCAACACCGCCAAGTACTCGCCGGCGGTGATGCCCAAGGCGCCGGGGGCGAAGCACGACTGGGAGATCCTGCTCGAGCTCATCCGGCGGCTCTCAGGCGGAACGTTCGTGCAACGCGCCAAGACCTGGGCGATGGTGACGGCGGCGAAGTGGCGTGGGCCGCGCGGGGTGCTCGACCTGTTGCTGCGCGCGGGGCCATATCGGCTCACGATCGCGGCGTTGGAGCAGTCGCCGCACGGTGTGGACCTGGGCCCGCTCGCGCCCTGTCTGCCGGAGCGACTGCGCACCGAGGACAAGCGGGTGCGGCTCGTGCCGCAGCTGCTCGTCGCCGATATCGCACGGCTGTCGGCCGCACTCGGCGCTACGGCCGCCTCCGGAGGCTATGCCTTGATCGGACGCCGCGAACTGCGGTCCAGCAATTCGTGGCTGCACAACAGCGAGCGGCTGGTGCGCGGGCGTCGGCGCTGCACGTTGCTGATGCACGCGGCGGATGCGGCGTCGCGCGGTCTCGCGGACGGCGAGCAGGTGCGGGTGACGTCGCGCACGGGGCGTGTGGAGGTGGAACTCGAGACCACCGATGCCATGATGCGTGGCGTGGTGAGTCTGCCGCATGGCTGGGGGCACGCACGCGATGGGGTCCGTCTCGCCGTGGCGAGCGCCCACGGTGGGGCGAGCATCAACGATCTCACCGATGAACAGCGGATCGACGCGCTGACCGGGAATGCCGGCTTCAGCGGGGTCGCGGTGCAGGTGGAGCGGGTCGAGCCGACGGGACGTTAGTCCTCGAACATCACCGTCGGCGTCTCCGACTCCAGGTCCATCTTCCGGATGAGCGGACGGAGCGCCTTGGCGAGCGCCTTGGCCTCGTTGTCGGTCAGGGCATCGATCCCATCGAACAACGTCTGCACGGGTGGCGGCGGCGCCTTCTTCAGAATGCGCTTGCCGCTGGGCGAGAGCGAGAGGATCGTGCTGCGGCCGTCGGTCGACGATTGCGCCCGAGTGACGAGCCCGGCCGTGAAGAGCCGCTTGGCGAGGATCGATGCCGTGCTCTGACTCGTGCGCGCGCGTGCGGCGAGGTCGTTGACGGAGAGCCCGTCGACGCCATCGAGCTGGCGGAGCAGGTAGAGCTGCGCGTTGGTGATCCCGGTCTTCTGTTCCACCGCGCGGGCGGAGCGGTGCATCTGGGAGACCAGCACGCGGATGCGGCCGAGGATCGCCTGCCGCGCTTCGGCGGAGGAGCGTGATTCAGAAGGCACGTGCAACAGCGGTGACGAGAAAGCGACAACAACCCGGCGTCGGGTCACTGGCCGCCACGGAAGCTACGAAGAGCAGAGAGGGGCCGATAGTAACCGACTAACAGGTTTGCTTTACAGGTCAACTTACGGTCGGATCGAAGGGGCGCCGCCGAGTGTGAGTCGATGCAGCAGCAGCGCGGCGCGCTTGGATTGGACGCTGAGCATGCGCAGGTCGGCGGTCTCCTTGTCGGAGTGATCGTCGTGTCCGGAGAGTCCGATCCCGTCGAGGTTCATCGGGACGATGTCGGCCACGAAGGCCACGTCGGCAGCACCGGCGCGGGAGGGGTCAACCGCATCGACGGGGCCTGTGCCCAGCGCGCGAGCGGCGCCGTCGAAGATCCCGAGCAGACGACGATTACCGTCGGTGGGGGCCATCGGCGGGTAGCCTTCGTCGAAGGTGATCTCCGCTTTGGTGAGCGGCAGGTGCTTGGCGACGATCTCGCGCATGGCGGCCTTGGTGCGCGCGAGCTGCTCGGGGCTGACGGTGCGCATGTCCCCCGTGACGACGGTGGTGCCGGCGATGACGTTGTGCTTGCCTGCGGTGGTCGCTCCGTCGCCGGTGCTGTCGAGCGCGACCTGTGAGCCCCCGGCGATGAGCCCGGGACTGAAGGCGAGATAGCGCTCACCGGCGAGCGTGCTCTGGAACTCGCGGAGGATGCGTGCGGCCTCGAAGATGGCGCCGGCGCCGATGTCGTCGCGGAAGATCTGCGAGGCGTGTCCCGGGGTGCCGCTCGTGCGGAGCGTCCAGTTGGTGGCGCCGCGGCGGGAGACGACGCCTTTGGTGGGATCCCCGGGGCCGTCCTCGAAGCCGATGGCAGCGGTCGCGCCCTTGGCGGCGTCGATCAGGGTGCGGCGCGCGTCGGCGAGGGGGCGCCCGGCGTCCTCTTCGTCACCATCGAAGACGACGGTGATGTTCATGCCGGCGAGGAGGTTCGCGTCCTTCAGGGCGCGCAGGGCGGTGACGATGATGACGTCGCCCCCCTTCATGTCGATGATGCCGGGCCCGCGCGCGGTGGAGTCGGCGAGCTTCTCGAACTTCTGGAAGGGGCTCGAGGGCTCGAAGACCGTATCGAGATGCCCGATGAGAAGCAGCTTCGGCCCCGGGCCGGGATGTTCGGCGACGAGGTGGCCGGCGCGCTTCACGGCGGATTGATCGACCCATCGGGTGGTGAAGCCCAGGGAGTCGAACTGTGCGCGGAGCACATCACCCACGGCGCGGACGCCGGCGAAGTTGTGGGTGCCGCTGTTGATGTTGACGATGCGCTCGAGGAGCGCGATCGCGGCCGGGGTGCGCTGATCGACGGCGCGGGCGACTCGGCGTTCGGCGTCGGAGAGCGGGGCGGAGGACTGCTGCGCGCTGGCCGGGAGGGCGAGGGCGAGCAGGGCCGAAGCGCCGGCAATGCAACGATGGAGGGTGCGCATAAATGAGTCCGGAGTTCGTGGGGGCACGGGCGATAATGTAGCCCGCGGTGCCGGATCCACTCACTTGCCGGGCTCACGAATGGTATTACAATTGAAAGTATTACCAAGGGACGGGAGGGAGATCCGTGCGCATCACGACGAAGGGGCAGGTCACGATCCCGCAGGAGATCCGGGACAAGCTCGGGCTGCATCCGAACACCGATGTGGAGTTCCGGATCGACGGGGATTCCGTGGTGTTGACGAAGATGTCGGCCAAGCGGCGGGCGGACGAACTGCTGGCGCGCATGTCCGGGGCGGCGAAGGACTGCGACATGACGACGGACGAGATCATGGCGATGACCCGGGACTGGGAGCCGCCGCCGAAGAAGCGGATATGAGCCGGGTGCTGGTCGACAGCAATGTGCTGATCGACATCGTCGGCGAGAACTCCGGCTGGTACCGCTGGTCATTCGACCAGTTGCACGCGCTCAGTCAGACGTCGGTGCTGGTGATCAATCCGATCATCTACGCCGAGGTATCGGTGACGTTCCGGGACATCGAAGCACTGGAGGCGGCGTTGCCCCGGGTCTCGATCCGTCGGGAAGCGCTCCCCTGGGACGCCGGCTTTCTCGCCGGCAAGGCGTTCGTCCGCTATCGTCGCGCCGGGGGCACCCGCCGCTCCCCGCTCCCCGACTTCTACATCGGCGCCCACGCCACCGTGAAGCGGATGCGGCTGCTGACCCGTGACGGCCGCCTGTATCGCGAGTACTTCCCGGGGCTGGACGTGATCGCCCCCTAGTCTGGTCAGACTAGTCAGACCATATTCCGCACATGAAGAAGCGCTACCCGCTCTACGAGGCCAAGGCCAAGTTCTCCGCGCTCGTGCGCGAAGTGCGCGACGGGGGGACGATCATCATCACCGTGCACGGCGAGCCGGTGGCGGAGCTCCGCCCGATCACGCCGGAGCGGAAGCAGACGCTCAAGGAGCGGATCGCCGAACTGCGGGCACGGGGGGTGATCCAGCCGGCCGAGATGTCCATGCGGGAGGCGCTCGAGCTCGACCGCGCCAACCCACGCACGCCGGTACCGGGTGGACTCCAGCGTTTCCTTGACGAGCGCGACTGATGAGCGCGGCATTCGTGGACAGCTCGTGTCTGGTCGCGATCGCGCTCGCGGAACCGAGTGCATCGTGGGTGGAGCGTCAGTTCGCACGTTTCGACCAGCTCTGGTGTGCGAACCTCGCCGACGCGGAACTTCGTTCCGTCTGTCATCGCGAATCGCAGGCGCCGACGATCTACGCAGCCCGCGGCATCGAGCGCGTCATCCCGGATCGCAATATCACCGCAGAGGTCGCGCGCGTGCTGGACGCAGGCTATGTACGCGGCGCCGACTGCTGGCATCTCGCGACGGCGCTGTATGTGTGTGACGACCCGAGTGAGGTCCGCTTCCTGACACTTGACGTGCGACAACGGGCGGTGGCCAAGGCGCTCGGGTTCAAGACGCCGTCGCCCTGAACGTCAAAGCGGAGCCCCTCCCGAGACTCCGCTTCGTCGTTCGGCGACGAGAGCGCCTACCGATACTCCTCCATCAACGCATCCAGCGCCTTCGACCCCGGGCACAGCACGCTATAGGGCACATCCACCAACGGCGTCTCCACCGTCTTGGCCAGCGCGTGCATGTCCTGACCCCCCTCCTCAATGTAGAGGATCCCGGTCGCGACTTCGCCCTTCTTCTGGCACTCGCGCACATGCAGCCAGGCGTTCTCGCGGCTCGTGGGGTCGTAGCCGTCGTGCGTCTTGCGGAAACGCACCGTGCTTCCGTCGTGCATGGTGATCGCCGTCGTCTCCGCGTCAGCGCCCGGCGCCGTGATCTCCTTGCGGAGCGGCACGAAGTCCGATGAGGTGAGCTCCACCTCGTGCGCGCGCGTGTACTTGTAACTCTTGGTGCTCCCCTCGTGGTCGTTGAAGCTCACGCACGGGGAGATCACATCGATCAGCGCGAACCCGTTGTGCGCGAGCCCGGCCTTGATGATCGGCACCAGCTGCGCCTTGTCGCCGCTGAACGACCGCGCCACGAAGGTCGCACCGAGCGTCAGCGCCAGCAGACAGGGATCGATCGGCGGCTGCACGTTCGCCTCACCCTTCTTGCTCGTGCTCCCGATGTCCGAGGCCGCCGAGAACTGCCCCTTGGTGAGGCCGTACACGCCGTTGTTCTCGAGCATGTAGAGCATCCGCACGTTGCGGCGGATGGCGTGGCTCATCTGCCCGAGTCCGATGCTCAACGAGTCGCCGTCGCCGGAGATGCCGATGTACATCAGGTCGCGGTTCGCGGCATTGGCACCGCTCGTCACGCTGGGCATGCGCCCGTGCACGGAGTTGAAGCCGTGCGAGTTCTTCATGAAGTAGGCGGTCGTCTTGGACGAACAGCCGATCCCGCTCATCTTGGCGGCGCGATGCGGCGGGCAGTCGCTCTCCCAGAAGGCCTGCACCAGCGCGGCGGTCACGGAGTCGTGTCCGCAGCCGGCGCACAGGGTGCTCATCGCCCCTTCGTAGTCGCGCTTGGTGAGCCCGAGCGCGTTCTTGGGGAGTCCGGGGTGTCGGACCGGCGGTTTGGCGATGGACGTCATACGGTGGCCCCCTCGAGATGCTTGACGACGGCGCCGACCACGGCGCGACTGGTCAACGGTTCACCGCCGTAGTCGAGCACGGCGGTCATGCGGTCACGCGCCACACCGGTCTCGATCGCGAGCAGCGCGCGCAACTGCGCGTCGCGGTTCTGCTCCACCACGAAGGTCACCGGGTGCTTCACCAGGAACTCCTGCACATCGTCGCAGAAGGGGAAGGCCTTGATGCGCATGTAGTCGGCCACGATCCCCTGCTCCTTCAGGTGCGCCTGCGCCTCGAGCACGGCCGCATGGCAGCCGCCGATCGACACGATCCCGACTTCGGCGTCCGGCTGCAGGAAGAACTCCGGGGCCGGCACCGCGTTGGCCGCGGTGCGCAGCTTGAGTGCCAAGCGATCGAGCACTTCCTGGTACTCCGCCGAATCCTCGGTGTAGGCGCCGTGCTTGTTGTGTCCGGAGCCGCGCACGAAGTACGCTCCCTTGGGATGCACACCAGGAAGGGTACGCGCCGCGATCCCGTCGCCGTCCACGTCGAGATAGCGACTGAAGCTCTTCACCTTCTCGAGCTCCTCGGCGTTCAGCACCTTGCCGCGGTCCCAGGTGTAGCTGTCGTCCCACTTGAGCCGCTTCACCATCCAGTCGTTCATCCCGATGTCGAGATCGGTGGCGACGAACACCGGCGTCTGGAACCGCTCGGCCAGGTCGAACGCGATCACGCTCTGGTAGAACGCATCCTCCGGATTGCAGGGGAAGAGCACGATGTGCTTGGTGTCACCGTGCGACGCATACGCGAGCGAGAAGAGATCGCCCTGCTGCGTGCGCGTCGGCATCCCGGTGGCAGGCCCGACGCGCTGCACGTCGAAGAAGACGCAGGGGATCTCGGTGAAGTAGGCGAGCCCGATGAACTCCTGCATCAGCGAGATGCCGGGGCCCGAGGTGTTGGTGAAGGCGCGCGCACCGGCCCAGTTGGCGCCGATCGCGATGCCGGCCGCCGCGAGCTCATCCTCCGCCTGGATGATGCAGTAGTTGTGGAGCCCGGTCGCCTTGTCCACGCGATACTGCTCGCAGAAGGCCTTGAACGCCTCCATCAGCGACGTGCTCGGCGTGATCGGATACCAGGCCCCGACCGTCGCGCCGGCGAACACCGCACCCAACCCGCAGGCGGTGTTGCCGTCCATCAGGATGTAGTCCTTGGTCTCGTCCATGCGCTGCAGCTTGAACGGCAGCGGACAGGCGAAGTTGGCCTTGGCGTAGTCGTAGCCCAGGCGGATGGCCTTGAAGTTCAGGTCGAGCAGCGCCTTCTTCTTGCCGAACTTCTCGTTGAGCATCTCATGGACGACGTCCATGTCGATCTCGATGAGTGCGGCGAGCGCGCCGGCGTAGGCGATGTTGCGGAGCAGAGTGCGGTCACGATCGCGCTCGAAGGCCTCGACGCAGAGTGTGCCGAAGGGGATGCCGAGGATCGTGATGTCGTCGCGCTCCAGCTCGGCGGGCATCGGCCAGCTCGAGTCGTACATCAGGTAGCCGCCCGAGCGGACGTTGGCGACGTCCTTCTTGTACGTGGCCGGATTGATGGCGACCATCAGGTCGATCTCCGGCGGACGCGCGGTGTAGCCGTCCTTGCTGACGCGGATCTCGTACCAGGTGGGGAGTCCCTGGATGTTCGAGGGGAAGATGTTCTTTCCCGTGACGGGGATCCCCATGCGGAAGATGGCCTGCATGAGGAGCGAGTTGGCGCTCGCGCTCCCCGTGCCGTTCACAGTCGCCATCTTGAAGGCGAAATCGTTGATCTGGCTCATGCGATGGCCTGTGCGCTATGGGCGAAGGCGTAAGGGACGACGAGCTCGAACTTGCGCATGTCCCACGCGGCGGTGGGACAGCGTTCGGCGCAGAGTCCGCAGTGCAAGCAGATGTCCTCGTCCTTCACCATCAGGCGCTTGGTCTGCGGGAGCGGGTCCGAGGTATAGATGTCCTGCGTCGCGTTCATGGCCGGCGCGCTCAATCGGGTCTTGAGCTCGTCGAGCGTGTCGGCGCCCGGGGTGATCGTGAGGCAACTCACCGGGCAGACATCCACGCAGGCATCGCACTCGATGCACAGCTTGCTCGTGAAGTGCGTCTCGATGTCGCAGTTGAGGCAACGCTGCACCTCGGTGGCGGTCTGCTCGGGAGTGAAACCGAGTTCCACTTCCACGCCGACACCGGAGAATCGCTTGACGAGCTCCTCGTGCGTCATCTTGGCGCGCGGGCTCGGGTTGAAGTCGTTGCTGTAGGCCCACGACTGCATCCCGTTCTTGACGCTCACCAGGTTCATGCCGAAGGGGAGCCGCTCCACCGGGCTCAGCCCCTGACAGAACTGATGGATGCTCACCGCGGCCTGATGTCCGTGTTCCACCGCCCAGATGATGTTCTGCGGACCCCACGCGGCGTCGCCGCCGAAGAAGACCTTGGGGTTCGTGCTCTGGTGCGTGACCTTGTCCACCACCGGCATGTCCCATTCGCCGAAGGTGATGCCGATGTCGCGCTCGATCCAGGGGAAGGCGTTGTCCTGCCCGATGGCGAGGATCACCGAGTCGCAGGGGATGATCACGGTGCTCTTCACCGAGCTCTTCTGCTTGCCGCCGGCCTCGCTCCACTCGAGCACTTCGAACTCCATCCCCGTCAGCTTGCCGTTCTCGAACACGAAGCGCTTGGGGGCGTGGTTCTCGACGATCTCGACCTGCTCCTCCTCGGCGTCCTCGAGTTCCCAGGGAGAGGCCTTGAAGTACTTCCGCGAGCGGCGGGCGATGACCTTCACGTCCTTCGCACCGAGGCGCTTCGAGGTGCGGCAGCAATCCATGGCGGTGTTGCCGACGCCGATGATCAGCACACGCGGTTCGATCTTCTCGATGTGCCCGAAATGCACGGAGCCGAGCCACTCGATGCCGATGTGGATCACGTCCTTGGCATTCCCTTCCCAGCGGCCGGGGATGTCGAGCTCCTTCCCCTTGGGGGCGCCGCTGCCGACATACACGGCGTCGTAGCCTTCATCGAGCAGCGTCTTGAGCGACTCCACCGGAGTGTTGTACTTCACGGTGGCGCCCATGTCGATGATGTAGCCCGTCTCGTCGTCGAGCACCTGCGCTGGCAAACGGAAGGCGGGGATGTTGAACCGCATCAGCCCGCCGGCCTGCGAGTGTTTCTCGTAGATGGTGACGTCGTAGCCGAGGGGGAGCAGATCGTTGGCGACGGTGAGCGAGGATGGGCCGCAGCCGATCATCGCGATGCGCTTGCCGTTCTTGTCGGCGGGCGCTTTCGGCAGGCGATCGGTGATGTCGTCGCGGAGGTCGGCGGCGACGCGCTTGAGTCGGCAGATCGCGACCGGCTTGCCGTCCACTCGGCCGCGTCGGCACGCCGGTTCGCAGGGACGGTCGCAGGTGCGACCGAGGATCCCCGGAAAGACGTTGGATTCGCGGTTGAGGAGGTATGACTCGGAGTATTCGCCCTGGGCGATCAGGCGGAGATACTCGGGGACGTTGGTGTGCGCCGGGCAGGCGTACTGGCAGTCCACAACCTTATGGTAGTGGCGCGGATTGGTGACGTCGGTGGGCCCCAAGATTCCGGTTCCTCAGTTACGGGTCTTGGTGATTCTGTCCGGGGGGGCGAGCATTGGCAAGGCGGGAATCCCTGACGGAAGTTCAATGATGCGGATCGATGGCGCTCCGCAGATGGTGACGCATATTGAGGGGCGCGGGGTAACACTCCGTCGGACAGGGCGCGTTGGTACGGTCTCCTACTGAGTAAGAGTTCCATAACTTCTAGTACAATACGCCTATATTGGCTTGTTGCTGTGTTATTACTGGCGCTAAATGCGCCGGTATTGATCGCGCAATCCGGGAATAGGATACGCGGCGAGGTCGTCGATTCCGCCGGCGTCGCAGTCGCCGGCGCCCGGGTCGAACTCGTGGGGATCGCCGGACGCACCATTTCCGGAGATGACGGCTCTTTCATTGTAGAGCGTGCGCCAGCGGGAGCGCTCACGTTGCGGGTCACCCGGTTGGGGTTCAAGCCCCGTACCGTCGAGTTGAGCGCTGGCCGTTCCGCCGACCAGTCGTTGCGGGTCGTGCTCGACCGTGCGCCCCTCCCGCTCTCGGCAGTCGTCGTCTCGCCTGGCTTCTTCGGGCTGATGACGCAGACGACGAGCTCCACCCAATCGCTCGGGCGCGAACAGCTGATCACGCGTCCGCAGCTCGGTGAGGATCTCTTCCGTTCCATCAACCGGCTACCCGGCGTCACGAGCGGCGACTTCAGTGCCGGCTTCCATGTGCGCGGCGCCGAAGTGGATCAGTTGCTGGTAACGTTGGACGGCATGGAGCTCTACGAACCCTTCCACATGAAGGACTTCGACAACGCGCTGTCGATCCTCGATGTGCAGTCGATCGGCGGCGTGGAGCTCACCACCAGTGGCTTCACCGCCGACAAGGGTGGGCGACTCGGCTCCGTGCTCGCCCTCAACTCCACCGAACCGAAGACCGATCGCACCCGCACGGCGTTCGGCGTGAGCGTCACGAATCTGCGCGCGCAGTCGCAAGGCGGCTTCGCGAATGGGCGCGGGAGTTGGCTCGTGTCGGCGCGACGCGGCTATCTGGACCTCGCGCTCAAGCTCGCCGGGCGCGCCGACTCCCTGAACCCCACCTACAGTGACCTCTTCGCCAAGACGCAGTACGAACTATCGGCGCATCACACCATAGCCGCGCAGTTGTTGCTCGCCGGCGACAAGACGCAGTACGCCATCAAGGACGGGTCGATCGCGAGCCGCTACGGCAGCAACTACGGCTGGCTCACCTGGGACGGCCAGTTCGGCGACAACCTCGTGGCGCGTACCGTGGTCTCGAGTGGCAAGCTCACCTGGCAGCGACAGGGCGACGAGCAGGGATCGGCGCCGATCCGCAGCAAGGTGCACGATGTGCGCGAGTTCACCTTCGTCGGCGCGCGCACGGATTGGACGCTCTCCCTCGGCGATCGGTGGGCGTGGCGATGGGGCGCCGAGGCGAAGCCGCAGAAGGCGACGTACGACTATTCGGCGCAGCGGTCGATCCGTCGCATCCAGGCGGACACGCTGGTGGACGATCTGGTGCCGTATCTGACGAAGATGCAGAGCACTGGCACGCAGACGAGTGCGTATGTGGCGCCGCGCTTCAAGCCGTTCCGCTGGTTGGTGACCGAGGTCGGGTTGCGGTACGACGGGGCGAGCTGGTCGCACGATGCACTCGTGAGTCCGCGGGCGAACGCGCTGATCACGGTGAGCCCATCGTTGACGTTGCGGTTGGCGGCGGGGCGCTATGTGCAGCCGCAGCAGCTGTTCGGGCTGCAGGTGCAGGACGCGGTCACGACCTTCGCGCAGGCGGACATGGCGGAGCATCGCGTGATCGGGGTGGAGTATCGTCCATGGACGAACACCACGTTGCGCGCCGAGGGGTATCAGCGCATCACCACGCAGGAGCGGCCGCGGTTCATCAATCTGCGGTCGGATGTGATCGTCTTTCCGGAGTTGAATCTGGACCGCACCTTCCGGAACGCGCGCGAAGGGGTGGCGCGTGGCGTGGAAGTGAGTGCGCAGGTGACGTCACCACGCGGCTGGGATGTGTCGGCGAGTTATGCGCAGTCGTATGTGGCGGACAAGGTGAGCGGGGTGCTCGTACCGCGCACCTTCGACCAGCAGCACACGGCCTACGTGGATGTCTCGTACAAGCCGGTGGGTTCCGGCTGGCGCTTCTCGGCGGCGTGGCAGGTGCACAGCGGGTGGCCGGAGTCGCCGATCACGGCGATCGTGGACACGGTGCGCGTCGGGCGCACCGGGCGTCAGACGGCGATCCTCACGCAATACGGCCCGATCACCGCGCTCGGTGCGAATCGGCTGCCGTGGTATCACCGCGTGGACGTGCGGGCGACGCGCGAGGTGGAGACGTCGCGGGGGAAGCTGGCCTTCTTCGTGGATCTGTTCAATCTGTTCGACACGGTGAACCCGGCAGCGTACAACTACCGGGCATCGGTGCGGAACAATGTGTTGACCATCACGCACACGGTGAATCCGCAGTTGGGGCGCTTGCCGAGTGCGGGGGTGTCGTGGGAGTTTTAGGGGACCTGAACGAACGGAGTGACTTGTGAGCGACTTGAACGACCGCGCGACCTTCGATGCCAACGCCGCGCGCATCCGAGCGATCACGCCGACCACGGAGCGGAAGTGGGGGCAGATGACCTCGCATCAGATGCTCTGTCATCTCGCGGACTCCTATCAGGTGGTGATGGGGGAGCGGGCGGGAGACGTTCGCATCACCTTCTTCGCGCGCACGGTGGCCAAGTTTCTGGCGCTCGAGACGCCGATGCCGTGGCCGAAGGGAACGCCCACGGGGAAGACGGTGGATGCGCTGCGCGGCGGGACCAAGCCCGGCGACTTCGTGCAGGACATGCAGCGGTTGCTGGATGTGCGGGCGCGGTTCGCGGAGCAGTTGCCGGCGCTGGGCGGCAAGCCGCATCCGTTCTTCGGGCCGATGAGTTCGCGGCTCTGGGGCCGGTGGGGGTGGCGGCATGAGGATCATCATCTGCGGCAGTTCGGGGTGTAGCGATGATCGAGAAGTTCCGTGATGCGATCCTCAAGAAGCGCGCGGAGTTCGACGCGATGTTAGAGCACATGCCGAAACCGGAGTCCGTAACCGTGTCGCCCTCGGTGTTGCCGCTGATCGATCAGGAGATCGCGGCGACGCGCGCGATGCAACAGCAGTTGATGCGCGAGTTCGAAGAGCTTTCGGCGATCGCGGGCGACGCGATCCACTCCGGTGATGACGACGAGGCGCGGCGTGCGGTCGAGGTGTGTCAGCGGGTGCAGGAACTCTTCGAGCGGACGAAGGCGAGCCTTGAGGTGCTGGAGACGTTGAGGGAGCGAGCGCAGGCCGAGTGAACTGAGCGCCCTCCGAAACGCGAACGGCCGCGCGACGCAACAGCGTCGCGCGGCCGCTTCACGATCCGGAGTGCTACGCCATCGTCTTCGCGTACTCCTCCAGCCGCTTGAACCCCATCTCCATCCCGTCCTTGGCACCGGTCGCCGCGGCGGCGTCGCGCTGCTCCTTGCTGTCGAACTTCATCGTGACCGACACGCGGGTGCGCTCACCGAGATCGGTGAAGTCGATCGTGTTGTGCGTCCACGGCCAGGGCTCGCCCCAGCTCTCCTTGCTCTGCAAGTGACCGATCGGCTCGACCGCGAGGTACTCGCCGCTCAGGATCATCCCCGTTTCCCCGCTGGGGTCCTTGTACACGAAGCGATAGGTGCCGCCCACGCGCAGGTCCACGTGGCATTCGGGCATCGTCCACCCCGGCATGCCATAGAGCCACTTCGGGATGTGCTTCGGGTCGGTCCACGCGATCCATACCAGCCGGCGCGGCGCGTTCAGGGTGCGCATGATGCGCATCTCGAGATCGCTCGGCAAGTCGAGGGTTGCCGTTTCGCTGTCATTCGCCGAAGTCATTCGTCGTCTCCTCGTCCTTCATGCGTTGGAGGTAGGCATCGAGACGGGAGAAATTCTCGTCCCAATGTTTGCGGTACGCCTCGGCGTAGTGCGCCACTTCCTTGAGTGGCGCCGCGTCGAGGGTACACGGGCGGAACTGCTTGTTGCGACCGCGCAGGATGAGCCCCGCACGCTCGAGCACGCGCAGGTGTCGCGAGATGGCGGGGCCGCTGATGGTGAAGGGAGCGGACAGCTCCTTCACCGTGGCCGCGCCACGCTCGGCGAGCTGCGCGAGGATGGCGCGCCGCGTGGGGTCGGCGAGGGCGAAGAAGGTGTTGCTCAGAACGTCGGTGCTCATCGGTGCGACTCGAGCGTGAAGCGAAAGTCAGACATGGGCGATCCACTCCTTGAGGAGCGTGCGGAAGGCGCGCTGCTTGGCCTTGATGTCCTTCACATCGGCGAAGGTCACCATCGCGCGGTCCTTGGCGAGCCACTGCAGCAATCCGGTGGGATCGGCGATGTCGATCCCGGTCTTGGCGGTCGCGCGCGTCTTGGCGCCGAGGTGAAGGATCACCCCGATCCCCACCTTGGTGCGCAGATGCGTGGTGGCGAACCACTCCGTCGTGCGGAAACTCGGCGCGTTCCACTTGATCCCTTCGGTGATGCTCTTGTCGGCGCCGAGGATGGTCGTGCGCAGCGCCTCGATCTCCGCGGTGAGCGGATGGTCGGCTTTCGCGACGAAGGCGTCGACTTCTTCAGCGCTCATGCGTCGCTCAGCCGATGACTCGGTTGAGCTCCGTCTCCCACTTCGACGGATCGGGGCTCACCTCGGGCCCCTTCAGATAGCTCTCCCACATCCGGTCGCCGTAGCTGTGTCCCTGCTCCTTCACCAGTCGATTGAACTCTCCCCAGGCGGGGCCGAGTCCTTCGAAGGGGCCGCGGTAGATGGTGCGCGCGATTCGGCAGGCGGGGCGGATGCTCGCGATCACACGGCCGGTAGGGGTGATCGGCGCGGCGACGGGGACGCCGACTTCGAAGTCGAAGGTCGCGGGTTCGAACGTGAAGTGGTAGGAGAACATCGGGCCGGTCGGGGCGACCCCCAGCCGGTGCACGGTCTGCATGACTTCCATCATCGCCGGGCCCATGTGCTTCTGGATCTCGGCGCGGGGGATGGTGAGCCGGATGACCGCGGCGTGCTGAGCCGGGACGTCGAGGATCTGGATTGGGTCGAGCACAGAGACTCCGGTGTTATATAGCCGAGAGGTTATCTAACGCACATGTTAAATACACTATCCAGTTCCCGCCGTCAAGACCCCGTCCTATTCTCCCTTCTATGGAAATGCGCGGTATCCCCTTCGGGACGGTCGATTGGAGTAGCGTCGAGCCCACCGTCCACCCGGGCGAGACAGGGGTCGCCCACTGGCGGACGCAGCGGTTCGGGGCGATCCGGGTGCGGATGGTCGAGTACTCAGCCGACTACCTGGCCGACCATTGGTGCCTGAAGGGGCATGTGCTCCTGGTGCTCGACGGGGTGCTCGACACCGAGCTGGCCGACGGGCGCACGGTACGACTGACCGCCGGGATGAGCTATCAGGTGGCGGACGATGCGATGGGGCACCGCTCGCGCACCACGACCGGGGCGAAGCTCTTCATCGTGGACTGATCGACCGTCACCGAAACACCGGTTAGATGTCATCATAACCCTTATTGTTTCTCCCTCCGGGAAGGGGCACCCTCCACCAGGGGATTTGCCTCATGCCACTTCCGGAGGTGTGCAATGATTCGGTCGTTCCGCTCACTCGTCGTGTCGGCTGTGCTCGTTGGCGTGATCGCACCCGCCAGCGCGCAGGCGCAGGCCGCGAGCGCGAGTGAGCATATCCAGTACGCGCTGATCACGGCGCGCGACTATGCGTTCGATGCGCCGCCGACGATCAATGAAGGGATCGTCACCTTCCATCTCGTGAATCAGGGGAGCGATGTGCACCAGCTCTCCGTGGTGGAACTCGGGGCCGGGCACACGATCAAGGAGTTCTTCGACTACATCCGCACGAAGAACGGCGTCCCGCCGACCTGGACGACGACCGTCGGGATGACGGGGACGATCGCGACGAACGCCGAGACCTTCCTGACGGTGCGTCTCGCGCCAGGGAAGTACGTGCTCTCGTGCATGATCCCGGCCAAGGACGGCCGCTCGCACGTGGAGAAGGGGATGTACCAGTACGTGACGGTGGTCGCCAAGGCGAAGCCGGCCACGAAAGCACCTGCAACCAAGAAGCCGTGACCGGATATACGATGAACGAGCGTGTGCATGGTCTGCGCACGCTCGTCGGCAACACCCCCATGCTCGCCATCGAATTCTCGGTGGACGGCGGTCCCGCGCGTCGCCTGTACGCGAAGGCCGAGAGCTTCAACATGACGGGGAGCATCAAGGACCGGATGGCGCTGCACGTGTTGCGCGAGGCGCTGGAGTCGGGTGAGCTGCGTCCGGGGGGGCGCATCATCGAGGCCACCAGCGGCAACACGGGGATCTCCTTCGCGGCGATCGGGCGAGCGCTCGGCCATCCGGTCACGATCTTCATGCCGGACTGGATGAGCGCGGAGCGGATCGCACTCGTGCGGTCGTTCGGCGCCGACGTGCGGCTGGTGTCGAAGGAAGAGGGCGGGTTCCTCGGCGCGATCCGGATGGCGGAGGACATGGCGGTCGAGACACCGGACTCGTTCCTTCCGCGGCAGTTCAGCAATGAGCTGAACCCCGATGCGCACTATCGCACGACGGGCCCCGAGATCTGGGCGCAGTTGCGCGATGCGCATCTGGAGCCGGCGGCGTTCGTGGCCGGGGTGGGGACGGGTGGAACGATCATGGGCGCCGGTGGATTCCTCCGGCGCGTGTCGCCGGAGATCAAGCTACATCCGGTGGAGCCCTCGAACTCGCCGACGATGAGCACGGGGCACAAGGTCGGGAAGCATCGGATCCAGGGGATCAGCGATGAGTTCATTCCGGCGATCATGCAGCTGAAGTTGTTGGACCGGATCGTCGCCGTGGACGATGGCGATGCGATCCTGATGGCGCAGAAGTTGGCCGCCGAACTCGGATTGGGCGTCGGGATCTCGAGCGGCGCGAACTTCCTGGCGGCGATGGAGATCCAGGACGAGCTGGATGGCGAGGCAGTCGTGGTGACGATCTTCTGCGACTCGAACAAGAAGTATCTGAGCACCGATCTGCTGCGCGACGAGCCCGTGAAGGCGTTCCACCGGACGCCGCATGTGAAGCTGCTCGGCTTCGAGGCGTTGGGGCGCGTGTGCGACGCCTGCTTCGATCCGGAGAACATGGTGAGTGCGCCGATCGGGTTGTTCTCGATCGGTCGGAAGGCGATGCCGTAGGCTGAGCGCGCTCGCGCGTGCGGAGGTGTCCGAGCGCCGTTGTGATGGCTAGCTTGTTGCAGTGACTGAAAAGAAGCAGGGGTCCCTCCGGGACCGGATCGAGATGATATCGACGGTGCTGATCATCCTCGCGGGCGCCGCGTGGGTGGTGGTCGGTCGTTCGCGCACGCCCAAGGTGGAGGCGGCACCCTCCGCCACGCGGAGCGCGGCCCTCGATCTCAAGGCGCCGACCAAGGTCGGCGGGGTGCCCTGCGCGGCGGGGAAGATCCTCTGGTTCCCGGCGGCGAATCGGGTGGAGCAGTGCACGCTCTCCGAGAAGGCGATGGTCGCGAACGAGGGACTCCCCGCGGGAACGAAGGTCGCGCTGAATGTGGACGGGACATTGCGCTATGTGTCGCTTCCCGACGCGGGGGCGGTGATCCAGGGGCACAGCTGTCGCGGCTCGGCGGCCCGCGGGTGGCTCACCACCTTCCGCGCCGACGGCACGCTCGAGCAGTGCTGGCTCGGGAAGGATGAAGAGGTGAAGGGCGTCCCCTGCGCCGCCGTCGGAGATGCCGCCGACGCGGCGGCGGTGAGCACGCGCTTCCACGCGAATGGCGCCGTGGGGAGCTGTCAGCTCTCGCGCGAGCTCACGGTGTCGGGGATGACGATCGCCAAAGGGACGCGAGTGCAGATGGACAGTGTCGGGGTGTTGGCGACGGCGATACGACGCTAGACATCAGCTGATGAACGAAGGGCCTCGCGCGTGGTGCGCGAGGCCCTTCGTGTTCACGGCGATGCGCTTACTGCAGGATCTTCTTGATCGTCGGATACGCGATCCCGAGCTGCTCGAGGTACGTCTTGTACTTCTTGGGATCGTAGTAGTACTTCTTCATCTCCGGGCGGTACTTCGCCATGATGTCGGCGTTGAGCCAGATCGGCGGGAGATCGGTCGGCGCGATGAAGGGCTTGTACTTCGTCTCCTTCGTCTGGACGTTGTCGAAGTAATCCTTGGCATCGACGACGATCTGCGGCGTGAGGATCAGGTCCATCATCGTCATGGCCTGCACCTTGGCGCCGGCGACCACACCCTTGTGCGCGATCGGCGTGGCCATGGCGATGGCGTTGGCCCAGTTGTGCCCCGGGGTGCCCGGGATGTTCGACGGGAAGTTGAGCGTGATGGTCGGCACGTTCCACGCCACGTCGCCGATGTCGTCGGAGCCGCCGCCCATGCGGGTGGCCTCGTTCACCGGGCCGCCGAGTCGGCCGCCACGTTCGGCGAGTCCGGTCTCACGCACGCCGAGTTCGCGCTGCAGCGCCTTGGCGAGGGCCTGATCGTTCTCGTCCCACTTGGGCATCCCGACCTTCTGGATGTTGGCGTACATCGCTTCGGCGATCGGACGGCTGAAGTGGCCGCTCCATCCCGAGCCCACCATCATCACGGTGTCGAGCTTGGTGCCGGTCATCATCGTCGCGCCCTGCGCCATCTTCTTGGCATCCTCGTACATCTTGAGGGTGCGCTCGTAGTCGCGTTCGCGGAAGTAGAACCAGATGCTGCTGGTGATCGGCACGACGTTCGGCTGGTCGCCGCCGTCGGGGATCACGTAGTGCGAGCGCTGCGGCAGTTCCATGTGCTCGCGATGGAACTCCCACGCGTTGGCCATGAGCATCACCGCGTCGAGGGCGCTCTTGCCGCGCCACGGGGCGCCGGCGGCGTGCGCGCTCTCGCCCTTGAACTTGAAGATCGCGGAGATGAGGGCGTTGCTCCCGCTCTGTCCCCAGCTCACCCCGAGGTCGTTGCCGACGTGAGTGAAGAGCACCGCATCGACGTTCTTGAAGACGCCGGCGCGCACGAGGAAGGCCTTCCCCGCCATCTGCTCTTCGGCGACACCGGGCCAGAGCTCGATGGTGCCGCTAAGATGGTCGCGCTCCATGATCTTCTTGACCACGAGGGCGGCGGCGATGTTGAGCGGGACGCCGGCGTTGTGGCCTTCACCATGCCCGGGGGCGCCGGCGATGATCGGGTCGTGCGAGCCGACGGCGGGCTTGTTGCTCGCCTGCGGGATGTCGTCGATGTCGGAGCCGAGCGAGATGACCGGCTTGCCGCTGCCACTGCTCCAGCGGGCGACGAAGGCGGTGGGCATTCCCGCCACGCCGCGCTCGACCTTGAAGCCGTTCTGTTCGAGGATCCCGGTGAGGTACTTGCTGGTCTCGAACTCCTGCATGCCGAGTTCGCCGAAGGAGAAGACCTGATCCACCATCTCCTGGATCATCTTGGCCTTGGCATCGACCTCGCGGGCGATCTCTTCCTTGTATTTGTCGAGCTGCGGGGTGGTGGCGTACTTGTATTTGATGGAGTCGGCGGCGCTGAAGCCGCCACCGCCACGGCCCTGGGCCGAGAGGGAGGGGGCGAAGGCCGGGGCGATCGCTGCCGCGACGGCGAGAGCGGTGGCCGAACGGCGGAGCAGGTGGGACAGGGCCATGGGGTCGTTCTCCGGTGGGGTCTCGGGAGCTACGCGTAGTCGGGCGTAGCTGCTGGAAAATGGGGGCGGGACCCTCGCCCCGCGAGGGTGTCACAGGAAGTCTGGGCGCTTGCGTCCACCTGCCGGACCGGGGAGCTTTGGAGACCCCCCGCACGACTGGCGTAACCCCGAACCC
>CAZAGK010000011.1:0-52499 GCA_964484775.1 uncultured Gemmatimonas sp. | reverse complement strand
AGGTGATCGGCAAGACGACCACGCTGTATCGGTTCAACCCCGATCTCAAGCGGAAGGCGGGCGCGTTGCCGCCGTGGAAGGGGTGAGCGCGGCGAGCGCGCGCCCCCGCGCGCGCGTCACCCACCACTGGACCGCCGCTACCAGCGCGTAGGCGAGTCCCCCGAGCTGCGGCGACCCGAGCCGCGACAGCACCAGCGCCACCACACCGACGCCGACCATCAGCGTGTCCTCGAGCACGGCCATCCGGGTCTCCACTTCCTCGGCACCGTCGAGCGCGAGTTCGGCGCGCAGGCTCCACGCATGCCGATGCAGCATGGCGAAGAGCGCATAGACGGCGATGAACCCGAGCGAGTAGATGACCATCAGGTCGATCATCTGCCGACCCTCGATCATCAGTTCGCCTGACGCCGTCACCCGCGACCCGAAGCCGAGGGACGCCGAGAGCACGGTGAAGAGGAACTTCAGCGGATACACGTAGAAGATCACGACGAAGAGCAACGCGCCGTTGATGGCGATCGTGCGCGCGTCGTTGAGTCCGTAGCGGCGGAACCACCGGTACTGCCGGTACCAGACGACGAAGAGCAGCAGGAAGCTCGCGGCGAAGGCGGCGAACCCCGACATCGCGTGCCGCAGTTCGTTGAAGGTCTTCGGCACTTCGAGCGAGATCACGAGCAGCGTGATCGCGAACCCGAACACGGCGTCACTCAGCCCTTCGATCCGCTGCGGTTCGGCACCGCGCCAGCGGAACGTCGTGTCGTGCGCGCCGCCCGGCATCACGTGGTCACGCAGCATGGAGGTCGCTCAGCGTCGATCGGGGAGCGCCGCGAGCACGCGCCAAGGGGTGAGCGGGATCTGCCGCACCTCGGCGCCGATCGCGTCGGCCACCGCCGCGGCGATCGCCGGCGCGGTGGGGATCACCGGCGGCTCGGCGATCCCGCGGGCCCCGGTATGGTTCGCGGCGGCGTCGGCGCTCCCCACGAAGAACGCGTCGATCCGCGGCACGTCGGCCATGGTCGGGATCTTGTAGTCGTGCAGCGAGCTGTTCATCACCATCCCGAAGCGCCGATCCACGATGCGCTCCTCGGTGAGGGCGTAGCCCATTCCCTGCAGGATCCCGCCCTCGAGCTGACTCTCGGCGAGGGTGGGATTGATGATCCGGCCGGCGTCGTGCGCGGCGACGATCCGCAGCACCCGCACGACGCCGGTGTCGAGATGCACCTCCACCTCGGCGAACTGCACGCCGAACGTGTTGATGGCGGTGCCGGCGGGGTTCGGACCGCGCGACCCCTTGCCGTAGATCATCACGTTGCCGAGTCGCTTGCACACCTCGGCGAAGGTCATCGAGCGATCGGTGTCGCGCACGGTGATGCGCGAGTCGCGCGCTTCGAGGGCGTCGGGGGTGGTGTCGAGCATCGCGGCCGCGGCCTGGAAGAGCTGGAACTGCGCGTCCATGGCCGCCATGCGTACGGCGGGGCCGACGCTGGGCGTGGTCATCGAGCCCCACGAGTTCCCGGCGTAGGGGAGATGCTCGGTGTCGCCGATGATCGCGCGGACGTCGGCGAGCTTCGCGCCGATCGCTTCGGCCGCGATCTGCGAGAGCACGGTGCGGGCGCCGGTGCCGAGGTCCTGGGTGCCGGCGAGCACATCGATGCTGGCGTCGGCGTTGACGCGGACATGCGCGTACGATGGCGGGCCGCCCCCCGTGGGCCAGACCTGCGCGGCGAGGCCGACGCCGCGGCGCACGCGTCCCGTCTGCGGCGCGCGCGGGGCGTTCCAGCCGAAGCGTTCCGCCCCTTCGGTGTAGCAGTCGAGCAGTGCGTTGCCGCTGTACGGACGCCCCTGACGCGGGTCCTTCTTGGCGAAGTTCTTGCGGCGCAGCGCCAGCGGGTCCATGCCCAGCTCGGCGGCGAGCGCGTTCATCGCGCCCTCGAGTCCGAAGGCCCCCTCGACGTACCCGGGGCCGCGGAACGCC
The DNA here is from genome assembly GCA_964484775.1 of uncultured Gemmatimonas sp. Lineage (GTDB taxonomy): Bacteria > Gemmatimonadota > Gemmatimonadetes > Gemmatimonadales > Gemmatimonadaceae > Fen-1231. Next base: position 50,527 of record CAZAGK010000011.1, on the reverse strand, counting down.
TGCATGCCACTCGCATTGATGTACGCGAAGCGTTCCTCGCTGTGGACGTTCGGGCAGGCGTAGAGCTCGTGATAGATCTGCGCCGGACCGCCCTCCCATCCGCTGATGCCGAGCGGGACGTCGGCGCTGAGCTGGATGGCGGTGAGGGTCCCGTTCTTCCGGGCGCCGATCGTCACCCGCTGCACGGTGGCGGGGCGGTTCCCCGAGTCCACCTGTTCCGCTTCGCGGTCGTTGAGGCACCGCACCGCACGGTTCATCCGCTTGGCGAAGAGCGCGGCGACGTAGGTGTGCGCGCCGGCGCCGTTCTTGGCGCCGAACCCACCGCCCATGTAGTCCTTGATGACGCGCACCCGGGACTGCGGGATGTCGAGCGACCGCGCGACATCGGCGCGGGTCCGGAAGATCCCCTGCGTCGACTCCCAGATGGTGACGCGATCGCCTTCCCACTCCGCGCACGCGCCGTGCGGTTCGAGCGCGGTGTGGAGCTGCACCGGCGTGCGGTACTCTCGCGTGATGACGACATCGGCGGCGGCGAGTCCGGCGGCCACGTCGCCGCGCTGCATGATGACCGGCGACTGCGGGGCGAAGTTCCCCGAGGGCTTCACGGCGGGAGCGTTCGGCGCGGCCGCGTCGTCGAAGGTCGCGGCGAAAGGGAGCCGATCGTAGGTGATCACGATGGCCCGCGCCGCGCGTTCGGCGTCGGCGAGGGTGTCGGCGCAGACCGCCGCGACCGGCTGTCCGCGATAGAGGATGTCCTTGCCGAAGAGGCGCGTCTTGGCGGGCGCGTCCCCCGGCCCGAGGATGTCGCAGACGCCGGGAAGGGCGCGCGCGGCAGTGGCATCGAAGCTCGCGATGGTGCCGCGCGCGATGCGCGCGCGCACGATCACGGCGTGGAGCATGCCGGGGCGCACGATGTCGGCGGTGTAGCGCGCGCGGCCATTCACCTTCTCGTGCGCGTCCATGCGCGGGACGCGCGCGCCGACGATGTGCAGCGGCGTCTCCTCGCTCCACGGCGCGGGCTCGAACGCCGGTACCTCGACGATCCGCGTCTCGGTGCGGCCTTCCACCTCAACGGTGGTCGGGACGAAACCGCCGGCCTTCGGGCGCTTCGACTTCCCCTTAGGCGCCATGGGACACTCCCGGTGCGGACGCCGCCGCGCGTGCGGCGGCGACCGCCTGGATGGCACGCACGATCTTGGGGTAGGTCCCGCAGCGACACAGGTTGCCGCTCATCGCGTGCACGATGTCGGTTTCGGTCGGCGCCGGATTGCGGGCGAGCAGATCGTGCGCGGCGACCAGCTGTCCCGGGGTGCAGAACCCGCACTGCGCCGCGTCGTGGGTGATGAAGGCCTGCTGCAGGTCGTTGAGCGAACCGTCGGTGGCTCCGAGGCCCTCCACCGTCGTGACGGCGACGCCCTCGCATGCCGCGGCGAGGGTGAGGCACGCGTAGGCGGTGCGTCCGTCGAGCAGCACGGTGCAGGCGCCGCACTCGCCGCGGTCGCAGACGAGTTTGGTGCCGGTCAGCGCGAGTTCGTCGCGCAGGAGGTCGAGCAGGGTGCCCTGCGGATCGGCGACCGTCCGGAGGCGGCCATTCACGGTCAATTGCATAGGGGGAAATAGCCGTGGAGAGGGTTCCCTGTCAAAGTCCGAGGCACGTACAGGGGGCGGGTGCCTTGTTGCGGGCGCGGATGCGCGATAATCTTCTCGTCCCACCCCGTCACACCGATTCCCCCAGAGGACAGGCCGATGCCGTACGTGATCACCGAGGCGTGCAAGGATACCAAGGACAAGTCGTGCGTCGACGTGTGTCCGGTGGACTGCATCTACGAGGGCCCGGAGATGCTGTACATCCATCCGGATGAGTGCATCGATTGCGGCGCGTGCGAGCCGGAGTGCCCGGTGACCGCGATCTTCCCCGAGGAGGACGTGCCGGGGAACCAGCGGCAGTTCGTGCAGATCAACCGCGACGTCTTCAAGAGCGACAACCCGCCGAAGCGTCCGACGCGCTAACCGCTTTCCCTGTAACGACTTGAGGGCCGAGGCTGACGCCTCGGCCTTCGTGTTTCCGGCCGCGTCCCGCTCGGTGTCACGTCCGGAGCGGGCAATGCGCTAGATTTGGCGAGTCGCCCTTCTCACTTCCCGGTTCAGTGCCCCAGTCAAGCTCCGCAGCCTCCCCGAGCGTCCAGTATCTCGATTCGAACGCGGCCGTCACGCGATTCCTCGAGACCATCGGGAGCACGCGCGAGCTGGCGATCGACACCGAGGGGGCGAGCTTCCATCGCTTCGTCGACCGGATCTATCTGATCCAACTCTCGACGCGCACGCATCACGGGATCATCGATCCGCTCCCGATCGACGCGCCGGCGGCACTCGGCGCGCTGCTCGCGGATCCGAAGGTCGAGGTCGTGTTCCACGACGCCGACTACGACCTGCGACTCCTGCATCAGGACTACGGCTGGCATCCCACCAACCTGTTCGACACGCGCATCGCGGCGCAGCTGCTGGGGATCCAGGCGTTCGGACTCGCGGCGCTGCTCGAGCGCGGCTTCGGATTGAAGCTCGACAAGAAGCATCAGCGCGCCGATTGGTCCATGCGTCCGCTCACCGAGAGCATGCTGGACTATGCGGCACTCGACACGCTGCACCTGCTCGGCCTCCGCGACCAGCTCAAGGAAGAACTGACGAAGAAGGGGCGCATGAGCTGGGCCCGCGAGGAGTTCCTGCGTCTCGAAGGGACGCGATGGGAGCCGGAAGAAGCGGGGATGAGCTATCTGAAGGTGAAGGGGGCGCGCGATCTCACGCGTCGCGAACTCGCGCTCCTGCGCGAGCTCGTGCCGTGGCGTGACGGCGTCGCCCTGCAGCTCGATCGCGCGACCTTCCGCGTGGTGGCGAACGATGTGCTGCTCGAGATCGCGCGCTCGGCGCCGTCCACCATGGACGCCCTCGGCGCCATCAAGGGGATGCCGCGCGGGATGATGGACCGCGCGGGGCGCGATGTGCTCGCGGCGGTGCAGCGCGGTCTCGCCGTGCCCGACGCGCAGCTCCCCAAGTTCCCGCGCGCGCCGCGCTGGGAGAAGGATCCCGAGTTCGACGACAAGGTGGGGCGTCTGAAATCGGTGCGCGATGATGCCGCCAAGCGTCTCGAACTCGATCCCGGCGTGCTCTGCTCGCGCGAACGGATGGAGACGATCGCGCGCGCCTTGCCCCGCACGCTCGAGGAGCTCGAAGCCATCCCGGGGATCCGGAAGTGGCAGAGCGCGGAGATGGGCGCCGGATTCATCGGCGCGCTGGAACGTTTCAAGGCGCGGAAGGCCGAACGTCAGGCCGCCGCCGCCGAGGCTGACGACTCGCCGTATCGCTAGGAGCGCACGCGTACGCTGCCCGTGTCGCGTGCCGCTCCTCACCACCTCTCTCCGTTGCCCGGAGTGTCCATGATCCGCTCGACCTCACTGCGCCGACTCCTCGTCGGTGCGCTCGTTGCGTGCGCGTCCACCTCGGTCGAGGCTCAGGGCGCCGCCACGCCGACCCTCGAGGGCGCCGGCGTACGGCTCACGCTCGAACCGGTGCATGGCGGGATCGCGCGGCTGGAATCCGCCACGCGCGAACCCGTGGCCACCACGTCGGCCGCGGTTCCGCTGTTCCGGCTCGAACGGACCCCCGGGATGACGCCGATCGATGCGACGTCGGCTGCGCGCTTCACGTGGAGCCGCACCAACGGAAAGCGTCCCGGGCTCGACCTGAAGTGGGAGGGGTTCGAGCGCTACCCGACGCTCGTGGTGCGCGCGAAGGTCCAGCTCGAGGCCGACTCGACCACCTCGTGGCATATCGCGCTCGAGGGGATGCGGGAGATCGGGATCGAACGGGTGCTCTACCCCCGACTGGCGGGCGTGGCGCTCGACGACGGCGCCGAACTCTCGGTCCCGCTCTGGATGGGGCAGCGTGCGCGTGATCCGGCCAAGCTCCTCCGTACCGCGGCCGGTGCGCCGCGCACCCTCGAGTGGGGCTACCCCGGTCAGCTCTCGATGCAGCTCGTGGCGTTGACGCGCGGCGCGAAGAGCGGACTCTACGTGAGCACCGACGACTCCCTCGCGTACCGCAAGTCGTTCCTGATGACCGGCGACGGGACGAGCAGTGCGACCGTCGAGCTCGCGCACGTGCTTTCCGATCCGAGCACGGCCTCGCGCTATGCGCCGACGTACGGGGTGCGACTCGGCGTGACGCGCGGTTCGTGGATGAACGCCGCCGAACGCTACCGCGCGTGGGGCGGCGTACAGAAGTGGGCGCGCGAGAGTCGCGTGGCGCGCGGCACCGCGACGTCGTGGATGCGCAACACCGGCGTGTGGGTGTGGAATCGCGGTCGCACCACGCAGGTGCTCGATCCCGCGATCCGCCTGCGCAAGACCGTCGGGCTCCCGGTGAGCGTGTTCTGGCATTGGTGGCACAAGGGACCGTATGACACCTCGTTCCCCGACTATCTCCCGCCGCGCGACGGCGCCGAGACGTTCACCGCCGCGGTGAAGCGTGCGCACGCGGCCGATGTGCGCGCCATCGTGTACATGAATCAGCGCCTCTGGTGCGTGAACACGCCCAGCTGGACGCGTGAGGGGGCGGAGCGGTATGCGGTGCGCGAGCGCGACGGCACGGTGCGGAAGGAGACGTACAACGTGTTCAATCCCGAGCCCTGCGCGCCGATGGATGTCTCGACGAAGTTCTGGCGCGACAAGTACGCCGGGATCGCGGACACCGTGGTGAAGCAGTACGGCATCGACGGTGTGTACATGGACCAGGCGGTGCTGAGTCTGATCTGCTGGTCGGCCGATCACGGGCATCCCGTGGGTGGCGGGCACTACTGGATGGACGGCTTCCGCGCCCTCGCCGCCGATCTGCGCAAGCGCAACGGGACGTCACTGGGGTTGGCCGGGGAGGGCGGGGGCGAGAGCTGGCTCCCCGATCTCGACGCCTTCCTCACGTTGCAGGTGAGCGAGGAGCGTTACGCCGATCCGGCGAGCGGGTGGGAGCCGATCCCGCTCTTCCAGGCCGTGTACCATCAGCACGCACTGACCTACGGCACGTACGGCTCGCTCACGTATCCGCCGTACGACGAACTCTGGCCCGACTCCACGCGTCCGCCCAACGCGATGACGCTGCTGGAGGAGAAGTACCGCCGCCAGTTCCTGCTGGAACAGGCGCGCATGTTCGTGTGGGGGATGCAGCCGACGATCGCGAACCTCACCGACGAGCAGTTCGAGAAGCGTCCCAAGGAGATCGGCTATCTCGCCGCGCTCGCCAAGCTGCGGCATGCGAACCGCGCCTGGCTGCAGGACGGCGCATTCGTGGTGACGCCGCTCAGCGACGCGCCGGTGCTCGACTTCACCGGCTCGCGGATCTCGATCTATGCCGCGCGGCGCGGTGGGGCGACCGAGGTTCCGCTGCACGCGCCCGCGGTGATGACCGGAGCGTGGCGCGCGACGAACGGCACGGTGGGGATCGCGTTGGCGAGCATCGATGACGTGGCGCACGAGGTGACGCTCACGCTCGACCCGGTACGGCACGGGACCGCACGCGGCGCGACGCTCTGGCGGGTGGACGCCTCGGGGAAGAAGCAGGTGGCGGTCCTGCCGGCGGGCGCACGGGCGATCAAGGTCCCCGTGGGGGCCTTGGAGGGGGTGCTGCTGCTGGTGGAGCCCCGGAAGTAGGGGCGGCGGCCCTGGGGGCTCAGAAGCCCAGGTAGGCCCGTACGCGGGGTTCGATGCGTTCGGGCGACCACATGGGCGTCCAGACGAGATTCACGCTCGTGGCGCCGACGCCGTCCATCGCCTTGATGGCCTTCTCGGCGTCGCCCATCAACTCGGGACCCGAGGGGCAGGCCGGGGAGGTGAGGCTCATGTCGATCTGGACATCGTTCCCCTCGACGCGGATGTCGTAGACGAGTCCGAGGTCGACGATGTTGAGATTCAGCTCGGGGTCCTTGACCTTCCGGAGCGCGAGCTTGACGAGCTCCGGCGTAACCGTTCCTGCAGTTACTGGAGCATCCGGGCTCGCGCCGGTCGCATCGGCGACGGCGGGCGTCGGAGAGGCGGTCACAGCCGGCCCAGTGGGCTCGGTCTGAGCGAAGGGATCGAAGGCGTCGGATTCCATGGGGATACCCGACAAATCTAATCGCGTTGCGATTGGTTCCGCGACTGGGGGGAGCCCGGCGCGGCCGTCGGCTACTTGGCCGACGGCTTCTTGGCGGGCTTCTTGGACGGCTTCTTCGCTGCTGGCTTCGACGCTGCGGCCTTCGAGGCCGTCTTCGGCGCCGCCTTGGCCGACGAGGCGCTCTTGGCCGACGAACCACCCTTCGCGCTGCTGCTCGACGGCTTCTTGACCGTGCTGCTCTTGCTGCTCGACGACTTCCCGCTGCTCTTCGAGCGTGACTTGCGGGCCTTCTTCACCGGGCGGTTCCAGTCCACGGCACGGTCGGCGCGGAAGCTCGCCGGCATCGCCGCGACGGCGAGGTTCTCGTCGGTCACCGAGAGCGCGGCGGCGTCGCTGAGGTCCTGTCGCACGTCGGCGATGACCTTGGCCGGGCGCTTGGCCTTGGCGGCGTGCACCCGGTTCGTCAGCAGGATCACGAACATCTCGCGATCGGGATCGATCCAGAGCGAGGTGCCGGTGAAGCCGGTGTGGCCGAAGGCGCCGTCGCGCAGGTAGTTGCCGGAGCCGTGCTGCCCCTCGCCCACTTCCCAGCCCAGGGCGCGCGAGCCGGCCGCGCGCGCGGTGAACTGCTTGATGGTGGAGTCGGCGACGATGTGCACGCCGTTGTAGGTGCCGCCATCGAGCAGCATCTGCGCGAACACCGCGAGATCCGACGCGGTGCCGAAGAGCCCGGCATGCCCGGCGACGCCGCCCAGTGCGTAGGCGTTCTCGTCGTGGACCTCTCCCTTGATCGGGTAGCCGCGCGGCGGGGAGACTTCGGTCGGCGCCACGCGGGCGATCACCGAGTCCGCCGGGCGGAAGCCGGTGTCGTTCATCCCGAGCGGGTCGAAGACGCGCCACTTGAGGAAGGTGTCGAGCCCTTCGCCGGTGATCGATTCGACGATCATCCCGAGCAGATCCGCGCCCAGGTCCGAATAGACGAAGCCCGTGCCCGGCTTGTACTCGAGCGGGGTCTCGTAGATGAGTGTGCGCGCTTCGTCGGGCGTATGGGCATGGCGCCAGAGGTCGCGCCCCGCGGGGAGTCCACCGCGGTGCATGAGCAGCTGACGGACGGTGACCTCGTCCTTGTTCCCGCCGGTGAAGCGGGGGAGGTAATGCGAGACCTTCTCGTCGAGGAGGAGCTTCCCTTCGTCGAAGAGGATCATGCAGGCCGTGGTCGTGCCGACGACCTTCGTGAGCGAAGCGAGGTCGTAGATGGTGCGGTCGGGGATCACACTGGGGCTGCTGCTTCCCCAGGAGAGCGACCCGAACCCCTTCTGCCAGACGATGGATCCCTTGCGCCCGACCACGACGGAGGCGCCGGGATAGCCGCCGGCGGTGATCCCACGCTGGACGACCCGGTCGATCACCTCCAGGCGCTCCGCGGACATGCCGACGGCCTTCGGCGACTTGACGGGGAGTCCGTCGCCGGAGAACGTAACTACAGCAGCCGCAATGAGATAGCGAAGCACCGGAGCCCGTTGTTCAGGGAGGAGACGCGGGAAAACCTGAGCGATCGCGACCGCGAGACTTACCGCACCCGGTCGCATAGGTCAAGACGAGTGTTACTGTAGTGGTGTCACGAACGTTGAAAACCGGCCCCCCGGAGTGGTTCCACGGGAGACGGGTGCAACCCTCTGCCTTCGCGGTGTGACAGAGTTAGTGACCCCCATGCCACCCACCGACCAGATCACCATCCGTCGCGCGATCAACGGCGACCAAGATGCGCTGCGGACCCTGTGGACGCAGCACGCTCCGCGCATCGACGCGGTCGTGCGGCGGCTGGTGGGCGACCCTGATCAGGCGGCGGATGTGGCACAGGAGGTGTGGATCCAGATCTTCCGCGCCTTGCCGTCGTATCGCGGGGATTCGCAGTTCTCGACCTGGGCGCACCGGATCGCGGTGAACCGGACGCTCAACGCGATCCGCTCCATGCGGCGCTTCTCGACGGTCGAGGTGGAGTTGGAGGACGACACGTCGATGGTGGAGCACGACGGCGAGCGCTCGATGCTCGCGCAGACCATCGACGAGGCGGTCCAGAAGTTGAGTCCAGGGGCGCGTGCGGTGTTCGTGCTGCACGACGTCGAAGGGTATACGCACGAAGAGATCGCGTCCGAACTCGGCATCACCTCGGGCGGGTCGAAATCCCAGCTGTTCAAGGCGCGGGCGAAGCTTCGCCGGCTGCTCGCGCCCCTCGTAGATGTCCCGAACTCGGCGAAGGACTTGGAAGACGATGTCGCATCTCTCTCCTGAACGACTCGCAGCACTGATCGACGAGACGCCGACGCCCATCGAGGCGGCGCATCTCACCACGTGCCCGGACTGCACCGCGGAGATCGCGGCGCAGCGTCGACTCTCGCGCCTCGCGGTCGAAGCGCAGTCGATGACGGTCGCCCCGCTCTCGAACTTCGATGCGCTCCGGCCGCGGCTGGAGGCGGAAGGGCTGCTGGTGGTCCCCGATCGCCGTGCGCAGTTCATGCAGTGGGGGCTCCGTGCCGCCGCGGCGGTGCTGCTCGTGGCGGGGGGCGCGATCGGCGGTCGGATGTCGGCCGGGGTCCCGTTCGCGACGACGCCGGCGCCCGGCGCCACGACGGGAACGCCCCTCGCGCAGGTCCCGACCAACTTCTCGACCACCGACGACGCCGTGAAGGCGCTCGAGGCGTCGCAGCAGACCTATCAGACCGCCGCCGCGTTCCTCGCGGCGCAGGACACCTCGGCCAAGTTCATCGGGCTGAACGAGAACAGCTACCGCACGCGGCTCAACGCGCTCGACCAGATGGCGGCCGTCACGCGCGCGGCGCTCTATCAGGCGCCGCAGGATCCGGTGCTCAATCAGGCGTACCTCGGCGTGCAGGGCGCGCGCGAGGCCACGCTCCGGCAGATCAACCAGACGTTGCCGGCCACCAAGCGGTTGGGGGCCTACTGAGATGACGAGCTTCCGGATGCTCGCGGCGGCGGCGATGCTGTCGGGGCTGGGTGCCGTCTCCGCCGAGTTGCAGGCGCAGTCGGCAGGCACCCCCGCGCGGGTCCGCGTGTTCAAGCGCGACTCGACGGAGCGCGACTCCACCATGCAGGTGCGCATCACGCTCGACGGCGCGAATGTGGAACAGCTCGTGCGCGAGTTCATGTCGTCGCGCGCCATGGAGGAGACCATCGCGCGCTCCATGCGCGAGTCGGCCGACGATCCCGTTCGCCTGCAGCAGTTGCGGCGCGACCTGGAGCAACTGGCGCGCAAGACGGCGGGGCTCTCGACCGCGATCCGCATGCAGTGCACACGGACGAGCGAGCCGCAGCCCGACGGCTACATGGGGGTGACGTTCGAGGAGATCATGATCACCCGCGAGCGGAACGAGCCGGCGATGTACGTGCTCGGGGCGCGTCCGACGATCGAGTCGGTGGAGCCCGGTTCGCCCGCCGACAAGGCGGGGCTCCGCTCCGGCGATCTCGTGGTCACGATCGATGGGGAGGACGCGCACCGACTCCGGCTCGAGTCGATCCTCAAGCCGGGGGCGAAGGTGCCGGTGAAGGTCCAGCGCAACGGGACCCCGCGCGAGGTGACGGTGGTCGTGGGGAAGCGCCCCGAGAACTACGGCGCCACGACCTGCACGGCGGTCGACGATCTCGTCGGCCCGGACATGCCGCAGGTGATGACGTTCAATCGCCGTTCCTCGGGCACGGCGGTCCGCGTACCTGCGCCGCCGCGCACGCCCGAGCCTCCGGTGCTGATCCCGGGGTTCGCGATGTCGATGGTCACGCCGGCGATGAGTTCGCTCGGCGGAGCCTCGGTCGCCGCCCTCGACGAGAACTGGCGCGAGGCGCTCGGCGTCGAGAAGGGGATCCTCGTGACGACGGTGGCGCGCAACTCGCCGGCATTCGAGAGCGGACTGCGCAGCGCCGATGTGATCGTCGCGGTGGACGACGTGCCGGTGTCGAGCGTGGTCGCGGTGCTGCGCGCCGTCGGTCAGTCGGAGACGCGCACGGTGAAGCTCAGCATCGTGCGGCAGCGCAAGCCGCAGACGGTCACCTTCCGGATGCGGTGACCGGTCGGCCGGCGTTCGGGACGACCGCGCCGACCGGCAGCTGGTAGAGCAGTTCCGCCGTCCGCAGGTCGATCGGGGCGAGCGTCGTGACCCGCACACGCGGGAACATGACGCTCGTTTCCACACTGGTGTGGTCGAGGCCGATCAGATGCCCGACCTCGTGCAGCGCGATCGCGCGCACGGCGACCGCGTCATAGCGGGCACCGCTCACGGCATGGAGCGCGATCTCGATGTCGGCCCCGAAGATCCACCAGTGCTGATCGCGGTTCCAGTACGTGCGACCGGCGGCCGCGTCGGTGAAGTGGTCGACCCAGCGAACGCGCACTTCGGCGCCGACGGAATCGGTCACGAACTCGAACCGGACCGGGACCTCCGGCACGCTCCACGCGGCGAACGCGTCGCGCACGCTCCCCGGGTACTCGCCCGACCAATCCGCCACCGTGCTCGCCGGCTGGACCCAGACGGTCACGGGACGATTCGGCCGCTTCTCCCAGTGCGCCACATGCCCGCCGCGCGCCCGCACGATCTCCTCGAGATAGCTGACATCGCGGGAGTAGTCGAGGAGCTTCCGGATGGCGTCGAAGTCGGGCGGTGGCGGCTCGGGGAGCGACGAGCGTCGCATGCTGAGCAAGCCGTCGGACATCGCCGCCTCGTCGAGCGCCGCGGCGGCATCGGCGCTCTCGAGCGCGGTCGGACGGGCGCGTCGATCGGCGTCCGTGCGCGCCGGGTGCGTCGGGTCGGACGCGCGGCGACTCGCCTGAGCCGCGACGATCACGGCGACGGCCACGACGAGGGTCGCGACGGTGTATCGACTCATTGACCGCGATCCGGAGCGTCGAGGAAGCCGAGCACGGTGCCGAAGAACTCCACCGGTTGCTCGAAGAATGGCATGTGCCCGGCATCGGCCACCAGATGCACCGTGCTCCGCGGCACGAGCAGCCCCGTCTCGCCGGCGAGGCGCGCGGGGAGCACGTCGTCGCGTCCGTGGATGAGCAGCGTGCTCGCGCGGATCGTCGCGACGTCGGCGCGCCAGTCGTAACCCTCGCGCCGCAGTCGCGCCGCGACCGCCGATCCGGTGACACTGCGTTCGTGCGGCGGTGCGAACATCCGTCCGAGCGCACGATCGCTGAAGTACGCGGGATACAGCGCGCGGCTGTACTCGGCGTGGATGTCGGCGTCGGCGGCGAGCAGTGCGGTGGGGTCGAGCGAGGCGAGCAGATGCCGCTCCGGCCCCTCGAGTCGGGCCACCGCGTCCGGGTGGAGTCGTGCGATCCACTGGCTGTCGGCACCGACGGCGCTCGCCAGCACGAGGCGACGCACGCCGGAGAGATCGCGCGCGGCGGCGAGCATCGCGATCCCGCCGCCCCACGAGTGCCCGAGGACGTCCCAGCGCGGGATGCCGAGCGCTTCCCGCAGGGCGACGACGTCGCCGGCGTCGAACTCGATCCGAGAGGCGGCGGGCGCCGGCGGGACCTGGCTCGCGCCCCGTCCGCGCTGGTCGTACATGATGATCTGCCGTGAGTGTGCGAGGGCGGCGAGTCCGGGCCAGAGCAGATTGTGGCTGTAGATCATCCCGCCGTTCACGCAGAGGAGCGGGAGTGCGCCGGCCACGGGCGCGGACGCCCAGACCGCGAACTCGAGTCCCCGGGCCTTCACGCGCGTCGCGGTCAGCCGCGGGGTGCGCGGCAGCGTCTTCTTGAAGGCCTTGAAGCGCTCCCAGGCCGGCGACGTCGGAGGCGTCACGACGGCGTGCTCCGCTCGCGGATCCTGGTCAGCGCCCAGGCGGCATGCTCGCGCACCAGCGGCTCGGGGTCGTGCGCGACGGTCCGTTCGAGCGTCGGGATCGCGGCCTCCGTGCCGTGGTTCCCGAGCACGACGGCGGCGTTGCGGGCGAGCCCGCGTCGCTTCGCACGGGTCATGGCGGAGCTGCGGAACTCTGCGCGCCACGCGTCGGCATCGAGCGCGAGCATCGCCGCGGGGTCGATCCGCACGCGATCATCGGCGGGACGCAGCGCGATCTCCGTGAGCGGCCGCGAGAACTTCTGGTTCCACGGACAGACGTCCTGACAGATGTCGCAGCCGTAGAGATGGTCATCGAGTGCGGGACGCATCGGCTCGGGGATCGCGCCCTTCAGCTCGATCGTGAGGTAGGAGATGCAACGGGTCGCATCCATGACGCGCGGCGCGACGAAGGCCTGCGTCGGACAGGCGTCGAGGCAGCGCGTGCAACTGCCGCAGTGGTCCTCCTCGAACGGTGCGTCGGCGCGGAGTTCGGCGTCGCAGAAGAGCGCGCCGAGGAAGAAGAACGAGCCCAGCTGCGGATTGATGAGCATCGTGTTCTTGCCGAACCAGCCGAGTCCCGCCTGACGCGCGAGGTCGCGTTCGAGCACGGGTCCGGTGTCCACGAACGCGCGCGTCGCCGCACCGGTGCGCTCATGCAGCCACGCGCCGAGGAGGTCGAGCTTGTCCCAGAGCACCCGGTGGTAGTCGTCGCCGCGGGCATAGCGGGCGATGTTCCCCTCGGGCTGCGTGCCGTCGTAGTTCAGCGCCACCACAAGGGCGCTGCGCATCCCGGGGACGGGATGCCGCGTATCCGAGCGCAGATCCGCCCCGCGTGAGAGATAGTGCATCTCTCCTGCATACCCCTCGGTGAGCCAACGGACGAAGGGTGCGTGCGATCCGACGGGGCCGAGCGTCGTGATCCCGGCCAGGTCGAAGCCGAGGCCGTAGGCCTGTGCCTTGAGCAGCGACTCCAGGGAGGGCTCGGCCGTCCCCGGCGCGGTCACGGGAGGCGGGCGGCCCAGCGGGCGTAGCGGGCGATGTCCTCGAGAGGCGGGATCGCGTCGTGGTCGCCGTACGCCGTGTGCATGCGCCACTGGACATAGGTGCGGTCCGGCAGCGGCAGGAAGGGGAAGCGCGTGTACCACCCCCGCGACCGGAAACGCCACGCGGTCCGCAGGAGGGCGACCCCGAGCGTGGGGTCGGCGAGCGAGCGGAGCGCGAGTCGCAGGGCGAGGGAGAGCCACGGCATGTGCAGTAAAGATGGCCCCCTGAGCGTCCCCCTTCAATGCGGGGCGGGGCGATGACCCTCGCATCTGGTCCCGCGAACGCGCACATTCCGGACGGATATGTGGCTCTACCCTGTGATGCCGGCCATCAGCGCGCTGGCGACCCGCGCCTACTACCGGCTCACCGTCAGCGGCTCCCTGCCGCCGACCGGGCCGGTGCTGATCGTCGCGAACCACTCCAACTCGCTGATGGATCCGGCGCTGGTGGTCGTGGCCTCGGGCCGGAAGGTCCGCTTCATGGCGAAGAACACCCTCTTCGAGCACAAGCAGATCGGCTGGCTGATCGCAGCGGTCGGGTCGGTGCCGGTCTACCGGGCGATGGACGACCCCAAGCACGTCGGTCGCAACTATGACTCCTTCCGCGACGTGAACGCGGCGATCGCGCACGGCGACGCGGTCGGGATCTTCCCCGAAGGGACGAGCCACAGTGCGTCACGACTGCAGCCCCTGAAGACGGGTGCGGCGCGCATCGCCCTCGGCGCCGCCCTCAAGTTCGGCGGGAGCTTTCCGATCGTCCCCGTCGGCCTGGTGTTCCGCGACCGCCGCGCCTTCCGCAGTTCGGCGCGCGTGATCATCGGCGAGAGCCCCCGTTGGGAGGACCTCGCGACCCGCGGACCGCAGGACAAGGAGGCGGTGCGCGAGCTGACGCGGCGGATCGAGGTGTCGATGCGCGCCGTCACGCTGAACCTCCGCAGTTGGGCCGACGAGCAACTCGTGCGATGCGCGGAGCGCGTCTGGCGCGCCGAGTTCGGGGCCTCTGCCGACGGTCGCGCCGAGATCGAACGGTTGCGGATCGCCACGGACGCCGTGGCCCTGCTCCGCATGGGCGAGGGCAACGAGTGGCGCGAGGTCGCGCGCGAACTGCGGACGCACGACCGCCTGCTGACGCGGCTCGGGCTGACGCCGATGTCGCTGCGCGAGGAGGTGTCGGGAGAGGCGGTCCTCGCCTGGATCGTGCGTCGCCTCCCGCTGGTGCCGATGCTCCCGCTGGCGCTCCTGGGCTTTCTGCTCTTCCGTGCGCCGCGCGAGCTCACCGGAGCGATCGCGGGGAAGCTGGCCCTCTCGGAAGGGGAGGACGCGGTGCCCACGTTCCGCGTGCTCTACGGCGCCGGGATCTTCCTGGCCTGGTTCGCCGCGCTCGCGTCGGGGGCCGGTGCCTGGTTCGGATGGCGTGCGGGACTCGCCACCTTCCTCGCGTTGCCGGTCTTCGCGTACATCGCGCTCCAGATCGCGGATTCGCAGCGCCTCTCGTGGGCCGAAGCCCGGCGGTACCTCGTCGTGCGGACCCATCGGACGCGCGTGGCATCGCTGCGGAAGCGGCAGCGTGCGCTCGCCGAGAAGCTCCGGGTGATCTTCGCCCATCGGATGCCGAAGTAGACGCGGCGCCCGACTACCGGAACGATCGGCCGTCGAGTCCGTCGGGGATCGGGAGCCCGAGCGCCTGCAGTGCGCTCGGCATGACGTCCACGGTACGGAGGGGTGGACGCGCCACCGTATGGTTCACGATCAGCGGGACGAGCATGTGCTCGCGATGCAGGGCGCCGTGCGCCGAGACGTGCGGGATCGGTTCCCATCGGCTGCGCAGATCCCATTCGCGGGCGGCGGAGATGACGAGATCGCCCGAGCGGGGCGTCGCGGCGAGCGCGCCGAGCTGCACGAGCGCGTCGGGATAGTCGCTCGCGCTCGTCGCATGCCATGCGTCGTGGGCATCGAGTCCGTGCAGTTCGCCGATCCCCAGCGGGTCGCCGTCCACCGGATGATGGTCGTAGCGGTCGCCGCGACGCGTGACGATCGCGCGGCCACGATGCGCGGTCCGGATCTCGCAGCGGTCGCCGTCGAGCGGGAGGAGCAGCAGATCCACGCTCTCGCGCTCGAGCAGTCGGGCGGCCATCCACCCCCAATCGCGATCGAGCGCCTCCCATCCGGCGCGGGCACGCGGTCGGGAGCGGAGGCCGACGTAGAGGTGCGCCATCGCGTTCCCGCTCACCATCACGGCGACGTCGGGGCGTCGGCCGAAGACCCACGGATGGGCGAGGACGCGCGGTCCCCATCCGGCCACCACGCGCTCAAGGTCCTCGTGCTGCCGCACCGGGGAGTGGCCATGGTCGCTCACGATCCACAGGTGCATCAGGTCCCAGCGGCCATCGCGTTCGGCGTCGGCGCGGATGCCGGCGGCGGCGTCGTCCACCGTGCGGAGCGCCGCCAGCACCGATGGTGCGTCGTGACCGTCGGCGTGCGACGACTTGTCCGGACCGGTGAAGGCACAGAAGGCGAAGGGGGTGCGATCGCGGGCGATGCGCCGCGCCGCCTCCTCGCCCAAGGTGCGGTCGATGCGGTGCCATTTGGCGACATCACCGCGGAAGTGCGTACCCAACAGCCCGAGGAGGAACCCCGCGGACCGTCCCAGGCGCTCCTCCGGCCGCAGTCCACGATTGAAGCAGGCGAGGGAGCCCACGTTCCCACCGGAGCGCTCGAAGACCGTGGTCGCGTGCGGCGCGACGTCGTCGTCGATGCTGAGTCCGCCGATCCCGACGTAACTGCGCGCACCGTAGGGCCACGACGAGGTTTCGCGGGCCCGGTCGAACCAGCGCAGTGCCGGGAGCCCGATGGGCCCCGGATGCCGTCCGTGCAGGAACGGAGTGTAGGCGGGTCCGGTGACCGACGGGAAGACCGACGTGATGGTGTGGGCCCCGCCCTCGGCGCGGAGTCGCTCGAGCGCCGGGAGCTGACCGGCATCCATCGCAGCCGCCAGGACATCGGGGCGGGCCCCGTCGGCCAGAAGGACGACCACACTGGGCGAGCGCGGGTCGCGGAGAGTCACGACTCAAGGTAAACTGCGGGGATGGCATCCCGTAAACGACCGGCGGCGCCCGCCGCCGCCCGCGCGTCGTCGCCAAAGCGACCGACCGAGCGACCGACCAAGCCGAAGACTCCCCGTGCCCGGAGCGGCAGCGGGAAGCACGTCGACATCGAACTTCGCACGACCGCCGAGCATCGCGCCCTCGAAGGGGTGCGCGAACGGATCGAGGCCGGCAACGAGGCCGCGGGGCGTGCGCCCGACGGCTCCGCGCGACGTCCCGCGCCGCCGCGTGTGATCGACGACGCGATCCGCGACAGCATCGACGCCTTCCTCACCGAGGACGCGAAGCTCCTGCAGGGCGACCACCATCCCGACGACTTCACGCGGACCGACCCCTGGCGCGTGATGCGCATCCAGGGGGAGTTCATCGAAGGGATCGACAAGCTGGCGAACATCGGCCCGGCGGTCACGGTGTTCGGGTCCGCCCGCACGCACCCCGACGATCCGCAGTATGCGGCCGCCGAGCGACTCGGGGCGTTGTTGGCCAAGCGCGGCCTCGCCACGATCACCGGTGCCGGTCCCGGGATCATGGAAGCGGCCAACAAGGGCGCCCAGCAGGCGGGCGGACGTTCGGTCGGCTGCAACATCGAACTCCCCTTCGAACAGGGCGCGAACCCGTTCTGCGACACGCTGGTGCAGTTCCGCTATTTCTTCGTGCGCAAGACGATGTTCATCAAGTACAGCGTGGCATTCGTTATCTTCCCCGGCGGGTTCGGCACGCTCGACGAGCTGTTCGAGGCGGTGACGCTGATCCAGACGGGGAAGATCTCGCAGTTCCCCGTCGTGCTCTTCGGCCGGCACTACTGGGCCGGGTTGTTGCGCTGGATGCATGCGCGGGTGCTGGGCGAGAAGAAGATCTCGCCGGGCGATCTTGACCTGCTGGTGGTGACGGACGATCCCGAGGAGGCCGTCGAAGTGATCGTGGCGGCTCACAAGGCACAACAGGAACAGGCCCGGTTGCGGGCGGAGCGATAGACGATGGCGAAGAACACGGGACGGGAGCGCGGCGGCTTCAAGGCCTCGCGGCACGGCAACGGGAAGAGCGCACAACGCGCGAGTGCATCGGGCCCGAAGGCCGCTCAGAAGCATGCCGCCGAGGCGCGTGAGGCATCGGGGAAGAAGGTCTCCACCGCCGCCGCGAGCCGATTCCTCCGCGGCAAGCGGATCATGCCGCGCCGCATCGACGGGACCGAGAGCGTCGTGCAGCTGATCGACGGCACCTTCCAGGCCTACAACTCGGGACGACTCCGCGAGGCCGCGCAGCTCTTCACCGAGAAGATGCTCGGCAAGAAGGTCACCGTCGGGCTGACGCTCACCGGGGCGCTCACGCCGGCGGGACTCGGGATGAGCTGCCTGATCCCGCTCATCGAGGCGGGCTTCGTCGACTGGATCATCTCGACCGGCGCGAACCTCTACCACGACACCCATTTCGGACTCGGGCTCGCGATGCACCGCGGGAATCCGACCGAGAGCGACGTGGTGCTGCGCGAGGAAGGGGTCGTGCGCATCTACGACATCTTCTTCGACTACGACGTGCTCCTCAGCACGGACGCCTTCTTCCGCAAGATCATCCGTGCGCCGGAGTTCCAGCGCGCGATGTCGAGCGCGGAGTTCCACTGGCTGTGCGGCAAGTACATCGCCGAGCGCGAGCGGGTGCTCGGGATCGGGAGCAAGTCGCTCCTGAGCGCCGCGTACCGCTGCGGCGTCCCGGTGTACACCTCCAGCCCGGGCGACAGCTCGATCGGCATGAACGTCGCGGCGCTCCAGCTCGAGGGGTACAGCTGCGTGATCGATCCGAACGCGGACGTGAACGAGACCGCGAGCATCGTCCTCGCCGCCAAGCGTGCCGGTGGGGAGAGCGCCATCTGCATAATGGGCGGCGGCAGCCCCAAGAACTTCGCGCTCCAGACCGAGCCGCAGATCCAGGAAGTGCTCGGCATCGACGAGAAGGGGCACGACTATTTCCTGCAGGTGACCGATGCGCGCCCCGACACCGGCGGCCTCAGCGGCGCCACGCCGGCGGAAGCGGTCAGCTGGGGGAAGATCGACCCGGATCGTCTGCCCGACGCGGTGGTCTGCTATCTCGACTCGACGATCGCGTTGCCGATCCTCACGAGCTATGCGCTCGCCAAGAAGAAGCCGCGCAAGCTCAAGCGGCTGTACGACAAGCGCGAAGCGAACATGGCGGTGCTGAAGGCCGAGTTCGCCAAGACGCTGGGGTGAGTCGGCTCAGCCGGCGTGCGGGGAGGTCGCCCGCACGCCGGCGACGAAGTTGCGCCGGGAGAAATCCCCCAGCGAGGCCCAGGCCATCCGGCGGTCCTCGCCGCCCATGACGCGCTGGACGATCTCCTGGTCGGGAAGTCCCGCGGTAATTGCGGCGTCGATCAGGGCGACCGTCTCCTCGAGCCAATCGGCCTTGGCCGTCAGCTGCGCGGTCGGGTCGTCGATCCGTCCGCGATGCGCATCGAAGTACCGCGCCGGCCGCAGTGCGGCGATCGCGCGCACGCTGGTGATCTGTCGCCGGACGTCCTCCCGCGGCCACGGATGCGCCACCCGCACCTTGACGCTCACGAAGAGATCGGCGCCGAACACCGTCTCCCGCTCGGGGTCCCAGATCACGTGATGGTCCGAGGAATGCCCGGGTGTGGGGATCATCACGAGTGCGGCATCGTCGAACCGCTCGACCGGCGTCCGGAGCGCGGGCTGCGATCCCCAGCACCAGCGACGATGCCACTGGATCGGTGTCGGGTGTGCGACCTTGTCGGCCGTCTCGTCGCTCATTCGCACGGGGATCCCGCGGGCGGCGAGACGCTCGACGTTCCCCGCGTGGTCCTCGTGATAGTGCGAGATGATCGCGCCGCGCACGCGATTCGCGGTGAGCCACCCCTCGAGTTCCGGGCCGACATCGGCGAACCCGCTGTCCACGAGGACCCCGCGCACGGCGTAGGCGCGGACGTCGAAGTCCATGGCACGGCTCCACGCGGTGCTGAACTGCAGCTCCGTGACGTCCTCGTGCTGCCGGACGACGAGGCTCACGTCAGGGCGGGTAGATCACGTCGATGCGGAGGATGCTCCGGACCCAGCGGGCGGGGCGCGCATCCTCGGGGACGATGAGCCGGAGCGGACCGTCGTCGCCGCGCACGGGGGCGCCGTCGACCTTGTCCACGACGAGCGCCTGTCGGCGCCCGATGGTGCGGTCGAGCTCCGCCAGCGAGAAGGCGACGCGGTAGCCGTCCGCGCCGGTCACGAGCACGATCAACCGCATGCGCAGTCCGCCGATCGAGTCGACCTGCCCGACGGCCGCCGCCGTGAGGATCGCGGTCAGCGGCACGCCGCTGAACTGCGACGTCGTGCCGCGGACGGTCGCCGTCACCGTCTGATGCGGGAGGGCGGCGATCTGTGCCAGCGTCAGCGTCGTCGTGGTGCCGTCGCTGCGGCGCACGACGAGGCCTGCGCTGGTTGCCGCCGCAGCGCCCGCGGGCGGCGCGCCCTGAGCGGAGGCAGGGTCGGCGCTCACGGCGAGCAGCGCGAGCTGCGCGAGCAGGAGGAGCGGACGCATGTCGCGAGGGAGTCCGGGAAGGATGGTCATCGGCGTGGGGAAAGGTAGTCAGGCGGCCGACCGATTGCAGAGCGTGCCGTCGAGCGCTATCCTATAGGAATCAGTGATGAGCGCCCGGCCCGCACGGCCGGGCGCTGGCTTTTTCCCGTACCCACCGGTCAACCACCGGAGGTTGTGCCCAATGATCGAAGCCCTCAAGCAGAAGCTCGGCGAGGAAGTCGGCAAGCTGATGCATGAACTCAACGTCACCCTCCCCGCCGAGATCCGACGCGCGGTGGAGATGGGGGACCTGCGCGAGAACTCCGAGTACAAGGCGGCGCTCGAGCGCCAGCAGCTCGTCCAGGCCCGCCTGGGTCAGCTCACGATGCGCCTCAGCAAGCTCGCCTCGATCGACGTGACCCAGATCCCGACCGACCGCGTCGGCCTCGGCTCCAAGATCATCGTCGAGGACAAGGACACCCAGGAACGGGAGACCTACCACCTGGTGTTCGGCGACTCCGTCGAGTTCGAGGACGGGCACGTGACCATGTCGTCGCCGATCGGGCGCGCCCTGCTCAACAAGATGGTCGGGGAGACCGCGCTCCTGAAGCTGCCGACCCGGACGCGCAAACTGGTCGTGGTCGAACTGATCACCATCCACATCGCCACCCCCGAGGACCTCGACTGAGGCCCCGGGTCAGGGGGTGATGGTGAACAGGCGTCGCACCTCGTCCCGATACTCCTCGACCGCACGCTCGCAGCGCGCGGGATCCCAACCGAAGAGCTCCCCGAGGCGCCGAGCCACGCTCGGCGCCTCGCTCGTTCCGTGGTCCTTCCGCTCGAAGGCGACCTTCCGACGGCGGACGAGCACATCGGCCACGGTGCACGCGAACTCCTCTCCGACCTCGGGGAGCGGCAGCTCCGCGGTCCGGCATCGGGTGGGGCGCCGCCCGAGCGCCTGCTCGACCGCATCGGTCACCTGGGCCGACATGGAGCGATACGTCGTCAGCTTCCCGCCGGTGATCTGGATGACCCCTGCGGGGCCGGTGGCGATCAGATGCTCCCGACTGGCGGATGCCGGGGCGCTCCGGTTGCCGCTGGCGATCAACGGGCGGATCCCCGCCCAGGCGGCGACGACGTCATCGGGGGTGAGTTTGGCATCCGGGAAGTAGGCGTTCGCCGAATCGAGCAGATACTGCACATCGGCCTGGCTCGCCCGCACCTCGTCCGGTGATTCGTCCGTCGGGGTGTCCGTCGTCCCGACGATGGTCTGCTCCCCTGCCGGGAGGACGAACATCACGCGCTGGTCGACCGCCGAGATGACGGTGATCGCCTCGCGGTTGCGCACCCGGTCGGCGGGGACGGCGATATGCACGCCCTTGGTGCCGCGGACCGCGGCTCCACCGCCGGCGCCTTCGAGCGCTCGGACGGCATCGGTCCAGGGACCGGCGGCGTTGACCACCGCGCGCGCGCGGATGTCGAAGTACTCGCCGCTCACGGCGTCGCGCACCTTCGCGCCGCCGGCGCGCGTGCCCTCGAAGAGCAGCGCCGTGGCCTCGGCGTGATTCAGGACCGTGGCGCCGTGCGTCGCGGCGTCGATCACGTTCGCGAGCGTGAGCCGCGCGTCATCGGTGGCGGCGTCGAAATACGTCGCGCCGGCGCGCAATCCGTCGGCCCGGAGGGCCGGCTCGACGTCGAGCACCTGCGCGCGTGAGAGCTCGCGATGCCGCCCCACGTTCCGGAACAGCGCCAGGAGATCATAGAGCCAGAGCCCGGCTCCGATCGTCCAGGGGCCGAGTCGAGCGCCGCGGTAGAACGGCCACGTGAATCGGAGCGGACGCACCAAGTGCGGGGCGATCCGCAACAGGGTCCGGCGCTCCCGTGATGCCTCGAACACGAGGTGCAGATACCCGTGTTCCAGATAGCGGACACCGCCGTGGACGAGCCGCGACGATCGGCTCGACGTCCCGCTCGCGAAATCCTCCCGCTCGACCAGTGCCGTCCGCAGTCCGCGCAGCGCGGCGTCGCGGGCGATCCCGGCACCGGTGATCCCGCCGCCGATGATCAGGAGGTCGAACGGGTCGCTCCGGAACCGGGCGACGGACTCCGCGCGCCAGACAGCGCCGTTCAGAGCAGGGGTGGTCACCCCAGGAAGATAGCCTCCACGCTGTTCCGGGCCTACTTTTCAGGTCTATGCCTCTCTATGAAGCCGGGCGCCGGGTCGCCATCATCGCCGGGGTCCGCACGCCCTTCGCCAAGGCCGGAACGTCGCTCAAGGGTTGCAGCGCGATCGACCTTGGCAAGATCGCGGTCAGCGAGTTGGTGCAGCGGACCGACCTCGACCCTGCCACCATCGATCTGCTGGTGTTCGGGACGGTGATCCCCTCGGTGCTCGCGCCGAACATCGCCCGCGAAGTCGCGCTCATGCCGTTGCTCCCCAAGACCGTCCAGGCGTGGAGCGTGAGTCGCGCCTGCGCCTCGGCGAACCAGGCGATCACCGACGCGGCGGACCAGATCGCGCTGGGGCACGCCCATGTCGCGATCGCCGGCGGCGCGGAGTCGCTCTCGAACGTGCCGATCCTGCACTCGCGCGGCTTCTCCGATGCCCTCGTCGCCGCCTCCAAGGCCAAGACCCTCGGACAGCGCCTGCAGGCGTTCGCGAAGGTGCGAGCGAAGGACTTCATCCCGATCACCCCGGCCATCGCCGAGCCGACCACCGGCGAGTCGATGGGGCAGTCGGCCGAGAAGATGGCCAAGCTGAACGGGATCGGACGGGAGGAACAGGATGCACTGGCGCTGGCGTCGCATCGCAACGCGGCCAAGGGGACGGCTGACGGCCGGTTGACGGCGGAGATCGCGCCGGCGTTCATTCCGCCCCGCTACGCGGAAGCGATGACGCAGGACAACGGCATCCGCGCCGACTCGACCCTCGAGGCGCTCGCCGCACTGAAGCCCGTGTTCGATCGGCGGTACGGAACGGTGACGGCGGGCAACGCCTCGCCGCTGACCGACGGCGGTGGTGCGGTGCTCCTGATGAGTGAGGAACGCGCCAAGGCGCTGGGGTATCGTCCCAAGGCGTACATCCGCAGCTATGCGTACGCCGCGATCGACCCGGGGGAGCAGCTTCTCCAGGCCCCGGTGCTCGCGGCTCCCATCGCCTTGCAGCGCGCCGGGCTCACGCTCCGCGACATCGATCTGGTGGAGATGCACGAGGCCTTCGCGGCCCAGGTGCTCTCGAACCTGCGCGGCTTCGAGTCGCAGTACTGGGCCGAGCGCGCCGGGTTCAGCAAGCCGGTCGGCGAGGTGGATCGCGCCAAGCTCAACGTGATGGGCGGTTCGATCTCGATCGGGCATCCCTTCGGCGCCACGGGGGCGCGCATCACGACGACCCTGGTCAACGAGCTGGAGCGCCGCGGCGGGCAGTTCGGTCTCATGACCGTCTGCGCCGCCGGCGGACTCGGCTTCTCGATGGTGGTAGAACGCGCATGAGCACCCCGGCCCTGACGCTCGCGGTGGACGGTGAGATCGCCGTCATCACCTTCGACTTGCCCAACGAGCCGGTCAACAAGTTCTCGGCCTCGGTCATCGCCGAGTTCGACGCCATCCTGACGACGATCGAGCAGGACCGATCGGTGAAGGCCGCCGTGCTCATCAGCGGCAAGCCGGATGTGTTCATCGCCGGCGCGGACATCGATGCCTTCCTCGAGTTCCGTACCGCGAAGGACGCCGCCGACGCGAGCGCCTTCGGGCATCGCATGATGTCGCGCCTCGAGAAGAGTCGTGCCCCGGTGGTCGCCGCGATCAATGGCGGGTGTCTCGGTGGTGGACTCGAAGCGGCGCTCGCCTGCGCCTACCGGATCGCGACGGATCATCCCAAGACGGTGCTCGCGCTCCCCGAGGTCCAGCTCGGGCTGATCCCCGGCGCCGGCGGCACGCAGCGACTGCCGCGCACGGTCGGGTTGCAGGCCGCGCTCGACATGATCCTCACCGGCAAGAACGTGCGCGCCAAGAAGGCCCTGCAGATGGGGCTGGTGGACGAACTCGTCCACCCGAGCATCCTGCGCACGATCGCGATCCAGCGGGCGCGCGAGATCGGTGCGGGCACCCTGCGGCACGAGGAGAAGAAGCACGGCGCCAAGGAGCTCGTCCTCGAGGACAATCCGATCGGTCGCGCGGTGGTGTTCCGTCAGGCGCGCGAGATGACGCTCAAGAAGTCGCGCGGGCACTATCCGGCGCTCCTGGCTGCCCTCGACGCGGTCTCGGCGGGCTACCACGGGTCGCCGGAGCAGGGATTCGCCGAGGAGGCACGACTGTTCGGTGAGATGGCGGCGAGCCCCGTGTCGAAGGAGCTGATCTTCCTCTTCTACGCGACCACGGCGCTCAAAAAGGATCTCGGGGTCGCGGTCGATCCGCCGGCCCCGCGTCCGGTCACGCGGATCGGGGTGCTCGGCACCGGATTCATGGGCGCCGGCATCGCCGCGATCTCGGCGATGCAGGGGATCCCCATCCGCTTCAAGGACACCAAGCACGAGCAGGTCGCCCGCGGCATCTCGGCGGTGCGCGACGTGCTCAAGGACCGTCTCACCAAGCGGCAGATCACGCGCCAACAGTTCGACGACCAGCTGTCGCTCGTCTCCGGCACGGTGGACTACACCGGCTTCAAGCACGTACCGATCGTGATCGAGGCGGTGTTCGAGGAACTCGGCGTGAAGCACAAGGTGCTCGCCGAACTGGAGCCGCTGCTGGACGAGCGCGCGATCTTCGCCACGAACACGAGCACGATCCCCATCACGCGGATCGCGGAAGGGGCCAGGCGCCCCGAGCGGGTGATCGGGATGCACTTCTTCTCCCCCGTGCACAAGATGCCGTTGCTCGAGGTGATCGTGACGCCCAAGACGGCGCCCGATGTGATCACCACGACGGTGGCGTTCGGCCGGAAGCTCGGGAAGACCGTGATCATCGTGAACGATGCTCCGGGGTTCTTCGCGAACCGCATCCTGGCCCCGTACATCAACGAGGCCGGCCGCATGCTCGACGAAGGGGTCGCCATCGAGGCCATCGACAAGGCGATGCTGGAGTTCGGTTTCCCGGTCGGTCCCATCACGCTGCTCGACGAAGTCGGCATCGACATCGCCGGCAAGTCGGGGGCGATCATGAGCGCCGCCTTCGGCGATCGCCTGCAGCCCTCGCAGTCGCTGGGGAAGGTGCTCGGCGCCGGGCGCCTCGGCCGGAAGGGGAAGAAGGGTTTCTACCTGTACGACGAGAACGGCAAGAAGGGGGGCGTGGACGAATCGGTGTATGAACTCCTGCCCACCGGGTCGCGCCGCACGACGATCCCGAAGGAGGAGATCCAGCGCCGCTGTTCGCTCGCGATGGTGAACGAGGCCGCGCGGTGCGTGGAGGAAGGGATCGTGCGTCAGCCACGCGACGGGGACATCGGCGCGGTGTTCGGCATCGGATTCCCGCCGTTCCGCGGCGGCCCCTACCGCCACATCGACGCGGTCGGAGTGGCCGAGGTCGTGCGGCAGCTCGAGGCGTTGAACGCGCAGCACGCGGGTCGGTTCACCCCGTGCGCACTGTTGGTGAAGATGGCCCACGAGGGACGCCGGTTCTATCCGGCGAGCGGGAAGCCGGTCTGAGCAATGCACCCCACGGAGAACTGATGACGATGCGAACGATGCGCACCGCGTTCCGCCCTGTGTTCCTCGCGCTCGGCACGATCGGTGCCGCTGCGCTGATCGCGACCCCGGTCGCCGCCCAGCAGACACGCGCCGAGCGGTCCAGGTATACGGAGACGTCGACCTACGCCGATGTCGTGGGGTTCATCGACTCGCTGCAGGCGCGCGGCGCGAAGATCCGCGTCGGGAGCATCGGCAAGACGTCGCAGGGGCGCGATATCCCCTACGTGATCGCTTCGCGTCCGCTCGTGACCTCTCCGCTCGAAGCCAAGCGGCTCGGCCGTCCGATCGTCTACATCCAGGGGAACATCCACGCGGGTGAGGTGGAGGGGAAGGAAGCGCTCCAGGCGGTGCTGCGCGACCTGTTGTTCGACCCCAAGCCGAACGTCCTCGATTCGATCGTGCTCGTGGCGGTGCCCATCTACAACGCCGACGGCAACGAGATGTTCAAGCCGCAGGCGCAGCAGCGCGGCGCGCAGAACGGCCCGGAGATGGTGGGGCAGCGTCCGAACGGCATGCAGCTCGACCTGAACCGCGACTACGTGAAGCTCGAGGCGCCGGAGACGCGGGCGTCGCTCGCGATGTTCAACGCGTGGGACCCGGACCTGTTCGTGGATCTGCACACCACCGACGGCAGCTACCACGGCTACGCGCTCACGTATTCGCCGTCGCTGCACCCGGCGGCGGGGATCGTCGGCGGCACCTTCGGCGGGGCCTTTGTGCGCGACTCGATGCTCCCCGTGCTGCGTCAGCGGATGCGCACGCGCGAGAAGTTCGAGGTGTTCGATTACGGCAACTTCAGCGGCGACGAAGGGCCGGCGGCCGCCGGCGAGCCGAAGTCGTGGAGCACCTACGAACACAAGCCGCGCTACGGGACCAACTACTACGGCACGCGCGGCCGCCTCTCGATCCTGAGCGAGGCCTACTCGCACGACCCCTTCGAACGGCGCGTGAAGTCGACGTATGCCTTCGTGAAGCAGCTGCTGGCCCTGACGGCCGAGCGTTCCAAGACGGTGCTCGCGCTCACGCGCGGCAGCGACGCAGCGCTGATGGCGGGGAAGGTCGCCGAGGTCCCGGTGCGCGCCGTGCTCACGAAGAAGCCGAGCATGCAGACGGTGATCGAGGAGCCGCTCGAGCAGATCCCGGAGGCGAAGGGCGTCGAGCAGGCGGGGCGCGGCGGACGCGGACAGGGCGGGGGATTCACCTGCCCGTGGCCGATCACCGAGCCCGGCGTGCGCTGCGGGATGAAGCGCAGCGGCAAGATGGTCGCCACCAAGATGCCGGTGAAGGACCGCTTCGATCCCACGCTCTCGACGAAGCTCCCGGTCGCGTGGACCTTCGGCAGGATCGCCGGCGTGGACTCGGTGCTCGCGCGGCTGCGCCTGCACGGCGTGGTCGTGGAACAGGTCACCGCCACCGGCAGCGTGAACGGCGAGAGTTTCGCCGTGGATTCCCTCGTGAAGTCCGGTCGTCCCTTCCAGGGGCACGCCGAACTCCGGATCGAGGGGCGATGGAACGGCACGTCGGTCGCGCTCGCGCCGGGCAGCTACATCGTGCGCTCCTCGCAGCCGCTCGGCGTCCTCGCCGCGCTCCTGCTCGAACCGCAGAGTGACGACGGACTCGCCACCTGGAACTTCTTCGATGCCGAGCTCGATGCCCGCCCGGCCGCCGGACGCACCTTCCCGGTGTCGCGCGTGAGCGCACCGCTGACGGTGCCGACGCGCATCATCCCGTAACCGATCCCCATGTTCCGTTCGTCACTGCTCTTCCTCTCCCGTCAGTCCGGCATCTTCCGCTTCGTGCGGAACAACGGATTCGCCAAGGCCATGGCCTCGCGATTCGTCGCCGGCGAGACGATCGAGACCGCGATCCCCGCCGTCGCCGCGCTCAACCGCGCGGGGATCACCGCCTCCCTCGACCTCCTGGGCGAGAGCGTGACCAACGCGGCCGAGGCGCGCGCGGCCGGGGAGGAGTATCTCCGGCTCCTCGACGCGATCCACCAGAACTCGCTCGACGCCAACGTGTCGGTGAAGCTCACCGCCATGGGGCAGGACATCGATGACGATCTCTGCGAGGAGATCATGCGTCGCATCCTGGATCGCGCGAAGCAGTACGGGAGTTTCGTCCGACTCGACATGGAGTCGAGCGCATACACCACGCGCACCATCGAGTTCTTCGAGAAGCGGCTCTACCCGCACTATCCGGACAACGTCGGGATCGTGCTGCAGAGTTCGCTGCGTCGCACCTGGGACGACGTGCAGCACGCGATCGATCTCAACTGCCGGGTCCGCATCTGCAAGGGGGCGTATCTCGAGCCGCCGATCGTGGCGTTCCCCGACAAGCGCGACGTGGATGCCACGTACGTGAAGTGCATGCACGACCTGATGAAGCGGGGCCGTTATCCCGGGATCGCGACGCACGACGCGACGATCATCGCCGAGGCCAAGCGCTTCGCGAAGGAACAGGGGATCGCGCCCGACAAGTTCGAGTTCCAGATGCTCTATGGGGTGCGCCGCGATCTGCAGGAGCAGATCGTGCGGGAGGGATATCGGATGCGCGTCTACGTCCCGTTCGGGACGCAGTGGTATCCGTATCTGATGCGCCGTCTCGCCGAACGCCCCGCGAACCTCGCCTTCATGACGGGCAACATCCTGCGCGAGTCGATGTCGGGCCGCGGCAAGTCGTCCAACGGTCGTTCGTGAGTCCTGGGCAGCAGATCCCTCCGCAGTACGACAAAGGTGACGAGCGCACCGTCGGTGGCTACGCCGCGGTGCACGCCCGCCCCGCGGCGCTCGAGGGGCGGGACGGCATGTCGTACAGCCTCGACGTGCTGAGTGACCTCACCGGCGAGTCGGATCCCGCCCGCGAGTGGGGTGGATACCTGATGTTCGTGCAGTGGACGCGCCAGGGCGCCCAGCAGGTCGCGGGGCATCTCGAGACGCCCTTCCTCACCTTCGGCGACAGCGCCGAGGCGGTCGAGACGCTCCTCGGGGAACTCCCGCTCGAGGAAGCACAACGGATCCTCGACAACATGCTCCACGAGCGTGACGGCGGATCGGCGCGCCGTTGGTGGGACGTGATGCGCGACGAGGACGGTGGGACGACATGAGCCTCACCGATGCGGTCATCCTGCAGGGCACCGGTGGCGTCTATCAGGTGCGCACGGTCGACGGTGAGCAGCACGAGGCCTCCATGCGCGGCCGCCTCAAGCAGGAAGGGCACATCAAGCTCGCGGTCGGCGACGACGTCCGGATCGAGCGTGACGAGCGCGACGGCGCCTGGGCCATCACCGAGATCCGCCCCCGCCGCTCCACGCTCTCGCGCAAGACGCCCGGGCGCGCGCGCGGTGAGCGCGTGGTGGCCGCGAACGTCGATCAGGTCGTCGTGGTGTTCGCCGCCGCGAAGCCCGAACCGCACGTGCGCATGATCGACCGCTTCCTGGTGATCGCCGAGGGGAACGACATCGCCGCGTGCCTGGTGATCAACAAGGTGGATCTCGTCGGCGGCCCCTCCGGCGCGAGCGTGCTCGCCAAGGAGTACGAGCGCGCCGGATACCCCGTGTACTGCACCAGTGTGAAGGACGAGACCGGACTCCGGGAGCTGCACGATGCCCTCGCCGGTCGCACCTCGGCGCTCACCGGGCCCTCGGGCGTCGGCAAGTCGTCGCTGCTCAACGCCCTGTTCCCGGGGCTCGATCTTCGCACGGGTGAGATCAGCGAGTCGGTGAACAAGGGGCGCCATACGACGGTCGGCGCGCGCCTCATCCCCGTTCCCGACGCGCTGGGCGGCTATGTCGTGGACACGCCGGGACTGCGCGAGGTCGGGATGTGGGGACTCTCTCCCGAACATCTCGATCAGTGCTTCCCCGAGTTCAAGGCGCTGATCGGCGAATGCAAGTTCGCCGACTGCGGGCACGATCACGAACCCGGATGTGCCATCCGGCAGCGCGTCGAAGCGGGGACGATCTCGCGGGAGCGCTGGGAGAGTTATCTCAAGTTGCGGGCCGAGCTCCGCACCCTCGAACGGAACTGGTGATCCGATGAATCGTCGACTCCTCGCGGCGGCATGCGCGCTCGCCGTCGCACTCGCGTTCCGCCCGCTCGCGCTCGAGGCGCAGACCGGGAGCGATCACTACAAGCAGGGCGTCGCGGCCATGCAGGCCAACGACGGCGACGCGGCGGTGAAGGCGTTCGAGAAGGCCGTCGCCGCCGACGAGAAGAATGCCGACTACCATCTCTGGCTCGCGCGCGCGCTCGGCGTGGTGGCCCAGAAGGCCAACGTGCTGCGGCAGCCCTTCCTCGCGCGCCGCTGCAAGACGGAGTTCGAGCGCACCACACAGTTGGATCCGTCCAACATCCCGGCCCGTGAAGGGCTGCTCCAGTTCTACATGCTCGCCCCGTCGGTGATGGGCGGCAGCATGGCCAAGGCGCACGAGCAGGCGGAGGCGATCGCGAAGCTCAGCAAGCTGCGTGGACATTTCGCGCGCGGCGCCATCGCGAGCAAGGACAAGGACGTGCCGACCCTCGAGCGCGAACTGCGCGCGGCGTGGGTGGAGTCGCCGGATAGCCTCGCCGCGGTGACCTCGTGGGCGAACTTCCTCGTCAACAACAAGCGTGCCGACGAAGCCGTGCCCGTCGTCGACAAGTTCCTCGCGACGCAGAAGGACAACGTCGTCGCGCAGGTGTGGCTCGGGCGCGTCACCACCGCCGCGGGCAAGCAACTCGACCGCGGTGAGCAGGCGCTCCGTGCCGCGCTCGCCTCACCGGCACTTGGCGCCGATGGGAATCCCGCGCCGGCCAGCGTCCACTTCCGCCTCGGCGAACTGCTCGCACGGAAGGGCGACAAGGCGGCCGCGCGTCAGTCGTTCGAGACCGCGCTCAAGCTGAACCCGAAGCTCGATCAGGCCCGGAAGGCGCTGAAGGAGCTCTGACCGTCAGGGAGAGAGGCGCGCTCGGACCCACGCACCGTCGCGCCGCGCGTAGTGGATCCGGTCGTGCAGACGACTCGGCCGTCCCTGCCAGAACTCCATCTCGTCCGGCACGACGCGATATCCGCCCCAATGCTCGGGCAACGGCACTTCGCTCCCCTCCGGATGCAACGCCCCGAGGCGCTCGACTTCCTGTTCGAGCGTCTCCCGCGACGGGAGCACCTGGCTCTGATGCGACGCCCACGCGCCGACGCGACTTCCATGCGGGCGCGTACGGTAGTACTCCGCCGCCTCCTCGCGCGAGACGCGTTCCACCGCGCCGTTGATCCGCACCTGACGCTGGAGCGCGTCCCACCAGAAGCAGAGCCCCGCGCGTGAGGTCGATGCCAACTCCTCACCCTTCCGGCTCCGATAATCGGTGTAGAAGACGAAGCCGCGCTCCGAATACTCCTTCAACAGCACCATGCGCACGGCCGGCTGCCCCGAGCGGGAGACCGTCGCCAGTGCCATCGCGTTGGGCTCCATCAGTTCGGCGGCGCGCGCCTGCTCGAACCAACGGCCGAACTGCTGGATGGGGTCCTCATGCACGTCGCGCTCGCTGAGCGTCTCGCGTGCGTATTCCTTGCGCAGATGAGCGATCGACATCGAATGACTCCGAGGGACTGTCGCGTGTGGTCCGAACTCCTCCCTGCAATATCGCGCCCTTGCCGTCGGAGTGGTACGTGGCCAGCTTGAGCCGATGCCGAACCCGCTCCCCGAAGGCACGCGCGCGCATCGCGCCGACAGCGAAACCCGTGCACCGGTTCGCTGCGCGATCGTCACCGTCTCCGACTCCCGTACGCTCGACACGGATGAGTCGGGAGCGCTGATGCGGCGACTCCTGGAGTCCGCCGGATACGCGGTCGTCGGTTACGAACTGCTCAAGAACGACGAAGCCGCCGTCCGCGCCCATGTGGTGGCCACGCTCGCACGGACCGACGTCGATGCCATCCTCCTCACGGGAGGGACCGGGCTCGGCAGCCGCGACCGGACGGTGGAGGCGGTCCGCCCCCTGCTCGACAAGGAGCTCCCCGGCTTCGGGGAGCTCTTCCGGATGCTCTCGTTCCAGGAGCAGGTCGGGACGGCGGCGATCCTCTCGCGCGCCGTGGCCGGTGGAGCGGGAGGGAAGTTCGTGGCGTCGATGCCCGGCTCCAAAGCGGCGGTCGAGCTCGCGCTCACGCGCATCCTGATCCCCGAACTGCGCCACGCCCTCCGGGAGTTATCCCGGTAGGAGCTCCAGACTCCAGGTCACGGGGAGTTCCGGATCGAGCGAGTCGCGGACCGAGCAGTACTTGGTCACGGCGAGTTCGATCGCACGCAGGGCATGATCGCGCTCGACGCCACCGCCGGTGATCCGATACGCCAGATGCGCCTTCACCAGCCGCCGAGGCGTCCCCTCGGCGCGCTCGGCCGTCACGAGGATCTCCAGGGCATCGGGCGGGGTGCGGCGCTTCTTGAGGATGTCCACCACATCGACCGCCGTGCAGCCGGCGAGCGCCGAGATGAGCGTGTCGACCGGGCTCGGTGCCGTCGCGGCATCGCCGTCCATCCGGATGGTCGGCCCATCGACGCGTCCCGCTTCGAATCGGCGGTCGCCGTGCCAGCTGAGGGTGATCACGTTGTCGGCGCGCACCGCGTCGACGGTTCCGGGAGCATCGTTCTTCATCGTCAGCCGATCCTTGTTCCGTTGGCGACCGGGTGGTCGGGGTTGAGCAGCACGACTTCGGTGGGGTCGGGCATCGCGCCGAGGCAGAGCACCTGACTGAGGAAGCCGGCGATGCGGCGCTCGCCGATGTTCACGACCGCGATCACCTGCCGACCCACCAGCGCCTCCGGCGTGTAGTGGACGGTGATCTGTGCGCTCGACCGACGGACCCCGAGTTCGGGACCGAAATCTATCTCCAGCTTGATCGACGGCTTCCTTGCCTCGGGGAACGGCTCGGCGCGGAGTACGGTTCCCACGCGGATATCGATCGCGAAGAAGTCTTCAGGCGTTGGCATCTAGCGCGGGGACTTTGGGTCGGGCGTGGGCTTGGTGGACGGAGAGGACGCGGGGAGGAGCGAGAACCGCACGTACGCGTCCGGCCGGATGTAGAGTCGCGCGGCATCGCGCAGCTGTTCCGCGGTGAGTCCCTTCACCAGCTCCGGATATCGCAGGAAGTCACGCTGGTCACGGCCATCCTCGTCGGCGTCCATCATCGCGCTCAGCCAGCTTCCGTTCTGCCGGAGTCCGGTCTCGTGCCCGCGCAGTTGGATCTCGCGGATCTTGGTGAGGTTCGAGTCGCTCACCACGCCGCTCTGGATCTCCTTCACCACCGCCCACATGGCCGCGGTGAGTTCCTCGACCCGTTCCGGCGCCGAACCGAAGCCGATGCCGAGCGAGTAGCGCTCGAAGGGGATGTGGTTGCAGGAGGCCGTCACCGAGACCCCGTAGGTGCCGCCCTTGTCCTCGCGGAGCGACTCGCGCAGGCGGATCTCCAGCAGTTCGCGCAACGACGACAGCGCATAGCGCGTCGGCATCGAGTACTGGCAGCTCCCGGTGAAGACGAAGTTCGTCTGCGCCTTGGGTTCGACTCCCATGCGCACGGTCTTCTCGATCACGCCGGTCGGCGGGCGGATCCCCACATCGCGCGCCTTCTCGTTGGCCTTCGTCGATGGCAGCGAGGCGATCCACTGCTCCACCATCGGGCGGACCGAGTCGGGGGAGAAGCTGCCGACCAGGAAGAAGGTGAACCCCGAGGCATCGGCGAACCGCTCCCGCGTGATCTCGAGCACCCGGGAGAGCTTCACCTCGTCGAGCATCGAGGAGGTGACCAGCCGCACCCGTGGATGGTGCTGGGCGAGCGTGAGCTGCATGGTGTCGGCGAAGACCGCCTCGGGCGAGTTGCGCTGATTGTCGAGGATGGTGCGCACCTGGTTCTTGAACGCCTCCCACGCCGGCGGGTCCACGCGCGGTGCGGTGAAGCGGAGCCACGCGAGCTGGAACATCGTCGCGAGGTCGCGGGTCGAGGCGGCACCCGAGAGTCCCTCGGTGACATCTCCGAGCGAGGCATCGGTCCAGGCCCGCAGTCCGGTGAGTCGCTTGCCCAGCGCGATCGCGTTGAAGGTGCCGAGTCCACCGGAGGAGAGCACGTAGTCGCTCAACTCGGCCGTGGTCACATCCTCATCCTTCAGGAGCGAGATGCCGCCCGGGCTGTGGGCGGCGAAGAGGACCTCGTCCTCCTTGAAGTCCGTCGGCTTGAGCAGCACGCGGGCGCCGTTCGACAGCGTCCACTCGGTGATCCCCGTTTCGGGGAGGACACGTTCGCCGACGATCCGGCCCGGCGTCGGTGCGCGAGGGACGAGCGCGGCATCACTCGTGGAATCCACGTAGGTCGCGAGCGTGGCACCCTTCGCCCGCTCGAACATCGTCAGCAACGTCAGGCGGTCGGGGAGCTTCACGTCCGGTCGGTCCGGCGCCGCGACGAGCACCACGCGGTTCAAGGTCCCCAGCGACGCGCGGGCGACGGCGTTGATCTCGGCGAGCGTGATGGTCGGCAGCAACTGTTCGCCGAGCGGCTTCTCGTTCTCGATCCCGACGATCGGCGTGCCGTTCACCGCGGCGCTCGCGTAGCTGTCGGCGAACCCGGCGGACTGCATCTTGTTGCGTTCGATGTAGCTCTGTTCGAGTGAACGCAGATAGTTCGTGCGTCGGCGCTCGAACTCCGTGGCCGTGAAGCCGTAACGCGCGACGCGCTCGACCTCCTGCAGCAGGGCGAGCCCCGCCTCGGTGAAGCCGTTCCCCTTCACCCCCGCCGACAGCTCGTAACCGCTCCGCGTCCGGACGAACGGCCCGCGCCCGCCCGACGCGAAGGCGAAGGGCGCGTCGGGGCGCTGCGCGAGTTCCCCGAGTCGGGCGTTGAGCATCCCGTCGAAGAAGCCGGTGATCAGCGCGCGTCGGCGATCCCCGATCGTGCGCGCACTGTCGCGCGGGATGAGCCAGAGCAGGGAGATGCTCGAACTCGGGTACTCCTTGTCCGTCTCGATCGACACCAGGGTCTCGGCGTGATCGGGGACGGTCGGCGACGTGCGGGCGCGCGGGCGCGCGGGCATGGTGAGACGCGAGAAGCGTTCACGGATCGCGCCTTCCATGGTCGCCACATCGAAATCACCGACCGCCACCACCGTCATGAGGTCGGGACGGTACCAATCACGATAGAAGGCGGCCGGCAGTGAATCGGCGAACCGTTCGAGATTCTCGCGGGATCCGATGGGGAGCCGCTCGGCATAGCGCGATCCGCGGAGCATCACGGGAAACTGCTTGTTCTGGATCCGCGTGCTCGCGTCACGCCCGCCGCGCCACTCCTCGATCACCACGCCGCGCTCCTTGGCGATCTCCGACTTGTCGAAGGTCACGCCATGGGCCCAGTCCTCGAGGATGTCGAGGGCCGTGAGCATGAGGTGCGTGCTGTCGGTGGGGATCTGCAGCTGGTAGATGGTCTCGTCGAACGACGTCGACGCGTTCAGGTCGGCGCCGAACGACATCCCGGCCCGTTCGAGGAAGTTGACGATCGCCGCCTTGGGGAACCGTCGCGTACCATTGAACGCCATGTGCTCCACGAAATGCGCGATCCCCGACTGCGCGTCCGTCTCCTGCACCGAACCGGCGTCCACCACGAGGCGCAACTCCGCGCGCTTCTCGGGACGACTGTTCCGACGGATCAGGTATCGGAGGCCGTTCGGCAGCGTCCCGCGATGCACCGCGGTGTCGAGCGGGAGCGGCGCCGCGAGGTCGAGTCCCGTCGCGACCGCCGCCTGCGGCAACGGTGCCTGTTGCGCCTCGAGGAGGGCCACCGGCAGGAGGACACACGCTCCCGCCAGCGAGAGCGCACGCGTGAGCGGTCCGGACCAACAAAGGGGAGCGCGACGGAGCATCCTGTATCCTGCAGCGAGGGAAGGCCGAATCTTGCCTCTGGAACCTGTGCCAGAGGGCGCGACAGGGCAACATCCGGACTGCGTTCGGACTCGGCCCACGGGACTATAGATTGCACCCCATGAGCGCCGAACTCCCCCAGATGGATCCCTACCGCCACCATGTCGTGGTGTGCACGGGTGGGTACTGCAGTACCGATCGGCGCGGACGTGCATTGTACGCCCAACTCGCCGGGTTGTTGCAACGCGAGGACATGCTCTTCGGCCCCGATCGAGTGAAGCGCTCCGAGGTCCCGTGCCTGGGCGTCTGCGAAGGGGGGCCGATCGTCGTGGTGTACCCCGAGGGGATCTGGTACGGCCACGTCACCCCGGCGCTGATGGAACGGATCGTCGTCGAGCACCTGCAGCAGGGGCGGGTCGTCGAGGAGTCGGTGTTCCATCGCCTGAAGGGCTGAGTCCACCGCACCGCGGCGCCCGGGCGCCCGCGACCTCGCTTGCGTGACGGGCCGACGGCGACGATTATCGAGGGTCGCCCCCTTCACCAGCCCGCACCCATGTCCGAGCTCCTCTATCAACGCCAGCAGCCGAGCGGTCCCGTGGTCCGGGTCCGGCGCCTCACCGACCCCGGAGTGCTCCCGGTGCGGGCGGTGCTCGAGCTCGACCGTCGAGCGGGACGCGCCCGGAACTCGGGGGAGACGGGATTCCCGCCCCCGCTGATCACCGTCGAGGGGGATTCCGAGACCGCGGTCGTCGACTCGCTGCGCCCGTTCGCCGACGACGATTCCGCGATCGCCCGGCTCAGCGCGCAGCACGGCGCCCGTGTCGGACGGTCGCCGGAACGGTAGCCGGATTAGATTTCCCGCGATGCCCGAACCGTTCAATCCCCGGCGCCTGATGCTCGGCGCCGCCAAGAAGATGCTCATCGACCAGCCGGTCGCGAAGGCGACGGAGCCCGAGCACTTCGCGCCCCCGCGTCTCACACCCGCTGCCATCCTGGAGAAGAACCGTATGTCCCGTCCCCGCGACCGCATCCTCAGCAACCTCGACGACATGTACCGCGAGGCGTTCGAACGCGCCAAGGCGTCCGAGGACCCGGCAGCCCAGGCGTCGCTCGACTTCGCCTATCGCCGTGAGCAACTGTACTTCGAGGTCCTGCTCGACGTGCGCGACGCGCTGGAGCGCGGCCGCTAGCATCGGATCGGCGGGGATCGCCGACGCACCGACCAGCATTCGTCGCGCGCCCGGGACGTTCCGGCGCGCAGGGAGATTCCCATGCAACTGCTCGCCCCGCTGGTCGTCACGCTCGCGATCGTCAACGCCAAAGTCTGGACCGGTGATCTGCGTCGCCCCTGGGCCGACGCGATCGCCGTCTCCGGCGAGCGGATCACCGCCGTCGGATCGAGCGCCGAGATCCGCAAGCTCGCCCCCGCGACGGCACGTGTGATCGACGCCAAGGGGGCGATGGTCGTCCCCGGATTCGTGGACGCGCACGTGCATTTCCTCGACGGCGGCTTCGCCCTCGCCTCGGTACAACTGCGCGACGCGCGTACCAAGGCCGAGTTCATCGCGCGGATCAAAGCCTTCGCCGCCACGCAGCCCAAGGGGACGTGGATCCTCAACGGCGACTGGGACCACGAGCAGTGGGGCGGGGAACTCCCGACGCGCGAGTGGATCGATTCGGTCACCGTCGACCATCCGGTCTGGATCAACCGGCTCGACGGGCACATGAACCTCGCCAACTCCGCCGCGCTCCGAGCGGCGGGGATCACGCGCGAGGTCAAGGACGTCTCCGGCGGCACCATCGTGCGCGGCGCCGACGGTGCGCCCACCGGGATCTTCAAGGACAACGCCATGGGGCTCGTCGAGCGCGTCGTCCCCGATCCCACGCCGGCGCAGCTCGACGCCGCGCTCGAGGCGGCGATGTCGTACGTCGCCGCGCAGGGCGTCACCGCGGTGCATAACATGGGGAGCTGGCGCGACCTCGCGGTGTTCGAGCGCGCGCACGCGGCCGGTCGCCTGCGCACCCGCATCTACGCCGCCGTTCCTCTCAGCAGTTGGCAGCGCCTCGCCGATACCGTGGCCGCACGCGGTCGCGGCGACGCCTGGCTCCGGATCGGAGGGCTCAAGGGGTTCGTGGACGGCTCCATCGGCTCGCACACGGCGGCGATGCTCGAGCCCTTCACCGACGCTCCCGCGGATCGCGGCCTCTTCGTGAACACACCCGAGGACCTGTACGCGTGGACCTCGGCCGCCGACCGCGCCGGGCTGCACGTGATCGTGCACGAGATCGGCGACCACGCCATCCGCACGCAGCTCGACATCTTCGAGCGCGTGGCGCGCGAGGATGGCGCGCGCGACCGCCGCTTCCGGATCGAGCACGCACAGCACATCGCCCCCGCCGACATGGCGCGCTTCGGCACGCTCGGCGTCATCCCCTCGGTGCAGCCGTACCACGCCATCGACGACGGACGATGGGTGGAGAAGGTGATCGGCCCCGAGCGCGCCAAGGGGACCTACGCCTTCAGGTCGCTCGTCGATTCGGGTGCCCGGCTGGCGTTCGGCAGCGACTGGTTCGTCGCGCCGCCGTTCCCGCTCACCGCCATCTACGCGGCCGTCACGCGCCGCACCCTCGACGACAAGCATCCGGAGGGGTGGATCCCGCAGGAGCGGATCACGGTGGAGCAGGCGCTGCGTGCGCACACCGCAGGGGGCGCCTACGCCGAGTTCGCCGAGGGGGAGCGCGGGGTGCTGAAGGCGGGGATGCTCGCCGATCTGGCGATGATCGATCGCGACATCACGCGCGTGCCGCCGGAGACGATCCGTGAGGCGAAGGTGCTGCTGACCGTCGTCGGCGGGCGGGTGGTGTTCGAGCCGGGCGCTACGACGCCGTAGCGCGTCGTCCGTTCAGGGCGTCGGTGCGCTCAGCGCCGCCGCGAGCGACGCGCCCTTCTCGGCGGTGAACGCCCCCGTCTCGCGCCAGAGGACGTTCCCCTCCTTGTCGAGCAGGAGCACGGTGATGGCCTTCTCGTCGGTGATCCCGAGCGCCTTCTTGAAGAGCACTTTGTCGGTGTAGAGCGTGATCGTGTGCTCACGCGCCGACTTGTCGGCGATCCCGCCGCTCATCCCCTTGTTGATCGTCCACTTCATGAGCCCGATCATCTTCTTGATGGTCGGCAGCTCGTAGTAGTCGGTACCCGGATGCGCGGCCAGCTGCTGCTTCACGAACGGGACCCAGCCGTCCACCACCGACTGCTGGTCGCGCTCGAAGGGGACGAACACGATGTTCCGCTTCCCCGCGAAATCGCGGGGAAGGGTGAAGGTCTTCCCTTCGAGATTGTCACTGACGATCGTCGGGAACTTCGCCCCCGCGACTCCCTGCTGCGCCCAGAGGGCGACGGCCAACAGCCAAGGGGTCATCAGAAGGTCATGATGTCTTCGTACGCCTTCACGAACGTCGACGTCTGCGGCAGGATCGCGTCCTCGAGCTGCGGCGCGTAGCCGACGAAGGTGTCGGTGCTCGCCACGCGCTTCACCGGCGCGTCGAGCCACGCGAAGCACTCGTCGGCGATGGCGGCGGCGATCTCGGCGCCGTAGCCCCACGAGAGCGAATCCTCGTGCGCCACGATCACGCGGCTCGTCTTCTTCACGCTCGTGAACACGGCTTCGCGATCCCACGGCGAGAGCGTGCGGAGGTCGATCACCTCCACGCTGATCCCGCGCTCCGCCACGTCGCGCGCGGCCACCAGCGCGCGGTTCACCGTCGCGCCGTAGGTCACGACCGTCACGTCCGTCCCTTCCTTCAGGATCTTCGCCTTGCCGAACGGGATCATGAAGTTCGGGCCCGGATACTGCGACTTGTTGTACGTCTGGCGGTACAGATGCTTGTGCTCGAGGAAGATGACCGGGTCCTCGCAGCGGATCGCCGTGCGGAGCAGGCCGTTCGCGTCGAAGGCGTTGCTCGGGCACACCACGCGGAGTCCCGGGCAGGCCGTGAAGAGCGAAGCGCCCGTCTGCGAGTGGTACACCGCGCCGCGGATGTAGCCGCCGTACGTCGTACGCACCACCACCGGCGACGAGAACTGGTTGTTCGAGCGCCAGCGCATCGTGGCGAGCTCGTCACGCAGCTGCATGAAGGCGGGCCAGATGTAGTCGAAGAACTGGATCTCGACCACCGGCTTGAACCCGCGGTGCGCCAGGCCGATCGCGCGTCCCACGATGTTCGCTTCCGCGAGCGGCGAGTTGTACACGCGTCCGCTGCCGAACTCCTTCTGCAGCCCCGACGTCACGCCGAACACGCCGCCCTTCCCCTTCACGTCGCCGATGTACTGATCGCGCGACACGTCGGCCACGTCCTCGCCGAACACCAGGATCCGCTCGTCGCGCCGCATCTCGTCCTTCATGCACGAGTTGAGCAGGTCGAGCATCGTGGTCGGTTCACCGCTGAACTGCGGATCGTCCTCGGTGTCGAACTGTTCGCTCGTCGGGTCCACGTCGGGCGAGTACACGCCGAAGTACACCGTGCTCGCGTCCGGCTGCGGCTGCGCGAGCGCGTCGTCCGTCGCCGCCAGCACCTCGGCGTCCACCTCTTCCGCGATCTTCGCGATGTCGGATTCGGTGGCGTAGCCCTCCTCCACCAGCCACTTCGGGAACACCGTGATCGGGTCGCGGAGCGCATCGGCGTCGCGTTCGGCGCTCGGACGGTACTTCACGTCGTCGTCCGAGAGCGAATGCGAATACGGGCGGATCACCTTCGCGTGCACGAGCGCCGGTCCCTTCCGCTCACGGGCGTAGTCAACCGCGCGCTGGATGGTCTCGTAGCTCGCGATCAGGTCGCAGCCGTCCACCTGCTGCACGTAGAGTCCCGGGAACGACTTCACCAGCTCGGAGATCGAACCGCCCGGGGTGTTCACCTCGACCGGCACCGAGATCGCGTAGCCGTTGTCCTCGACGATGTACACGACCGGCAGCTTCAGATTGGACGCCGTGCTGAGCGACTCCCAGAACTCCCCTTCGGAGGTCGTGCCGTCGCCGGTGGTGACGAGCACCACATCGTCGCCCTTGAACTGTGCGTCGTCGAGCTTCCCCTGCTTGGCGCGCAACGTCGCTTCGGCCGCGCCCACCGCCTGCAGGAACTGCGTCCCCGTGGGCGACGACACCGACGTGATGTTCAGACGCTTGTGCCCCCAATGGCTCGGCATCTGCCGGCCGCCGGAGTTCGGATCGACCGCCGCGCCGACCGCGGAGTACAGCATCTCGGCGGCCGTCATGCCGAGCTGCAGGCAGAGCGCGCGATCGCGATAGTAGAGATAGAACCAGTCGTAGCCCGGCTTCAGCACCAGCCCGGCGGCGGTCATCACCGCCTCGTGTCCCGCGCCCGAGATCTGGAAGAAGATCTTGTTCTGGCGCTTGAGCGCGATCTCCTTGTCGTCCACGCGACGCGAGAGGAGCATCGTGCGGTAGGCGCCGAGCAACTGCTCGCGCGAGAGTCCGTGCGTGGCGCGACGCGCCCGGGACGAAGTGGCCATGGATTCGGCGGAATGCTGAAGGGTGCTCCGCGCCCTCCCGGAACCGAGGGGCGCAGCGGTGGGGCATGAACCAGCGAAAGTTAGCGCTCGCCGGGGTGCATCCCAAGGCGGCGACGGCGCGAATCTCGATCCAAGGATAGTAACCTGTGAAACGGTTTGTTGAGAAGGATTCTCAAGTACCGCGATTCCGCGCCGATGCTTAGGCCACACGCGGAAGAGCCGCGTGCCAACCTGTCATCGGAGCTCCCTCGCTTGCGTCCGTCTTTCCGCGCTCTCGCGCTGCTCGTTCTCGTCGCGCCTGTCCTCGTCGGCGCCCAAGGCACCCCGAACACCCCGACGGCCACCCCGTCGGCCAACAGCAAGACCAACGCCCCGGCGACCAAGGCCGCCGACAAGCTCGGCGACAAGAAGACCGTGAGCGCCGAACCGGTCGCGCCGATCTCCGACAACTCCTTCCTGATCGAAGAGGCCTACAACCAGGAAGCGGGCGTCGTGCAGCACATCTCGACCTTCAGCCGCATCAACGGCAGCAAGGCGTGGGGCTACTCGTTCACGCAGGAATGGCCGGTCGTCAGCCAGAAGCACCAGTTCAGCTATACCGTGCCGCTCGCGCACACCGAGGACTTCTCCGGTTCGGCCGTGGGCGACGTGATGCTCAACTACCGCTATCAGCTCGTGCTCGATGAAGAGAGCGGCTGGGCCATCTCGCCGCGCCTGAGCTATCAGCTCCCGACGGGCGACGTGAACAAGGCCATGGGTCTGGGCGGGGCGGGTTGGCAGGTGAACCTCCCCGTGAGCAAGACGCTGGGCGAGTCCTTCGTCACGCACTTCAACGTCGGCGGCACGATCGTGCCCCACGAGGCCCCGGTGCTGAACGGCAACCACGACGCCACGATGAAGCAGTACTTCGCCGGGCAGAGCCTCATCTGGCTGGCGCACCCGAACTTCAACCTCATGGTCGAGGCGATCTGGTCGCGCAGCGAGACCACGGTGAAGGGGCTGGGCACGACGCACGAGGACCAGGCGCTGCTCGTCCCGGGCTTCCGCGGCGCGATCAACGTTCCGGGCGGTCTGCAGATCGTCCCCGGCGTCGGTTTCCCGATCGGCGTGGGCGCCAGCAAGGGGGTCCGTCAGCTCTTCCTGTACGTGAGCTTCGAGCACCCGTTCAGCTCCGCCGGCAAGTAGTCGCCGAGTAATCCACATCGGAAGGTGAAGGGGCGGAACCGCTTAGCACGGTTCCGCCCTTTTTTCCACATCGTGACCGTGTGATGGCGCGGGGTACTTGCGGGGTTCGTGTTACCGAGCAACATTCCCGCTCGTCAGATGTGGAAAGCCCGGATGCCACCTCCGGCACCGGAGTCAGTGGAGGGAAATGGCCGCTCGCACGCGACAGCCAGTCCAGCCCACGGAACCGCCCGCGCGACTCGCGCAGGACGGCTGGAGCCTCCGCCCCATCAACCCCACCCCGCTCGGGCTTCGTGCCCCGTCGCGGGGTGTCGGCGTTTCAGCCCTTTTCGGCGAGGTGTCATGTCTCACCGGAGCGTCCACCGCATCGCACTGCCCCGTGCACCCCGTGGTATTTCCCGCCATCACCGTCGCGTGCTTGCCCAGCAGCAAAAGCGGCACGTCAAGCGTTCGACTTTCCGTGATTGCGGGCGGCGCTGTGTCTACTGCAGCACGATCCTTGGGTTAGACATCACCACGCTGGACCATGTGTATCCGCTCTCCCGCGGCGGCACGCACGACCCGGGCAACCTGGTGGCCGCCTGCCAGCACTGCAATCAGCTGAAGGGCTCGATGCTCCCGCAGGAGTTCTTCGCCCGGTACCCGTGGGCGGGGGCGAACTTCATCCGCTACGCGCGGGTGGTGCATCGGACGCTCAAGCGTGGGGCACGACGGGCGGTGAGTCTCGCCTACGCGCAGGCGGCGTAGCGGCTCCGACGACGATCGCAGGGCCGGCTCGTGCGCGCACGAGCCGGCCCTGTGCGCACTCACCCCGCCATCAGGCGCGGTGCGCCGTGGGTGCTCTCCAACGCCAGCATCACCCGCTTCCGGTCCGGCCCCCACGCATAGCCGCCGAGCTCTCCGCTCGCGCGGATCACGCGATGACACGGAATGAGATAGCTGATCGGGTTCGCCCCCACCGCGCCGCCCACCGCGCGTGAGCCACCGGGTGACCCGATCGCCTGCGCGATCGCGCCGTAGGTGGTCACGGCACCGTCGCCCACGTGCAGCAGCGCGTCCCACACCTTGAGCTGGAAGTTCGTCCCCTTCACGTGCAGCGCCAACGCACTCCGCGGTGCGCCGGGCGCAGGGAAGGCGCGTTCGGCGAAGGACCGCGTCCCGTCCTGATCGGGGACGAGCTCCGCCTTGGGCCACTCCGCGCGCAACCGCGCGAGCGCGTCGCGCCGCGACACCGGATGCACGAACGCCAGGTGACAGATCCCGCGCGGCGTCACCGCGATCAGGCACTCGCCGAACACCGTCGGATGGAATCCGTACCGCACCGTGAGCCCGGCGCCGAACCGCTGCAGCTCACCCGGCGTCGCCGCCTCGGCGTTCACCACGAGATCGTGCAGGCGCCCCGGCCCACTCAGCCCCGCCTCATAGCTCACATCGAGCACGCTGCGATCCTCGGCCAGGAGGCGCTTCACCACCTGTGCCGTACGGTACTGGAGGAAGCGCTTGGGGCTGATCCCCGCCCAGCGGATGAAGAGCTTCTGGAAGTGCGCCTCGCTCAGCCCCACGTGCTTCGCCACGTCGGCGAGCGCGGGCTGCGCGGCGCGGTTCGCGTCGAGGAAGCGGATGGCCCGCTCGATGCGCGCGTAGTCGGAGACTTCGATGTCATGCGTCATGGCCAACTCCGGTGATGTGCGTTGGCTGCATGCTACGCCTCGCGGGACCGCGTCTCAATCCGATTCTTGCGGTCC
The DNA here is from genome assembly GCA_964484775.1 of uncultured Gemmatimonas sp. Classification (GTDB taxonomy): domain Bacteria; phylum Gemmatimonadota; class Gemmatimonadetes; order Gemmatimonadales; family Gemmatimonadaceae; genus Fen-1231. Next base: position 6,834 of record CAZAGK010000011.1, on the reverse strand, counting down.
GGTGCGGGCACTCCGACTCAGTAGTCCACCGGGCGCAGATAGCTCTCGCCGATCGCGGCACCGCTCACGAGGGCGACGGTCGGCAGTCGGCGCTTCCAGTGCGTGCCGTCGAGCCGCTTGCGCACGATCTCCACCTCGTGGGCGTCGAACCCGCGCGCCACCAGCTCGGCGGGCGTCCACCCGTGCACGAGCCAGTTGAGGATCACATCGGCCTTGGCGTACGAGATCCCGAAGTCCTTCTCATCGGTCTGCCCCTGCACGAGATCGGCCGACGCGGGCTTGTCGATGATGGCCGTCGGCACACCCAGATGCCGTGCCAGGCTCCAGACCTGCGTCTTGAATAGATCGCCGATGGCGTTCACCGGCGGCGAATCGTCCGCGTGCCAGGTGAAGTAGCCGAGCAGACGCTCACTCTTGTTGCCGGTGCCGAGCGGGAGGGCGCGATAGCGCGCCGAGAGATCGAAGAGCGCGATCATGCGCGTGCGCGCCATCACGTTGCCGCGGCGCGCGGCATCGGCGTCGGGCTCCTGCGCGAGGTAGCCGTCCACGGCGGCGCTGATGTCGAGCGTGCGCTCGGTGATGCCGAGTTGCGTGAGGAGCAGCGAGGCATGGTCGAGCGAATCGGCGCTCGAGGTGCGATACGGCAGCCGCACCCCGATCACGTGCTCGGGGCCGAGGGCGCGCGCGGCGAGGGCGGCGACGACCGCCGAGTCGACGCCACCGGAGACGCCGACGACGGCGTCGGTGAAGCCGCGGCGCTTGAACTCGTCCCGCAGGAAGGCCACGAGCCACTGCTCCATCAGTGGCGCGTCGATGTCCAGACCCGGTGGGGTTCCACGACCGCGATCGCTCCCGGCCACAACGGTCAGCGGGGCAGGGACGCTCGCCGCGCCCGTCGGCGCACGCGGCGCGGCGGTCTCCGCCGCGGCCTCCGGCGTGACCGTCGCCCAGCCGCCGGCGTTCGCGTCCACCCGGTCGCCGGCAGCGGCGCGGTCGAGCTCCGCGCGCAGCGTGGGCAGCGCGGTCTTGAGGTCGCTCAGCAGGTTCCCTTCGGCGCGTGCGCGGGCGATGTCGTCGAGATCCACCGTGGCCGTCAGCAACGCTTCGTCCCAGAGCGGCGCGCGGCTGCGCGTGTCGCCGCGCGGCCCCATCACCAAGGACGACCCCTGGAACATCTTCCCCCCTTCGCTCCCGACAAGGTTCGACAGGGTCACGAAGATCCCGTGCTCCTCCGCGATGTCGCGGATCAGACGCGTCCAGCGCGCGACCGTGGCCGGCACCGAGTCGCCGTCCTCGCGCTCGAAGGCACCTCGGGCCGGCGCGGCCGACGACACGAACACGATCTGCGCGCCGTCGAGGGCGGCGATCGTCCCGGTCAGCGAATGCCAGGCGTCCTCGCACACGAGCATCGCGGCACGTCCCCACGGCGTGTCGAAGGCACGCACGCCGTAGCCGCGCTCGACGAACCGTTCCTCGTCGAACATGCCGTAGGTCGGGAGGAAGTTCTTGCGGTGCACATGCACCACGCGCGCGGCCGCATCGCCGAGCTCGAGATACGCCACGCTGTTGTGCAGCGTGCCGTCGAGCCGCTCGTAGAAGCCCACGACCGCCGCAATCCCCGCCGCCGGCACTCCGGCCGCCGCGCACGCCGCGCGATAGGCGTCGGCCACCCCCTGCGCGAGTTCCGCCACCGTGAGCGAGCACTCGCGCACTCCGCCTTCCACGAAGTACGCCGAGGTGACCGTCTCCGGGAAATGCACCACCTGCGGACGTGGTGTGAGCGCCGCCGCCTGGGCGAGCACCTGACCGATGCGCGCGAGGTTCCCGGGCACATCGGCCTTGCGGGGGCGGAACTGGGCGATCGCGAGGTGGAGCAGGGGCATCCGGGTAAGTTCGCACCGCCGATAGGGTGCGGGCAACGTTCGGGGTCTTATCTGGTACCGATTACCTCCCATGAGGGTACAATTCCCCTGATGCTCCTGCTGTCCACAGTCCCCATCCGCCGTGCCCTGATCGCTCTGGTGCTGGCGGGGCCGCTGGCGCGTGCCCAAGGCGCGCCGGCGGGTGCCGCACGCCCGGCTGCGCCCGCCGCACCGGTGTCGACGGGGGAGCCGTGGACCATCACCAGCATGGCCCAGTCGTCGCTGGTGTACGCGCGTGACGGGTCGCTGATCGGCGAGATCGGACGCCAGTGGCGCACGAGCGTGCCGCTGCGGTCCCTCCCGCGCTACGTGCATCAGGCCTTCGTCGCGGTGGAGGATCACCGCTTCTACCAGCACGACGGCGTGGACATGGTCGGCGTCGCCGGGGCCATCAAGGGGAAGATGCTCGGGCAGGCACGTGGCGGTGCGAGCACCATCACGCAGCAGCTGGTGGGGAACATGCACCCCGACCAGGTCGACCGTCGTGACATGTCCCCGCTGCGCAAACTCCGCGAGCAGCGCGCCGCCCGCGAGATGGAGCGGCACTACAACAAAGAGCAGATCCTCGAGGCGTATCTCAACTTCATCTCGTTCGGTCACGGCTGGTACGGCATCGAGTCGGCCGCCCGGCACTACTTCGGCAAGAGCGCCTCGCGGCTGACGCTCCCCGAAGCGGCGTCGTTGGCTGCGCTCCCCAAGGGGCCGGCCATCTACGATCCGGCGCGCAACCCCGAGCGGAACCAGCAGCGTCGCAACCTCATCCTCGATCTGATGGCGGATCAGAAGATGATCACGCAGGCCGAGGCCGATGCCGCCAAGGCGACCCCGGTGCAGACGGCCGCGAACGCCGGCGTCTCCGCCCCCTCCGGCTATTTCATCGACGTGGTGAAGGCGCAGGCCGAGGCGGCCGGGATCCCGGTGAGCAACGGCGGCTACAAGGTGTACACGACGCTCGAGCCGGTGCTGCAGCGCGCGGCGGTCACCGCGCTCGTGGAAGGGACGGCGGCGGTCGAAGCGCGACCGGGCTACCGCAACGCCACCTACGACAAGCACCCGAAGGGCAGCACCGACTATCTCCAGGGACTCGCGATCGCGATCGATCCGACCAGCGGCGACGTGAAGGCGCTCGTCGGCGGCCGGAACTATCAGGAGTCGCAGTTCAACCGCGCCGTGAACGGCATGCGGCAGCCGGGATCGAGCTTCAAGCCGATCGTCTATGCCCGCGCCATCAGCGATTCGATCCCGCCCAACACGATCGTCCCGGACACGAACCTGCACGTGCTGTTCGATCGGCAGGAATACAGCCCCAAGAACTCCGACGGACTCTTCCTTGGCCCGATCACCATGCGCGAGGCGATCGCCAAGTCGCGCAACCCGGTCGCGGTGCAGCTCTGGCTGCGCAGTGGCGCCGATTCGGTGGTCGCGCTCGCGCGACGTCTGGGGATCTCCACGCCGATCGCGCCCTACCCGTCGAGTGCCATCGGGGCTTCGGAGGTGCAGCCGCTCGACTTCGTCGCCGCGTACACGGCGTTCGCGAACCTCGGCACGCCGGTCGAGCCGCGCTTCGTGTATCGCGTGGACGATGGTGCGGGGAAGACCGTCTGGGGCCAACCGGTCCGGATGCGACCGCCGGCGATGGACGCCTCGGCGACCTTCGTGGTGCGCGACATGATGCGCGACGTCGTGGAGCGGGGCACCGCGACGGTCGTGCGCAAGTATCTCCCGCCGAGCGTTCCGGTGGCGGGGAAGACGGGGACCACCGACGACAACGCCGACGTCTGGTTCGTGGGGCTCACCCCCGAGATCGTCGGAGGGGTCTGGCTCGGCATGGACAAGCGGAAGCCGATCGCCGAGCGCGGGGTGGCCGGCGGCACGCTCGCGGCCCCGATCTGGGCGCAGATGGTGGCGCGCGGCGGATACGCGCGCCCCTCGAGTGCGTGGGCAGTCCCGGAAGGCGTGGTGTCGGCGGAGCTCGACCGGACGACCGGCGTGCTCGCGACTCCGCAGACCCCAGCCGACCGTCGGTATCTCGAGTACTTTCTAGCCGGGACCGAGCCCGGAGCGCTGCGCGTGGATGCGCGCCGCGTCTTCGCGCTCGGCCCTATCGTGTTCTGATCGCTGACTGACCCTCCCCCCCGAGAGAAACCCTCTGATGCGCAGTCAACGTCTCACTGCTCTGATCCTCTGTTGCTCGATCCTCGCCGCGTGCAGCGGCAAGGACTCCACCAGCGCGGTCCGTCCCGCGTCGATCACCGCCGGGACCGGCACCTCCGCGATCACCGCGACCGTTGGGACCACACTGACCACGGCTCCGACCTTCGTGGTCAAGGATGCGTCGGGGAACGTGCTCTCCGGCGTCCCCGTGACGATCACCGTCGCCTCGGGGGGCGGCACCATCACCGGCGCGCCGACCAGCACCTCCACCGGTGAGACTTCCGTCGGCACGTGGAAGCTCGGCAACGTCGCCGGGGCGAACAGTCTGAGCATCGCGGTGGGCTCGGTGTCACCGCTGATCATCACGGCGACCGGGACCGCGGGACCGCCGGCGGCGATCACCGTTCTGAGCGGGAACAATCAAGCGGGGCTCGGCGGGACGCTCGTGGCGACTCCCGTCCGCTTCAAGGTCGCGGATCAGTTCGGCAATGGCGTGCCGTCGACGGCGGTGACATTCAGCATCAGCGCGGGGAACGGATTCCTCTCCGGGAACTCCACCCTCTCCACCGACAGCGACGGGCTCGTGAGCGCGCCGTCGTGGTATCTCGGACGTCGCGTCGAGCCGCAGGGGATCCGCGCGGTGACCGGGACGGCGTCCGCGACCGCCGCGGCGACCATCACCACGAACTACATCGTCGATATCCGGCAGTACGGACCGGCGACCAATCCGGCCATCGCCGATGCGGTGACGGCGGCCTTCACGAACGCGGCCACGCGGATCAGTGCCGAGGTCATCGGCGGCGCACGATCGCAGACGGTGAACAACTTCAACATCTCCGGCTGTGGACCGGGCGGGACGCTGAGCGAGACGATCCAGTCCATCGTCATCTTCTGGCAGGTCGTCCCGATCGACGGGGTCGGTCAGGTGCTCGGCAGCGCCGGCCCCTGCTTCCTCCGGAGCGACGGCACCAACATGCCGGTGCTGGCGGCGATGCGGTTCGACGAGGCCGACATCGCGAACCTGGTCACCAACGGATCGCTGAACGACGTGATCCTGCACGAGATGCATCACGCGCTCGGCTTCGGTTCGACCTGGGGGATCGTGTCGCCGGCGGTGCGCATCCGCGCCGGGACCTCGCTCAGTGCGTTCACGGGCGCCAACGCCATCGGTGCCTGCCGCGTGCTCGGCGGCCTCGCCGCGCAGTGCGACAGCATCCCGCTCGAGACCACGGGCGGTGCCGGCACGGCCGACGCGCATTGGAAGGAGACGGTCTTCCGGTCCGAGCTCATGACGGGCTTCATCTCCGGCGTGGTGCGCCCGCTCTCGACCATCTCGATCGCCTCGATGCAGGATCTGGGGTATCAGGTCAACATGAACGTCGCCGACGCCTACAGCATCGGGCAGCTGCTCCGCTCCCCCTTCAGTTCCGGTGTCGGATTCCTCGACGTCACCGCGGTCCCGATGGTGGAGGAGATCCTGAAGCCGATCGGCTACATCACGCCGGACGGTCGCTCGGTGCCGATCGGCAAGGTGCCGTGATGCGGCGCACTCTGGTGGGACTCGCGGTGCTCGTCGGTGCCTGCGGTGGGACGAGCAAGGAGCAGCAGGCGGCCGAGGGGGAGCAGAAGCCCTCGGCCATGATGCCGGCGGAGCGCACGCCGGCGGATTCGGGGGCCAAGGCGGCGCCCGACAGCGGCAAGCCGTCGTCGGTGACTCCGGTCACCGCGACGGAGCAGAAATCGGGTAAGGTTAAGGACACCCGACTGCGCGACAGTGTGACCATGCCCATCGGCATGATCGATTCGAACGGGAAACTCGTCCCGCTCAAGAAGCGTCCGTAGACGTCCCGCAACACCGTTCAGGAACTCCGTATGCGCATCCCTCGTTCGCTTGCCCTCGCCACCGTCGCCGTCCTGCTCGCGGCCTGTTCGAGCTCGTCGCCGAGCACGATCGGGCTGTCCGACGCGAACAATCCGAACGCCGCGTTCACGATCCGCGTGATCTACCTGAACACGCCGAGCGCCGCCTTCGCCACCGCGATGGACTCGGCGGTGAAGCGCCTGCAGGCGATCGTGAAGGGCGGGCCGACGGGGTACGTGACGTCCATGAGCACGGCCGACGCGCAGACGTACACGACGTTGATCCGGAAGACGCAGGCGAACGGTGGCTGTGGACTGGGAAGTGCGACGCTCCCCGCCGGCGCGTATCCCGGGATCGTGATCTTCGCGCAGGACACGGCCACGCTCGGCTCGGCGCAGATCATCGCCCAGGCGGGCCCCTGTCTCGTGCGCACGAACGGCCTGCCGATCGTGGCGTCGATGCGCTTCCGTACCGACTACCTCGCGCCGCTGATCGCCAAGGGACAGTTGGTCGATGTGATGACACACGAGATGATCCACACCATCGGCTTCAATTCCGGCAACTTCGCCTCGCGCCCGGACACCCTGCACCCGCTCATCACCGGCACCGGGACGAGCTCGACGGCGTTCAACGGCGCCGCGGCCCGGATCGCCTGCCTGAGCTTCTCGCCGACGGTCACCTCGACCTGCTCGCCGACGATCCCCCTGGAGAACACCGGTGGTGGCGGAACCGCCGACGACCACTGGCGTGAGGTCACGTTCAAGACGGAACTCATGACCGGTACGATCGAGAACTCGGGGGTGCGCATGCCCCTCTCCGCCATGACCATCGGCGCGCTCTCCGATCTCGGCTACACGGTCAATGCGAGCCTCGCCGAAGCGTACACGCTGCCGTCCA
>CAZAGK010000010.1:0-57133 GCA_964484775.1 uncultured Gemmatimonas sp. | reverse complement strand
CACCGCCGTCGCGCCGGTGATCGACCCGCCACCCGTGGCGACGGCGAAGGTCACCGTCACGCCCGAGACCGGGTTGTTGTTCGCATCACGCACCAGCACGCTCGGCGGCACCGTGACCGCCGTGTTCACGCTGCCGGTGGTGCTGCCGCCGTTGAGCGCCATCTGCGTCGCCGCACCGGCCGTGCCGGTGGCGGTGATGGTCAGCGGCGAGTTGGTGAGGCCAGCGCTCGTGGCGATGACCGTGTTGGTACCGGCGACGGTGCCGAGCGTCCAACTGCCCAGCGTCGCGACACCATTGGCGCCCGAGACCTGATTGACGCCGGTGATGCCGCCGCCGCCGGTGCCGATCGAGAAGGTCACCGGCACGCCGGCGACGGGGTTGCCGTTCGCATCCTTGATGATCACGCTCGGCGGCGTGGCGAGCGCGGAACCGGCGACGCCGGTCGTGCTCCCGCCGTTGAGCGCCATCTGCGTGGCCGCATTCGTGAGGCCGGTGGCCGCGATCGTCAGCGGCGACCCACCGAGCGTGCCGCTCGTGGCCGTCATCGTGTTGGCGCCGACGAGCGCGCCGAGCGTCCAGGAGCCGACCGTCGCGATACCCTGCGCGTTCGTGACCTGCGTCGCGCCGGTGATCGTGCCGCCGCCGGTGGCGACGGCGAAGGTCACGGTGACACCCGCGACCGGGATGTTGTTGACGTCACGCACGATCACGCTCGGCGGGACTGCGAGCGCGGTGCCGATCTGCCCCGAGGTGCTGCCGCCGTTGATCGCGATCTGCGTGGCCGGGTTCGGATCCGCCGTGACGGTGACCTTGACCGGCGTGCCGCCCGGCGTGCTGATGGTGATCTCGTCAGTGCCCGGCGTCGGACGGAGCGTCCAGCCCGTGATCGTCGCCTTGCCGTCCGGACCCGTGGTGACCGTGCCCGGCTGCACCGTGCCGCCACCCGTTCCCGGAGTGAGGGTCAGCGTCGCGTTCGGGACCGGATTGCCGTCGATGTCGGTGACGAGCACGACCGGGCTCGGCGCGTACACCGTGCCCACCTTGCCCGTGCCGCCGTTGCCGGAGACGACCGTGATGGTCGTCGCCGCGCCAGCCGACAGCGTGACCGGCGCCGTGATCGCCGGGAGCCCCGTCATCGTGAAGGCGAGCGAGCGGAGGCCGACCGTTCCACCCAGCGTGAGCGTGGTGAAGGTCGCGCGGCCCGTCGCGTCGGTGGTCGCGGTGACGTTCGTCAGCGTGCCGCCGCCACTGGCGATCGTCGCCGTGACGGTGTTGCTGGCGATCTTCACCGGGTTGCCGAACTCATCCTGCACCTCGATGACCGGCTGCGTGCCGAACGGCGTGCGGTTGGTCGCCGTGGTGCTCGGCTCGGTGATGAAGACGATCTTCGACGGCGCGCCCGCAGCGACCGTGGCCGTGAAGGCGAGCGGGCTGTTGGCGAGCGCGGCGTTGGTGGCGGTGACAGTCTGCGTCCCCGCCTTCGTGCCGAAGGTCCAGGTGGTGCTGACGAGACCCTGCGCGTTGGAGGTCGCCGTCGCGGTGCCCACGACACCCGCCACATCGGCGGTGGCGAAGGTGACATCGATACCCGCGACCGGGTTACCGGACGCATCGGTGACCTTCGCGACGACGGGCGCCGCAGCGGCGGTCTTGACGGTGCCAGTCTGGTTATTGCCGCTCGAGACGACGAGCTGCATGCCCGGCGGGCGCACGAGGAAGGCGGCGGTGCCGGAGGCTTCTTCGACGGCGGCCGTGATGGTGGCATTGCCGGCGGCGACCGCCGTGGCGACGCCGCTCGAGTTCACGGTGCCGATGGTCGTGGCCGAGGACGACCACTGGAAGACGACATCCTTGATGACGTTGCCCGCCGCGTCCTTGCCGACGGCGGTGTACGCCTTGGTCTGGCCGATCGCGGTGGCGGTCTGCGTGGTCGGCGTGACTTCGATGGTCTTGACCGGGACCGACGGCGGACCGACGGTGACGGTGGCGGTCGCCGACAGGGTCGGCTTGCTGACCGAGGTCGCGGTGACGGTGCCGGTGCCGATGCGCTGTGCGACGGCGCGGCCTGCGGTCGGACGGAGTGCGAGGTTGCCGTTGGATCCGACGGACCAGGTGACCTGCTCGCCCACGATCTCGGCGCCTCGGGCGTCCACGCCCTTGCCGACGAAGGTGGTGGAGTCACCACGCGGGAGCGTGATGGTCGTCGGCGTGATGGTGACGGCGGTGAGGCGCTGCTTGACGATGACGTTGGCGGTGTCGGCCAGGAGGCCCACGGCGGCGACGATGCGCGCCGTGCCGGGGAGCTTCGTGGTGATCAGGCCGTTCTCATCGATGGACGCGACGTTGTCGTCGAGCGAGCTCCATTCGATGCGGGTGTCGGCGGCGGCGCCTTCGACGACGGCGGTGGCGAGCACCTGATCGCCTTCGATCTGCGTGGCGATCGGCTCGACGATGTGCATGGCCGTCACGTCGAAGTTCGACAGCGGGCCGGGGTAGAGGTCGATCTCGAGCTGACGGATATCACCCGGCGCGAGCGGCGTCTGCGCGACACGGCCGGAGTAGTTGACGGTCTCCTTGCCGGTCGCGGCATCGCGATTGGCAAGTTCCATGGTGATCTTCGTGTTCAGCTTCCGGCCGCCGAGGGCGACGACGAAGTTGAAATCGAAGTTGTTGATCGCGGGGTCGAGATCCTTGTCGAGCGTCCCGATGACGTTGGTGGTGCCGTCCTCGTAGACGCGGAGCCGGATGAAGTTGATCGGCTTCGAGCGCGCCGCACCGAGGTAGACCACGCGAGCGCCGACGGCGAGTCGGGCGCCACCCTTCGGCGCGAAGTTGAAGTTCGACTCCGGTCCGGTCGGCGACTTGGTCTCGGTGCACGCCACGACGAGGGCGACGAGGCCCAGCATCAGGTAGCTGCCCAATCCTGCCGCGCACGCGACGAGGTCGCCGAACGAACGGGGGATCACGAGACTTCCACGCGAGATTCTGCGACGAGCGGTGAGCTTCACCGTCGACTCCGCCAATGGGCTGCTGAAGGTTCGAACCACGATCGACTTCGCGAACAGAAACGCGCACGACATCCCCGTCCTTCTCAGGGGGAGTGTCGTGTTGACTGACAACTTTTCCGACATCGGCTAATTGCGCGACGGTGGATTATACCTATCCAGTAGTAGTTACGCTAGGGTCTTTCGGATTAGGACCCGGGTCCAGCTTTCGGGCGGGGTTCGCTCTCCCCACTCCCCCGGGAATCACCCGGTTGCTGGTAACTCCCGCTGGCCCCTCCGAGTGGGTTTATTTGGCCATGGCGAGAATCCTCGTGATCGACGACAATGGCGTCCTGGGCCGCGCACTCCTGAAGCAGCTGGAGTACGCCGGGCACGCGCCGGTCCTCGCGCTCGACGGCAACGCCGGGCTCGCCGTGTTCCGCGCCCAGCCCTTCGACCTGGTCCTCACCGACATCCTGATGCCGGAAAAGGAGGGGCTCGAGACGATCCGCGAGCTGCGCCGAGATGGCGTGACCGTGCCGATCATCGCGATGTCGGGGGGCGGCTACGCCACGGGCACCGACTACCTGCGCCTCGCACTCAAGTTCGGCGCCAACGCCTCGCTCGAGAAACCGTTCGAGCAGCATGAGCTCATCGACCTGATCGCCGAGTTGCTCGCCGGGCGCAACGACACCACTGGCACCGCCGGGGATCCTGACGGCAGCGCTCTCATATAGAAGGAGCTGGTTCCAGACCTATGCTCGTCCAACTTCTGTTCGCATTTCAGGCCGCCGCTGCGCAGGGCGGCCCGGCTCCTACGGCACCTCCGACGGCCGCGAGCGTCTATCACGGACGCAGCGGGCAACTCTCCGCCCGCATCCCGACCTCCGAATCGACGGTCACCGTCGACGGCAATCTCGACGAACCGGTCTGGCGTTCGGCAGCCATCCTCACCGGCTTCTCGCTCTACTCTCCCGTCGATCAGCGTCCCGCGCCCGACTCCACGGAGGTGTTGGTGTGGTACTCGACCAGCGCGATCCACTTCGGGATCCGCGCCTTCGAGCCGCACGGCAAGGTCGCGGCCACCCTCGCCGACCGGGATCGCATCAGCGCCGACGACTACGTGGAGTTGCATCTCGACACGTTCTATGAACGGCGACGCGCCTTCGTCTTCATCGTCAATCCGCTCGGCGTCCAGGCCGACGGCACCAAGGCCGAAGGGGGCGGGTTCATCCCCGGCGCCAATGTGGCGCCGGGGCAGAACGACCTGAGCGCCGACTTCGCGTGGGAGTCCAAGGGACATCTCACCGACTTCGGCTTCGAGGTCGAGGTACGGATCCCCTTCAAGGCACTGCGTTATCCGATCGGACGCGACCAGAGCTGGGGGCTGCAGATCGACCGCCGCGTGCAGCACAACGGCTACGAGGAGACCTGGACGCCCGCGCTCAAGGCGGGGGCGAGCTTCATCGCGCAGGAAGGGGAGATCACCGGACTCAACGGGATGATCCACGGGCAGACGCTCGCCCTGAACCCCGAAGTGACGAATGCGGTGACGGGGACGAGCAACGGCACCGGCTGGAAGTACAGCTCGAGCCCGCAACTCGGCGGCAATGTCCGCTGGGGGGTGGGAAGCAACTTCGTGGTGAACGGCACGGTGAAGCCCGACTTCTCGCAGGTCGAGGCCGACGCGCAGCAGATCGCCACCGACGCGCGCTTCGCGCTGTTCTATCCCGAGCGACGTCCCTTCTTCGTGGAAGGGAGCGATCAGTTCAACGTGCCGAACACCCTGGTGTACACGCGCCGGATCGTGCAGCCCGACGCCGCCGCGAAGTTCACCGGGAAGGTCGGACGCGCCGACATCGCGCTCCTCTCGGCGGTGGACGGCCAGGGCGCGGGCGCATCGCATCCGCTCGTGAACGTGCTGCGTCTGCAGCAGGCCTTCGATCAGCAGAACACCGTCGGGCTCGTCTACAGCGATCGCTCGGGTGGCGGGCGCACGAACCGCGTGATCGGTGCGGATACGAAGATCGTGTTCAAGAAGCTCTACTACGCGCAGTTCCAGGCGGTGACGAGCAGCACCTCGCTCAGCGGCGCCACGCGCGGCGGACCGATGTGGGAGGCGGTGGTCGATGCCACGGGTCGCGCCTTCGGATTCCACTACAACATCCTCGGCATCCATCCCGACTTCGCCGCCGACAACGGGTTCGTCGCGCGTACCGGGATCGTGCAGCCGGGGATCGCGAACCGCGTGTCGATCTACGGCGCGCCGGGAAGCGCCTTCGAGCGCTACACCGGGTTCGTCCGCCTGGTCGGCACCTGGAAGTACGATGACTTCTTCGCCGGCCACTCCGTGCTCGAGCGGACCGCGAGCTTCAACAACTCCTTCACCTTCCGGGGCGGCTGGACGCTGGGCTTCACCCCGACGGTGAGCCGCTACGCGTTCGACTCCGCCGCGTACGTCGGCACCCGCACCCCCGACGCGTTCGGCGCGGCGCGCCCCTTCGTTCCGCTCGGCCAGCTCAACGCCAGCAACCTGTCGATGAGCGTCACGACGCCGCAGTTCCGCCGCTTCAACGCCTCGGCGAGCACCACCATCGGCAACGATGTGGACTTCCTCGAGGTCACCCCGGTGCGGCGCCGCGACTTCAGTGCGTCGATCGACCTGCGCCCCACGGAGCAGCTGCGCGTCACGGCCACCTACGTGAGCTCGAGCTTCACCCGCGCCCGTGACGGCGTGCGCACCGCCACGACGCGCATCCCGCGTCTCAAGACCGAGTACCAGATCTCGCGCGCGGTGTTCGTGCGCGTGGTGTCGCAGTACGAAGCCTCCGTGCGCGAGCCGCTCACCGACCCGGTGACGCTGCGCACCCTGCTGACCGGCTCCGCCTTCACACCGAGCGCGCGCCGCGCGACGAACACGCTGCGGAGCGACTTCCTCTTCTCGTATCGACCCTCGCCGGGCACGGTGTTCTTCGCCGGCTACGGCGACACGATGACCGAGCGCGATCCGCTGGCCTTCAACCAGCTGCGCCGGACGGCGGATGCGTTCTTCCTCAAGGCGAGCTACCTGTTCCAGCCGCTGCAATAGACGGGCCGGAACTTCCCCTACAGCGCACCCTCCGCTCCCTGACTCCGCTCGCGGTCGGATAACCCCACCCTTCAGGGGTTACTCCACCCCCGAAGCGGCGCGCCCACCGCGCGCCGGGAGCTTCTGCCATGTCACAGCGCAGCTGGGCCGAGCCTTGGAAGATCAAGGTTGTCGAGCCGATCCATATGACCACCCGGACCGAGCGCGAGCGCAACATCCGCGTGGCCGGTTACAACACTTTCCTCCTCAAGTCCGAGGAGGTCTACATCGATCTCCTCACCGATTCGGGGACGAGCGCCATGAGCGATCGTCAGTGGGCGGGGATGATGATGGGCGACGAGGCCTACGCCGGCTCGCGCAACTTCTACAACCTCGAGCAGTCCGTCCGTGACGTCTACGGCTACGAGGAGCTGATCCCCACGCATCAGGGACGCGGCGCCGAACACCTGCTCTCCAAGCTGCTCATCAAGCCCGGCGACCACGTGCCGGGGAACATGTACTTCACCACGACGCGTCTCCATCAGGAACTCGCGGGCGGCACCTTCCACGATGTGATCATCGACGAGGCGCACGATCCCGCGTCGATGCACCCGTTCAAGGGGAACATCGATCTGGCCAAGCTCGACGCCCTCGTGCAGCAGTACGGCGCCGAGCGCGTCCCCTACGTCTGCGTCGCCGTGACGGTGAACCTGGCCGGTGGACAGCCGGTGAGCATGCAGAACCTGCGCGACGTCTCGGCGTACTGCCACGCGCGGGGCATCAAGGTCATGCTCGACGCCACGCGTGCGGTGGAGAACGCCTGGTTCATCCAGCAGCGTGAGCCGGGGATGCGCGACCGCACGGTGGCGGAGATCCTCCGCATGCTCTGCGACCTCACCGACGGCGCCACGATGAGCGGCAAGAAGGACTCGCTCGTGAACATCGGCGGCTGGCTCGGACTGCGCGACAAGGATCTCGTCGCCAGGGCGCAGAACCTGGTCGTCGTGTACGAAGGGCTGCACACCTACGGCGGGCTCGCGGGACGCGACCTCGAGGCGATGGCGATCGGCATCCGTGAATCGATCCAGGAGGAGTACATCCGGAGCCGCATCGGGCAGGTGTACTACCTGGGTGAGCGGCTGCAGGAGGCGGGCGTCCCGATCGTGACGCCGATCGGCGGACACGCCGTCTTCCTCGACGCGGCGGCGATGCTCCCGCACCTCTCGCGCGACCAGTTCCCGGCGCAGGCCCTCGCGGCGGCGCTGTACGTGGAGAGCGGCGTGCGCGCGATGGAGCGCGGCGCGGTCTCGGCGGGACGCGATCCGCAGACGGGACAGAACCGGTATCCCAAGCTCGAGCTCGTCCGCCTCACGATCCCGCGTCGCGTCTACACGCAGGCGCACATGGACGTCGTGGCCGAGAGCGTGATCGCGCTCTACAACGAACGCGAGAAGGTGCACGGGCTGACCTTCACCTACGAACCCGAGTATCTGCGCTTCTTCCAGGCCAAGTTCGAGCCGGTGGGTGCGCCGGTGGTGCTGGAGGGATCCGCCGAGGCCTACCGCGCGGAGGAGCGGAGCTTCGCCCTGAGCGGGAATCGGTAGCGACGCACCCCTCAGGCGGAATCGCCGAGTCGCGATGTAGCCCGATCGCGACCCGGCCCCCGCTGGTGGCGGAGCCTCCACGGGTGGAACTTTCAGGTCACCCGCGGACCCGGAGTTTCTCCCGATGTCGCTCGTTCGTCGATTCGCCCTGCTCGCCTTCGTCCCCACGCTCCTCGCCGCGCAGGCGACGACCTCGCCGGAGCGCGTGGCGCCCATCCGCCCGCCCAAGACGCCGCTCCCCGCCGAGCCGGCCACCGCGGGGATCACGAAGTTCAGCTTCATCGCCTACGGCGATACGCGCGGCCGCCATGACGGGACCGAACTGCAGGCCGAACACACGCTGGTCGTGGAAGGGATGCTCGCCGCGGTGAAACGGGCTGCCGGCGGAGCCGATCCGATCCGCTTCGTGCTGCAGAGCGGCGACGCCGTCGTGAACGGATCGATCGCCAAGGCGTTCACGGTGAGCTATGTGCCACTCATCGAGAAGCTCACGCAGGACGCGAACCTCCCCTACTTCTTCACCGTCGGGAACCACGATGTCGGTGAATCGTACGACCTGAAGGATCCGCGCCGGCTCGCCGGGCTGCGCAACGTGCTCGACGCCAACGCCCTGCTGCTCCCACCGGACGACTCACCGCGTCGGCTGAAGGACTACTCCACTTTCTCCTTTGGCTTCGGGAACACCTTCTTCATCGGGTTCGATTCCAACATCCCCGACGACTCCGTGCAGTTCGCGTGGGTGAAGCGGCAGCTCGAGTCGCTCGACCGGAAGCGCTACGTGAATGTGGCGCTCTTCTTCCACCATCCGCTCTTCTCGTCGGGGCCGCATGGCGCGGCGACGGTGGAGAAGCAGAGTCTCTCGCTCCGCACCAAGTGGGCGCCGCTGTTCCGGACCCACCATGTGCGCCTTCTGCTCACCGGGCACGAGCATCTGTACGAGCACTGGGTGGAACGCTTCACCGACGCCAGCGGTCCGCACCGGATCGACCAGATCGTCACCGGAGGGGGCGGTGCCCCGCTCTACGCCTACGTCGGCGAACCCGACGTGAGCGCGTACGTGAAGGCCGGCGCCGAGCTGAAGGTCTCGATGGAGCATCTGGCCAAGCCGTCGATCGATCCGGGGGGCAACCCCTTCCACTTCGTCATCGTCCACGTGGACGGAGAGAAGATCAGCCTGGAGGTCGTCGGCGTCGATTGGGGACGCGGCTTCGCGCCCTATCGCTCGAACGGGATCCAGATGCAGGACAAGACGCCATGAGCGCGCGACTCAGTGCACTGACCACGGGGATGGCATTGGCGCTCTCGATCAGCGCCCTCCCTGCCGCCCTCGAAGGGCAGGATTGGGCCAATCTCGCGCGGTACCGCGACGCGAACAGCGCACTCGGCGCTCCGGCACCGAACGAGCGGCGCGTCGTGTTCATGGGCAATTCGATCACCGAAGGGTGGGCGCCGCGCTTCGCCAAGCAGTTCCCGGGGAAGCCGTACATCGGTCGCGGGATCAGCGGGCAGACCACACCGCAGATGGTGCTGCGCTTCCATCAGGACGTGATCGACCTCAAGCCCGCGGTCGTCGTGATCCTCGGCGGCACCAACGACATCGCCGGGAACACCGGACCGTCGACCCTCGAGATGATCGAGGCCAACATCGCGGCGATGACCGAGATGGCGCAGGCCAACGGGATCCGGGTGGTCCTCTGCTCGGTGCTCCCCGTGTTCGACTACCCGTGGAAGCGCGGACTCGAACCGGCGCCGAAGATCGTGGCGTTGAACCGGTGGATCGCGCAGTACGCGGCCGCGAAGGGGGCGGTGTATCTCGACTTCCACACGCCGATGTCCGATGCTCGTCAGGGGATGAAGCCCGGGCTCGCCAGCGACGGTGTGCATCCGAACGACGCCGGATACGCCATCATGGCCGACCTGGTGGAGCCGGCGATCGCCCGTGCCCTGTCGCTCCCGGTCAACCGGGGTGCGAAGTAACCGGTATCCAGCCAACAGATTGCCCCGCTTCCTCGTCTTACAGTACGTGACCCCGACCGATCGAGCGCCCCTCGCACCCTCAGCGCCCAGATGACCAGACCACCGCGCCTGCCCGCTGAATCGCCGACCGAGGGAGACGCTGCCTCGTCGCGTGAGAAGGCTCAGCCCGCGCGCATCCCGAACAACCTGCTCGCGCTGGGTTCGGCCGCGGTGCTCACGATCTACGGAGCGGGATTCCAGCGCACCCGGGCGGCGGCGGACAAGTTCGCGAACGAAGCGGATGCGCACACGCGTCCGACGCAGCAGATCCTCGAGTCGCCCGGCCCCGGAAGGCCCTCGGCGAGTGCTGCGGCGAGCGCCGCACCGACGCCTCCCGTCGAGCGGAGCGCGAAGCCGCAGGGCGCGGAGCGTACGGCGGACGCCAAGGTCGCCGCCTCGGTGACGGCACCGACCGTCGGTGCGCCCTCCGTGACGGCGACCGCCGCGCCGAGCGCGCCGGAACCCGCGGCACCCGCGGCAGCCGCTCCGGCCAGCGTGGCCGCCGCGCCGGTCGTCGAGGCTCCCAAGCCGACCCCGACGCAGTCGCCGGCACCGACGCCGACGCAGAACGCACCGGAGGCCGAGAAGCCGCGCGCCTCGCCCTGGCGCGATGGCAGCTACACCGGATGGGGGACGTCGCGGCATGGCGACATCGAGGCCACGGTCGTGATCGCCGAAGGACGGATCGTCTCGGCGCAGATCTCACGCTGCCTCACCCGCTACTCCTGCTCCTGGATCGCGCATCTGCAGCAGCAGGTGGTGGTCCGCCAGAGCGCGGACGTGGACTTCGTGTCGGGAGCGACGCAGAGCACCAACGCGTTCTACTACGCGGTGGTCGAGGCGCTGAAGAAGGCCAGTTGACCGGCGCCTTCGAACTCTCCACCACGGTCATGGGGACCGTGGTCACCATCCGGCTCGTCGGTGGCGTCCCCGCCGACCGCCCCGTGCGCGCCCAGCGCGCTCTCGACTGGTTCATGCGGGTGGAGGACTGCTGCAGCCGCTTCGATCAGTCGAGCGAGCTCCGGAAGCTCGTACGGCATGTGGGACAGCCCTTCGCGCCGAGCGAGATCCTCTTCGAGGCCATCCGCTTCGCGGTCGCCGTGGCGCGGGCGAGTGACGGTGCCTTCGACCCGACGATCGGCACGTCGATGGAATCGCGCGGCTTCGATGTCTCGTGGCACAGCGGCGACCGCGCGGGGACCAATCTCCCCGTCGACGAATCGGTGACCTGGCGTGATGTCGAGGTGGACGAGGAGGAGCACACGATCACCCTGCATCGCCCGCTGCTGCTGGATCTCGGCGCGGTGGCCAAGGGACTCGCGGTCGATCTGGCCGCCGCCGAACTCGCCGATCTCCGACATTTCGCCGTGGACGCGGGCGGCGATCTCTACCTCTCGGGATTGAACACCGAGGAGGAGCCCTGGTCGGTCGGCGTGCGCCATCCGAGGCGCGAGAATGCGCTGCTCACGCGGCTGCGCGTGAGCGATGCCGCCGTGTGCACGAGCGGCGACTACGAGCGGCGCTCGCCGATCGACGCCGGTCACCACATCATGGATCCGCGCACCGGGAGTTCGGCGCACCGCGCGGCGAGTGTGACCGTCGTCGCACCGCGCGCGATGGTCGCCGACGCCTTCGCGACCGCAGCCTTCGTTCTGGGACCTGCGCGAGGGCTCTCGTTCCTCGAGCGTCAGGGGGTCGACGGACTGATCGTCACCCCGCAGCTCGAATGCACCCACTCGGCGGGGATGCGCCAGTACGTGGAGATCGCCGATGTCACGCCGTCATAAGCAGGGTGCGTTGACGCGCTACCTGCGCACGCCGAAGGGGCTCTTCACCGTCATCCTCGCGATCCTCACCGCGATCGCGCTCCCGCACGAAGGGTGGCGGCTCGTCGCGCCCCCGCTGCTCGGTGCGGTGTTCGCGGCCATGCTGGTCGATGCGCCGATCCTGCGCTGGCGGAGCGGGCGGTGGCAGTTCCCCGATGGCGCGATGCTCACCGGATGGATCGTCGCGCTCATCCTGAGTCCGCACGAACCCTGGCATGTGGCGGCGATCACCTCGGTGGTCGGCGTCCTCAGCAAGTATCTGTTCCGGGCACGGAAGGCCAACGTCTTCAACCCAGCGGCGCTGGCGCTGGTGGCCACCTTCTACGTGTTCGACACCGGGCAGAGTTGGTGGGGCGCGTTGCCCGAGCTGTCGATCCTCTGGATCGGCGCACTCCTGGTCACCGGCATCTTCATCACGCTCCGGATGAACAAGCTCCCGCTCGTGCTCGCCTTCCTCGGCAGCTACTACGCCATGGCGACGCTCTTCGCCTTCGTGGGCGATCCTGGGCACGTGGCCGAGCTGTACCGTGAGCCGGATCTCCACGCGGCGTTGTTCTTCGCCTTTTTCATGGTCACCGACCCGCCGACCTCGCCGCCGAAGCATCGCGACCAGATCGTGTACGGGGTGATCGTGGCGGCGGTGAGCTTCGCGGTGTTCGAGCTGATCGGCGCCGCGTACTTCCTGCTCGCGGGACTGCTCGTCGCCAATGTGTGGGAAGGCTGGCGCAAGCACCGCTCGGTGCGGCGCGCGTAACCTTCCCGTGGGCGATCGACCCTCTAGCTTGCACGGTATGTCCAAAGTCATCGTGATCACCGGAGCCAGCTCCGGCATCGGCGCCGCGCTCGCGGCGGTGCTCACCGCGCGGGGCGACCGCGTGGTACTCGCGGCCCGCCGCGAGGCGGAGCTCCATCGCGTGGCGGTCGCGTGCGGCCCCAACGCCTTTCCCGTGGTCGCCGACGTCACCATCCGCGACGATGTGCGGCGCGTGGTGCACGCGGCGATCGAGCGCTTCGACCATATCGACGTGTGGGTGAACAACGCCGGGCGCGGGATCACCCGCATGCCCACCGAGCTCACCGATGACGACGTGGACGACATGGTCCGCGTCAACGTGAAGAGCGTGCTCTATGGCATGCAGGAGGTGCTCCCGCACTTCCGCGAGCGGGGAGCCGGCCATGTGATCAACATCTCGTCGATGCTCGGCCGCATCCCGATGGCGCCGATGCGCTCGGCCTACAGTGCGGCCAAGCATATGGTGAATTCGCTGACCGCGAACTTCCGGACCGAGGTCCGCGCCACGCACCCCGGGATCCAGTTCTCTCTCGTCAGCCCGGGTGTGGTGCAGACGGAGTTCGGGAACAACGCGCTGCATGGCGGCCCCGATTCCCGGAGCCTCCCCAACTCGCAGACGGTCGAGGAGGTCGCGGCGATCATCGCCGGCGTGATCGACTCGCGCGCGGGCGACGTGTACACGCGTCCGCAGGGACGGCAGATGGTGCTGGACTACTTCTCTGCCGAGGAGCCCTCCTAGCTCCCTGGCCTCAGAGCGTCGCCCCCTCTCCGCTCTCGTCGGGGAGGTCGACCGCCGGGAGCTCCAGCGTGAAGACGCTGCCGCCGCCGGGATTCGGCGCATAACGGAGTGCGCCGCGCTGCAGCTCCGCCATCCGGCGGCACAGTGCGAGCCCGAGTCCTGCGCTCCCCCGATCCGCCGGCGCGGAGAGGGGACGGTAGAACGGCGTGAAGACGCGCTCCGCTTCTTCGGGCGCGATCCCGGGACCTTCGTCGGCGACCGCGATCCGCAGCAGCTCCCCGACGCGAGACGCATCGATCCGGATCGGACGCCCCGCCGGGGCGTACTTGTGCGCATTCTCGACCAGGTTCACCAGGATGCGCACCGACAGCGAGAGGTCGAAGCGCCCCGCGAGGAGAACGCCGTCCGGCGGAAGACGCACCTCGAGCGCTCGTCCTCCGAGCCCCGCCTCGGTCTCCTCGATCGTCGCGCTCAGCAGATCGTCCACCGCATTGAGTTCCAGGCGCACGGGCATCGAGCCCGCATTCACGCGTGAGAGGTCGAGCAGATCACCCACGTAGCGATTCAGCCGGTCCGCCTGCTCCTCGATGATCTGCGAGCGCTCGTCGCCGAGCGCGCTGAGCTGGTTCGCGAGCGCCTTGATGCTCGTCAGCGGGGTGCGCAGATCATGCGACACCGAGGAGAGCAGCGCGTCCTTGAGCGCTTCGGTCTCGCGCAGCGACTCGGCGCGCGCGCGTTCCACCGCCACACGCTCCCGCTCCGCAGCTGCCGCGCGCGTCGCCTCCTGCTCGCGATGCAACAGCTCGGCGGCGACGATGCTCGTCGCGAGGAACGTCACCAGGACGAGCCAGTCGAGCGGGTTGCTGACCGTGAGGCGACCGTAGGGTGGCACGAAGCCCACGTCGAACACCACGAACGACGCGATGCCGATCAGCACGCCGAGCACGCGGCCGCCGCTCGCCCCGGCGCCCAGCACCACGAGCAGCAGCACCAGCGCTACGTGCGCGCGGTCCAGTGAGTCGCGCAGGATCCCGAGCACGAGCGCCGTCCCGGCGAGCACGAGTCCCCACATCACCACCTGCGCGAGCCGGGATCGCTCGTGCACGGGACGGAGCGGCGATCCCCCGGTCGCGGTCACTCGCCGAACCGGTAGCCGACGCCGGGGATGGTGAAGATGTGCTGCGGACGCACCGGATCCTCCTCGAGCTTCCGCCGCAGATTCGCGACGTACACCCGCAGGTACTGCTGCGCGTCGCCATGCTCGCGCCCCTTCCACACCTGATGGAAGAGCTGCTGATGGGTGAAGACCTTCCCCGGCGCGGAGGCCAGCGCCACGAGGAGTCCCCACTCGATCGGAGTCAGATGCACCGGATGTCCCGACACACGCACCGCACGCGCCGCGAAGTCGATGGTGATGTCGCCGTGCTGCCGGACGGCACCGTCGGCCGCACCGCCGCGCTCGCGCGCCGCGCGTCGCAGAAGCGCCCGGACCCGCGCCTTCAGCTCGGCGGGACTGAACGGCTTGGTGACGTAGTCATCCGCGCCGGCATCGAGCAACGCCACCTTCTCGGCGTCAGCGTGTCGCGCGCTCAGGATGAGGATCGGCGCGTTGGTGAAGCCGCGCAGCTCGCGGCAGATCGCGTCGCCGGCGCGGTCCGGAAGGCCGAGGTCGAGGATGATGAGCTCCGGCCGTTCGGCCGCCGCGAGATCGATCCCTTCCTGCGCCGTGCCGGCCTCGAGCACCCGGTCGCCGGCGAGGGCGTGCACGATCGCCCGACGGATCGGGACTTCATCGTCGATGACCAGAATTGTCGCGCGCGCGTCGGTCACGTCTGAAAGCTACGTGATCCGTCCGCGCGCGCGAGTGTGCGAAGTGCGTCCGGGTTCAGGAGCGCAGATCGAACCCCAGGAAGAAGCGCGGCGCCCGGTACTCCTTGGCCCGCGTGATGCTCGTCACGGGATCCACCGTGTCGCGCACGCGGTGCTCCCAGATCACGCCGGTGATGAACCCGACATCGCCGAGCACGCGCCCGACCCCGACCCCGGTCATGAGGTCGTCGAGCAGTGCGCCGTTCGCGATGTTCGTCCCGACGACGACCCCCCACGACCGCTTGAAGCGCGGCAACCGTGCCGGCAGCAGGTTCACGTAGGTCGTGAGATAGATGTTCGTCTTGCTCGACGCGCCCACCTTCTCGACGTTCCCCTCCATGACGGTTGCCCCCGGTCCGAGCGAGGTCGCGAACCCGAGCCCGAGCTCCCAGCGGCTCGCCTTGGCGTTGTTCACCGTCGTGTAGAGGCGCGAGAGCGTTCCCGGCAGCCGCTGCTTGCCGTTGGCCGCCAGCGAGAGCTGCACATCGGTGTTCTCGCCGATCTCGACGCGCGCCGACCCCGCCCAGAGTGGGGACGTCGGGTCGTCCGAGACGAGGCGGAGGTTCATCTGGCGATCCAGATCCGCCACCGTCGCGCCGCCATCGAATGCCGGGATCTTGCCGGCGCCGAAGGCGTTCACGAGCACCGTCGTGAACTGGTCCTTGGAGAAGTTGATCGAGCGGCGCGACAGCTCGAGCGCGGGGCTGATCGAGTCCGCCGGGTTGGTCGGCACGGCCTCGAAGAAGGCAGCGGCGTAGAGGTACTTCTGGCTCCGGAGCAACTCGGTGATCCTGTTGTTCTGGATCACCCCCTGCTTCACGCTGCCGTCGGCCTTCACGTACACCACCCAGTTGGCCAGCGCGGGGTTGTACGAGTCCCCGAAGTAGATCTCGAGCGCCCGGCCGAACTCCCCGGCGTTCAGCGCGGCGCGCAACTCACGCAGACACGGAGGGGTGAGACGATACACCGCCGCCGAAGGCGCCGGCCCCTGCCCACCCGCCACCACGCAGGCCCCGGAACTGGTACTCACCACGCCGGACTGGGCGTACAACGGGCTGGCGGCGGCGCCGAGCGCGAGTGCGACCGCGGCCGCACGAATCGTCTGGGAGGAACGCACGATCGGATAACTCCGTGGGGGGGGGTGTGGAAGCGCGAATATTGCCATCCGGCCCACGGGACCGCAATCACGGCACTACTGCCGCGGGACCATCCCCTCCCACCACCGCCGATAGTCCTCGTACATCCGCTGGTGGAGCGCGGCGTCCGGCGGCGGATTCCCCTGCGAATAGGTGACGAAGCTCTTCGCCCCGCGCTGCTTGAACTGCACCAATCCCCCCGCCGAGTCGATCACGACGCGGAGCAGCGAGTTGGTGGGTCCGACCACCTGCACGAACGGCACCGGCGCCGGCATCGGACGCCGGGGGTCGAGTTCCCGAAAGAGGAGCGCCTGGAAATCCATGTGCGTGTACATCCCCCACTCCGTGCGCGGTGCGAGCGACGGTGCGTAGAACATCAACGGCACCTGGTAGTTCACCGGCTCACGAAGCCGGTCCTCCTCCTTGTCGCCGTGGTCGCCGGTGAGGACGAGCAGGGTGCGGTCGGCCACGCCGCGCCGCTGCAGTTCCTTCCAGAGCGAGTCCACGTATTCGGCCACGTACTGCACATTCCCCTTCCCCGAGGCCTTGTTGTACTCGAGATCGTGCCCCCACATCATCTCCTGGAAGAGGAAGGCCCGATCGTTCGTGGTCAGGAAACGCACCGCGTCACCGAGGAGCACCTTGTCCTCGCAGCTGTTCTCGAACTCGAAGGGGTGGTAACAGAGCGCGTGCTTCTTGAGGGTGGCGATCTGCGGCGGGGTGAGGCTCATGACCTCCTGCCACGGGAGTTCGGCCACCACCTGCTCGCGGTCCTCCTGCGCCAGCGCGTACGCGGTCGCGAAGCCGTCGGCGTGCAGCCGCGCCGGCAGATTGCTCAGCTTGTACGCATGCTCGTACGCGGGGAACGTGGCATCGTCGTACGCCTCGTAGGGGATGAATCGCGCGAGCAGCATGTTGAGCATGGCCGTGCGACTGTCCTGATCGGCCGTGTAGTAGTGCTCGAAGCGGTGCGCGCGTGCCTCCATCGTCCGCAGGACGTTGTCGGGCGGGAGGGCGGCGAGCTCCTTCTGGTACGTGTCGAAGGGCATCGTCTCCATCACGATCACGACGACCTTGTCGAAGCGCGGGCGCAGGGGCGCGGGGTCGGTCGCGCTCCGGTCGAAGAGCGTGTACGACGCCCCCGCAGTACTCGCGGCGCTCGCCACGCCGGTCACGGCGCGCTCCGAGAGCCGCTCGCCGACGTCGCGCGCGATGTCCATCAGCGGGCTCGGCACGTCGGGCACGGTCCAGGCGAGTGTGCAGGCGGCACCGACCAGCAACGACGTGATCTGCGTGGACCGCCGGAGCGGGATGGCGCGCGCGCGCGAGATCCGGCGCGTACTCCACATCGAAAGCCCCACCCCTCCCGCGATCAGCGCCCCGAGTTGCAGCCACCCGCTCAGCGGCAACAGGTCGCGGAAGAAATAGCGCACCTCGTGCAGCGTCACGTTGAGCAGCGAGTAGTGACGCCCCGCCGCCTCGGCGTGGAAGTAGCTGTAGCCGAACCCGCTCGCGAACCAGAGCGCGAGCAACGGCCAGAAGAGCAGCGCCGCGAGCGGTCGCGCCGTGCGGACCGGGATGCGCTCGATCCACCGCGCCCCGAGCCACAGGAGGGCCGCGAACGCCACATCGAGGCTCAGCCCGGTCATCCACGCGAGCGGAGAGCCGAGGCCGATCAGGAAGATCTTGTAGACGGCGAGAGCGCCGAGGAGTCCGACCGCGGCCCCGGCTTTCCGGGAGTCCACGCCGATCGGCGGTGTGGCGTCGGGCATATGGGGAATCTAGCGGGTCCGGGCCCCGCCCTCGCGGGGTTCGCCCCGGGAACGCGGAACGGCACCCCCGGGACGGAGGTGCCGCTCATGCGAACGATCGTTCAGTTGCCCCTCCTGGGATCGAACCAGGACTCTCCTGTTCCAGAGACAGGCGTGTTGCCAGTTACACCAAGGGGCATCGAACCGGCTACCGAGAGTATCGACCCTCGGCGACCAGAAACAGAATTTTAGTCAGCTCCACCCGCCACAGCAACCCCGACATCACAAAGGTGGCAGTTCCGTGGCTACTCCCGCCCGGGCCGTCTGGCGCTTTCGCACGCCCTCCGGCACCCCCACATTCCCTCCATGACCTCCGACCTCCGCTATCCGATCGGGCCGTACCAGCGCCCGAGCAGCAGCACCCCCGCCGAGCGCGTGGCGCGCATCGATGCCATCGAAGCGGCACCGGCCGCCTATCGTGCCGCCGTCGCCGGACTCTCCGACGCGCAACTCGACACCCCGTACCGACCCGGCGGCTGGACGGTGCGCCAGGTCGTGCACCATGTGGCCGACTCGCACGTGAACGCCTACACCCGCGTGCGCCTCGGTCTCACCGAGGAGAATCCGACGATCAAGCCGTACGACGAGGAACGCTGGGCCGAACTCCCCGACGCGCGCACACTCCCCGTCGCGGTCTCGCTCGGGATCATCGACGGGCTCCACCACCGCTGGACGGTGCTCGCGCGCTCCATCACCGCCGAGCAGTACGCGCGTACGGTCTTCCATCCCGCCAACGGCGAGATGTCGCTCGACGCGCTGATGGAGATGTACGCCTGGCACAGCAAGCATCACGCGGCACACATCACGGGGCTGCGTACCCGCAACGGCTGGTAGGCGGAACGCGAGGGGCGAGCGGCGCGGCCGATGCCCGCGGCGCCCGCCCCCTCGCTCCCGGGAACGACGAAGGCCGTCAGCTCGCCAGAGCTAACGGCCTTAGATGTTTCGGTGCCTCGCATGTGCCTCGCACGCCGGCATTGGAACTCTCCGTCCTACCGCGCAGCGGCGGGCAGACAATGCGAAACGACCGAACTTGAAAAAGCGGAAAACAGTGGAGCTGAGGGGGATCGAACCCCTGACCTCTGCAGTGCGATTGCAGCGCTCTCCCAGCTGAGCTACAGCCCCAATTGTGACAGGTGCGGTAGCATCCAGCGGCCGGTCGCACCCGGGTCCTGAAACACTTCAGCCCCGCCGAAAATCGGGCAGGGCCGACGTCACTCCAATAAAAGTATCGGACGGACGCCCCAAGTCAAGTAGGGGTTCGGTGTATATTCGGGAGGAACACCCCCGCATCGCTTCCCGTTACTCTCCGTACCATGGCATCGCCGCACCCGCTCTCCTCCGATTTCGCCGCCGCGCAGCTGGCGATCCGTGCCCGCACCGTGAATGAGATCCGCCTCCAGCCCGAGGGACGCTACGTCCTCTACTGGATGCAGTCCACCCACCGGTTCGAGGACAACTGGGCGCTGCGCTTCGCCGTGCTCGAGGCTGATCGGCTCAACCTCCCCCTGCTCATCCATCAGGGACTCGACCCCACCTACGAGCACGCCAACGACCGGATCCACAGCTTCATCCTGCAGAACGCCCGCGAACTCGCGGCGCGCGCGCCGACGCTCGGCCTCGAGTACCAGTTCGTCCTCCGACGCACCCGCGACGACGATCGCCGCGTGGTGGACCGCCTGGCCTCGCGCGCCTGCATGGTCGTCACCGACGACTTCCCCACCTGCGGCATCGCCGAACGCACGGCGCGCTTCGCCGACCGGGCGCCCTGTCGCGTGGTGGTCGTGGAGTCGCACTGCGTTGTCCCGGCGGCGCACTTCGACGCCAAGGAGGAGTTCGCGGCGCGTACCATCCGCCCCAAGCTGGCCAAGCTGCGCGACCTCTGCCTCGAACCGGTCGAGGACCGCGCCCCGCGGAAGCGGTTCGACCGCGCCCTCCTCGACGGGCTCGACATCACTCCGCTCGACCTGGGCGCGCTCACCGACGCCGCGCTCACCAAGGAGCTCGCGCGCTGCGAGATCGACCACACCGTGCCGCCGGTGAGCGCCGAACACATCGTGAGCGGACTCACCGCCGCGCGCGATCGCCTCGCCGATTTCACGACCTTCGGACTCGAGGAATACGCCGAACGCCGAAACGAGCCGACCGACCGCGACGGCTCGAGCCGGATGTCCCCCTATCTGCACTTCGGGCAGATCAGCGCCGCCGAGGTCGCGCGCGCGGCGATCGACGCCGGCCCCGCCGCGAGCGTCGAGAAGTTCCTCGACGAGCTGATCACCTGGCGCGAGCTCTCCTTCAACTTCTGCCGGCTCAACAAGAACCACGGCAAGCTCCGCGGCCTCCCCGACTGGGTGCACAAGACCATGGAGGCCCACAAGGACGACCCGCGCGAGGCGCATTACACCCTCGCGCAGCTCGAGGAAGGGCGCACCCACGAACCGCTCTGGAACGCCGCCCAGCGCGAACTGCAGGAGACGGGGGCCATCCACAACGTCGTGCGGATGATCTGGGGGAAGAGCGTCATCCTCTGGACCCCGCGCTACAAGACCGCGCTCGACCATCTGATCCTGCTCAACAACAAGTGGGGGCTCGACGGGCGCGACCCCTCGAGTTTCGGCGGGATCCAATGGTGCTTCGGCAAGTTCGACCGCCCCTGGTTCGACAAGCCGGTCTGGGGGGTGATCCGCCCCATGTCGATCGCCCGGGCCTACGACAAGTTCGACGCCGAGGGGTACATCGCGCGCTGGAGGGGGTCGGCGCATTAATTTCCGCGCGTGACCTCGCTCCCCTCACCCCCCGACATCCGCGCCGCCGCAGCCCGTATCGCCGGCGCCATCACCCGCACCCCGCTCACACGCTCCGAGTGTCTGTCGACGATCGTCGGCGGAGACGTCTGGCTCAAGCGCGAGTGCGAACAGCACACCGGCTCCTTCAAGCTCCGCGGCGCCACCAACGTGCTCGCGCAGTTCACCGCCGCAGAACGTGAGGCCGGCGTCGTGACCTCGAGCGCCGGGAACCACGGACTCGGCGTCGCCGCTGCCGCCAGGGCACTCGGGATCGCCGCCACGGTGTTCGTCCCGGCGAGCGCACCGCGCATCAAGCGCGAGAAGATCGCGGCGCTGGGCGCCACGGTGAACGCCTCGTCGCGGAACTACGACGACGCCGAATCGGTGGCGCGGGTGTTCGCGCTCGACCGTGGCGCCCGCTACGTGAGTCCCTGCACCGGCTACGACCTCCTCGCCGGCCAGGGGACCGTCGCGCTCGAGATCGTCGAGCAGTTGGCCGAACGCGGCGAGACGCCGGGCACCGTGCTGGTGTGCGTCGGTGGGGGCGGGCTCGCGGGTGGGGTCGGCGGACTGCTCCGTGCCGAGTTCCCCGACACACGGATCATCGGCGCGCAGTCCGAGCTCACCAACGCGATGGCGCTCGCGATGGCCTCCGGGGACGCGACCGATATCCCCGATCTCCCGACCCTCGCCGACGGACTCGCCGGACTCGTGGACGACGAGATGCTCGCGCAGGGGCAGGCCGCGCTCGACGAGGTCGTGACCGTCTCCGAGCGGGACATCGCCCGCGCGATCCACGCCCTGTGGACGCACGAAGGGCTGAAGGTCGAGGGAGCGGGGGCGGTCGGAGCCGCCGCACTCATGACGGGGCGGGTGAAGCCGACCGCGTTCCCCGTCGTGGTGATCCTCTCGGGGAGCAACATCGACGAGGCGCGGCACGCCGCGATCATCGCGCACGAGACGACCGGCGCCGGGCAGCCGTCGGCCTAGCGACTATCTTTCGGCGTGACCCTTTCCGTCCAGTTCCTCGGTACCTCCGCCTCGCGCCCCACGATCGAACGTGGGGTGTCGGCGGTCGCGATCGTGCGCGATGGCGAGACGATGCTCGTGGACTGCGGCGAGGGGACGCAGCGGCAGATGATGCGGTACGGCGTGTCGTTCGCGCTCGGCGACATCTTCTTCACGCACTTCCACACCGACCACTACCTCGGCTTCCTCGGCCTGCTGCGCACCCTCACCCTCCAGGCGCGCGTCGAACCGCTGCGCTTGTGGGGGCCGAAGGGGCTCGCCGCCCTGCTGAAGAAGACCGATGGACTCGGGAGCGAGCGCCTCTCGTTCCCGCTCGAGGTCACCGAGATCACCCCCGGTGAGGCGATCAAGCGGAACGGCTACGCGATGCTCCCCTTCCCGGTGAGCCACCGCAATCAGGTCGCGGTCGGCTGGGCACTCATCGAGGAGGAGCGACGCGGCCGCTTCGACCCCGAACTCGCCCGCGCGATGGGGATCCCCGAGGGACCGCTCTGGGGGAAGATCCACAAGGGGGAGACGATCACGCTCGACGACGGACGCACGGTGGAGCCCTCGGTGCTCGTGGGGCCCACTCGCGTGGGTCGTCGCGTGGTGGTCACCGGTGACACTCGCCCCTGCGACGCGACGGTCGAAGCGAGCGCCGGCGCCGACCTGCTCGTGCACGAGGCGACCTTCGGCGACGAGGAGGCCGCCCGCGCCGTCGAGACGGGGCACAGCACCGCACGCGAAGCGGCCGATGTCGCCGCGCGCGCCGGTGCGCGTAGGCTCGTGCTCACGCACTTCTCGGCGCGCTACTCCAGCGATCCCTCGGATCTCGCGCGCGAGGCGCGCGAGCGCTTCGGCGCCACGCACTGCGCGCGCGACGGCATGGAGATCGACGTCCCGTTCGCGGACGCCGAGGCGCACCAGACCGCACCGTCGTCCTCCTCGGACACCAAGAGTCCCTGATGAACACCGGAACGCTCGCCCGCTATCGCAACCTGTTCACCTTCGTGGAGAACTGGCGCGAGTATTTCCGCGAGAAGCGTCAGCGCCCCTTCGCGCCGCTGACCTTCACCACCAAGGGGAACCCGCTCACCTTCTCGGTGACGAGCAAGGGACTCTACCTGGTGTTCAAGGAGATCTTCCTCTCCGACTTCTACGACATCCGGCATCTGTCGGGCGCGCTGCCCAGCGCCCCGGTGGTGGTGGACGTGGGCGGCAATGCGGGGTACTTCGCGATGATGTTCATGTCGCGGATCTCCGGGGCGACGATCCACGCGTACGAGGCGATGCCGGAGAACTTCGAGCTCTATCGCGCGAACGTGGCGCGCAACGCGAGCCTCACCGGCAAGGTGCATGTGCACCATGCCGCCGTGACCGGCGCGCCGGTGGAGAGCATCGAGATCTTCGCCGAGGCCGAGGCGAACTCGGTGACGGCGAGCGTGATCAAGGAGTTCGACGCGCACAACACCCGCACGGTGCGGGTCCCCGCGATCTCGCTCGCCGAGATCCTCCGCGTGAACGGACTCGAGAAGGTCGACCTGCTCAAGCTCGACTGCGAGGGGAGCGAGTATCCGATCATCTACGAGTCGCCGCGCGAACTCTGGTGGGGCGTGCACGCGATCTTCCTGGAAGTGCACGACCTGCCGGGCGAGGGGCGCAACGTCACTTCGCTGATCGCCTACCTCGAGGACGTCGGCTACCGCTGCTCCAAGAACGTCGCGAACAACGGCTGCTGGGCAGTGTTCGCGCAGCGGCGCGGGTAGCAGCGCCTCCCGCTACTCCCCGCCCTCCTCGATGCGCCGCTTGCGGCGCAGGGCCGCGGCCCGATTCCGGCGCCGTTCATCCTCGGTCTCGCAGACGAGCGCCGGCACTTCGGTGGGCACCCCGTCGTGGCTGATGGCCACGAAGGTCACGTAGCAGGAGTTCGTGTGCCGCCGGACCCCGGTCATCATGTTCTCGGCCTCGACGCGCACGCCGATCTCCATGCTGGTGCGTCCCGTCCAGTTCACGCTCGCCATCACGTGGACGAGCTCGCCCACGCGGATCGGCTCGCGGAAATCGACCTTATCCATCGACACGGTCACGGCCGACGCGCGCGCGTGGCGCATCGCGCAGACGGCGGCGGTCTTGTCGATCAGGCTGAGCACGGTCCCGCCGAAGACGTGCCCGAGCACGTTCTCGTCCATCGGCATCATCAGAGCGGAACTCGTATGCGCGGACTCGCGCACGGTGCGCGTCGGTCGGGTGGGCGTTGACATTGATGAAGGGGGTGAAGGGCGTGCGGGTGGCGACCTGCGTGGTGCCGCTCGACGTCGCCGACTCGTCGAAGGCGCGCTCCAGCGCGCGCCGATCCTCGGTGGAGATGGAGCTGTCGAGCCAGAGCAGATGCTGCGCCGGCGCGGTGATGATCCCCATGTCCCAGTCGCGGGCGTTGCCGTCGCGGATCACCAGACGCGCGTGCTGCGCGTCGGTACTGCGCGCCGTCACCTGCACCGGGCTGCGCGACCAGCGACGTACCGAGTCCGAGCCGGCTGGGAGGAGCGGTGCCACCTCGCGCCACCAGGACGGCGTCTCGACGGACTGGGGGGTGAGCGCCACCGGCTCGGTGGCACTTCCGCTTCGCGTACCGGGGACGGCGATCACCACGAGGGGCTTCCCGTCGCGCGCGTCGAGCGAGAAGCTCGCCGGTTCGATCGCGAAGCCGCGCACCGCGTCCACCGCCGCGCGTCCCGCCGAGTCGCCCTGCGCGGCCAGCGCCCGCGAGGCGACCCCCCATTCCTCCGCCGCGCCCTTCAACAGACGCTCCGCGCTCGGCGCCCCGAACAGCTGCGACAACGTGACCGCGCTGCTCGTGCGCATATCGAGGACGCCGCGACGACCCGTGTGCCGGTCCACGGCGGGGCCGTTGCGCTTCACGTCGATGTCCGTGTGGTACTCGAACGAGAGGTACGGGCCGTGCACATCGAGGATGTCGATGCTCGCCGAAGCCGAGATGGAGGGGTCCTCGGCCGCTTCCTCGTCCTTGTCGAGCAGTCGCTCGGCGGGATGCTCGCGCCGGAAGCGCTGCTCGAGCGCCGCGACCGCCGTGTCGGCCATGAGCTCCACCGAGTCGCCGCGCACCAGATCGCGACTGAACACCCGCTGCCCCACGAAGACGGCGTCGAAGTACGAGCGATCCACGTCGGTGCTGTAGAGCTCGCGCAGCCGCCCCTCGACCCGCGCGATCAGGATCGGCGCGCTGCGGACGCGCAGACCGTTCGGTCCCGAC
Organism: uncultured Gemmatimonas sp.; assembly: GCA_964484775.1. GTDB lineage: Bacteria > Gemmatimonadota > Gemmatimonadetes > Gemmatimonadales > Gemmatimonadaceae > Fen-1231. The sequence goes on along the minus strand of CAZAGK010000010.1, from coordinate 32,222 downwards.
GAGACCCAGTAGGTCGAGTCCGCCGTGGTGAGGAGGAAGTCGGCCGGGAGCTTCGGTCCCGCGTTCCCGCGCCCGCACCCGACCGCGAGCAGTGCCCCGGCGATGATCCGGCGTGCGGAGGGAGTGCAACGGGGACGCGCCATCCGGTTAATATACCACTGTGAAATACACTCTCATGCTCATGCTCTGCGCCGGCCCCGTGCTCGCGCAGGCTCCGTCGCAGCCTTCGGAATCGAAGGCTGCCGCTGCGAAGCAGACCGCCGTCGCCAATACCGCCGCGACCGCCGCAGCCTCCGCCGACCCGGGCATCGTCCGCGGTCTCTACGTCAATCGCTTCGCCGCGCAGAGCACCAAGCGCATGAAGCAGCTCATCGCCATGGCCGACGAGACCGAGGTCAATGCGCTGATCATCGACCTCAAGGACGAGTTCGGACTCAACTACGCGTCGGACGACCCCAAGGTCCAGCGCAACGCGGGCAAGGCCGGCACGATCCCGCACCTCAAGGAACTCCTCGACACGCTCAAGGCGCACAAGATCCTCGCCGTGGCCCGCATCGTGGTCTTCAAGGACTCGGTCACCGCGCGCGTGAACCCGGAGTGGGACATCCGGAAGGCCGACGGCTCCCCCTGGCGCGACAAGAAGGGGATGCTCTGGGTGAACCCTTACAACCGCGATCTGTGGGACTACAACATCCGCGTCGCGGAAGAGGCGGTGCGACTCGGCTTCGGGGAGGTGCAGTTCGACTACATCCGATTCCCCGAGCCGTACAAGTCGCTCCCGACGCAGGTCTTCCCCGGTGCCGGTTCGGAAGGGAAGCCGCAGGCGTTGGCCGAGTACCTCAAGCTCGCGCGCGGCCGCCTCGCGAAGCTCGGAGTGCGCACCACCGCCGACATCTTCGGACTCGTGACGACCGTGCCCGGCGCGCTCGAGGTCGGACAGTCGTGGGAGGTGCTCGCGCCGGTGACGGACGTGCTCCTGCCGATGGTGTATCCGTCGCACTATCCGCCGGGCTCGTTCAACATCCCGCGCCCGAACGCGGATCCGTACAAGACGGTGAACATCGCCATCGCCAAGGCGCACGACCGCAACCTCAAGCTCGGTCTCACCGGCGAGCGCGTGCGCCCGTGGCTGCAGGCCTTCACCCTCGGCAAGCCGCCGTACGGCGCCGAGGAGATCCGCGAGCAGAAGCGCGCGGTCTACGACGCCGGCTTCGACGGATGGGTGCTCTGGCACCCCGGGTCCAAGTACGAGCCCTTCCTCGCCGGTCTCGAGAAGACGACCGTGTCGAGGAAGAAGGCCTACGTCACCCCTGCCGCAGCGCCTGCACGCCGTTGATCAGGCGCTGCACCTCGTCGGCCGAGGTGTAGCAGGAGCAACCGGCGCGGACGACCCCGTCCTCGCCGTGGCCCAGCAGGGTGATGATCGTCGACGCGTAGAAATCACCGTTCGAGACGAACACCCCGAGATCGGCGAGATGGCGCGCGACCGCTTCCGAGGTGTGCCCCTCGACCGTGAAGGCGACGGTCGGCGTGCGCGGCTGATCGGGGGTCGGCCCGTAGAGCGTCACGCCGGGGATCGCGCCCAGCCCGCTCCACAGCTGCTCGAGCAGGGCCTGTCCACGGCGGTGCAGTTCGTGGAAGGTGCGCTCGAGCCGCTCACGGCGCGTCGCCCCTTCGCTGAGCGAGGCCAGGAAGTCGATCGCGGCGCCCGTCCCCACGATCCCCTCGTGGTTCTGCGTCCCCGTCTCGAGCCGCTCCGGTGACCAGTTCGGGGCCGGGTCGAGCCGCGGCACATTGAGCGCCTCGATCAGCGGCTGCCGTCCGAAGAGCATCCCCGCATGCGGCCCGTAGAACTTGTAGGCGCTGCACCCCAGGAAATCGCAGTCGATGGCGTGCACGTCCACCAGCGCGTGCGGCGCGTAGTGCACGGCGTCCACGAACACGAGCGCGCCCACCGCATGCGCCATCGCGCCGGCCTTGGCCACATCGGTGATGGTGCCGAGCGCGTTCGAGCCCGCGCCGATGGCGAGCAGCTTGGTCCGGGGACCGAGCACCTGCGCCAGGCTGTCGAAATCGATCTGCCCCGAGCGGAGATTCACCTTCACGTGCCGAACGGTGATCCCGCGTTCACGCTCGAGCCGCTTCCAGGGCGCGACGTTCGCGTGATGATCGAGATCGGTGATCACGACCTCGTCGCCGGGGCCCCACCAGGAGCCGAGCGCGCGCGCCAGATGGAAGGTCAGCGTCGTCATGTTGTTGCCGAACGCCACCTCGGTGACCTTCGCGTTCAGGAAATCCGCCGCCGCCATCCGCGCCTGATCCAGCAGGGCGTCGGTCTCGACGCTCGTCGGATACACCCAGTGGGTGTTGGCGTTGTGATGCAGCAGGTAGCCTCCCATCGCCTGCACCACCGAGAGCGGCACCTGCGTCCCCCCCGGCCCGTCGAAGTAGGCCACGGGGTGGCCGTTGTGCAGGCGCTCCATCGCGGGGAAGAGCGCGCGGATCTCCTCGAGCGACTTGGTGCTGTTGGTGTGTTCGCTCATCAGACGATCTCCGAGCCGGCGATCTGTTCGATGTACTTCACCATCTCCACGTGGTCCGCTTCCTCGCCGAGCGCGAGATGCGCCGCGCTCGTGAGCTCGGTCATCATCTGCAGCAGGGGCGACGGCACCGCCTGATCGCGCAGCAGCTGCGCCGCGATCTTGATGTCCTTGTCCATCAGCGCCAGACGGAAGGTCCGCGGGAAGGCACGCCCCACGACGCGCTGCGTGAAGAGGTTCTGCGACACGTTGGACCGGCCGCTCGACCCATTGATCACATCGAGCGCCACCGCCGGCGCCACGCCGGCCTTGCCGAGCGCGAGGAGTCCTTCGCCGAGTCCCCAGATGTGCAGCGAGAGGAGGGCCTGATTCACCGCCTTCACCGCGTGCCCGGCGCCGATCGGTCCGCAATGGATGATCTTCTCGCCGAAGGCGTCGATCACCGGCATCACGCGTTCGAGCAGTCCGGCATCGCCGCCGACCATCACCGTGAGCGTCCCGATCTCCGCCCCGGCGACCCCGCCGCTGACGGGCGCGTCGAGGAAGCCGATCCCCTTCTCGGCCAGGCGCGTCGCGATCCGCTTGCTGGTGCCGGGATCGCCGGACGTGCAGTCCACGAGCACCGTGCCGCGCGCCATCACGCTCAACAGCCCCGTCGGCCCGTCGAGCAGCGACTCGACCTCCTTGGAGGTCGGCAGGCAGGTGATCACCACCGCCGCGCCCTTCGCGGCGTCGGCCGGCGAGGTGCCGACCCGGCTCCCGAACTCGGCCCCGAAGGCCTCGGCCTTGGATGCGGTGCGGTTCCAGACGGCGAGCGTGAACTCGGGCGCAGCGAGATGGCGGGCCATCGGGGTCCCGATGGCGCCCAATCCGAGGAAGGCGACGTTGGTCATGGCAGTTGGGGGCGGTTGGTTGCTGCCGAAAGGTCATCGGGGCGGAGGACAGGCGCTACCCCTGCGCCCCGTCATCGCCGATCATTCACCGATGCGGATTCGCGTCACGATCAGCGGGATGCTCTCGGTGCACGCCAAGCGTGCCGTCTTCACCGCGCTCGGCGGGGTGCCCAGGATCACGCGCGCCGACGTGGAGATGGGGAGCGCGATCGTCGAGGGCGAGCAGGTGGATGAGCAGGCGCTGCGCGCCGCCATCGAGGGAGCCGGGTGCCAGGTGACGCAGGTGGAGCTGCTCCGCCGCGAACTTCCCCTGGCTTAAAATCCGGCGGGCAGTTGGTGTTCGAGAGGCCGGCCCCCCACCAGCACCGGCAACTCTAGTTCCAACTGCCCGACGAATCTGCAACTGCTGCTACGTCAGTTGTACTTCCCCACCTTCATACTCTTAGAACCCGGAGGAGCTCCAAAGGTTGCTTTCCTTACGTAACCCGGCGACTCCAGGTTTCAGCACCGTTCCGACCACCCGTCCGATCACCAGTTCAGCCAGTACGACGACTTGATCAGGAAGGTGTTGTCGGGCATCGAACGGAAGAGATTCCCGCCGTCGCGGGTCCAGTTGAAGGTCCCCGAATCGATCCCGTCCTGCGTGCGCCCCTGCGCCCAGACCAGGAAGAGGGTGGAGCCCGGACGGTACTCCCAACGGATGACCGTATTGGACCGGAACTGCTTGAAGTTGAACCCGCCCGGGTTCCCACCGGCCGTGTACGGGGTGAAGCGGAGGTTGTAGTCCGCGTTCCGCGGATCGGTCAGCAGACGCCAGTTGGTGTAGTTGCCGCTCGTGATGAACGGGGAGGCGTACACCTGCAACGAGAGGGTCGGCGTCGCGGTGAAATCCACGCGAGCGGTGGCGCTCAGCAGCGTCTGGTCGAGCCGGGCGAAGGTCGCCCGGTCCACCCCGGCCACCGTCACATTGCCGTTCCACTGCGCGTCCTTGGACTGGCGGAAATACGACGCGCCGAGGTGCAACTGCAGGCGATCGCTCACGCGAACGGTCGTATTCTCGTCAATGCCGAGGTTCCAGGTGCCGCTGGCATCCTTCAAGCGCGCGTTCACGAAGAACCCCGGAGAGACCCGCCACCGCTGATCGGTCTCGACGCCGAACCAGAAGGCGCTCGCCGGCAGCTGGACCATGGCCGGCCCACCGCGCGCGCCGCGGTCGTCGATCACGTTGCCGAGGTTGAAGACGTTGTAGCCCGCGTGCAACCACCACTGGTTGAGCGTCTGCATGTGCGCGTTGATGTTCCCCCCGCGCTCCTGTGCGATCCCCGCCATGTTCCACTGCGTCCAGCCATTGAAATTGATCTGGGCCGAGCGATACCAGGTGGTCGGCTTCTGATAGCGCAGCGCGAACCAGCCGGACCACGACTGCTGATCGGCCCGCTGCAGGAAACCGGCGTCGTTGGCCTCGAACCCCGCCGAGGTGCGCTTGAACCCGGTGCTGAAGCGGGTGATCCCGCCGCCGATCTTGGCGAGGTTGATCGAGCTGGTGTAGCCGGAGAGGCTCGTGGCCGCGCTGTCCACGCGCAGGTCGTCGTCCGGGCGCTGGTAGTTGTGCACCGGATCGAGCTGCGTGGCGAGGATCGCCTTGGTGGAGCCCTGCACCGTGCTCCCCGCCGCATTGGCCGAGAACTCGAGGTTGTTCCCGGTGCCGAAGCGATGCCGCGCGTCCACGCCGTAGGTGTAGCCGGCACTGCGCAGGTAGTCGCGCGACCATCCGTCGAGCTGTCGGTTCACCCCGGTCACCATCAGGCCGATCGAAGTGAGGCCGTTCCGGAGATCCTGGTTCAGACGGCTGACGAAGTAGTTCGTCTGCGGCTCGACGGTCTGGTTCCCCGGACCGGTGACACGCTCGGTGGCGGCATCGAGGATGCCGATCGAGAGTCCGTTCCCGAGTCGCCCCGTGAGCTTGCTCGCGGCGAGGATGTTCGTGTTCTGCTTGGTCCCGGCGCCACCGTACTTGTAGCCGAGCTGCGGCGAACGACCGATGCGACGCGAGTAGAAGAGCCCGCTGCACTGGCCGTCGTTGCAGTCGAGGTCGTAGCGGAAGATCCCCGCGCCCTCGAGGAAGAAGGGGCGACGCTCCTCGTAGAACTGCTCGAACGATGTCAGGTTCAGCACCGACGGATCGGCCTCGACCTGCCCGAAGTCGGGGTTGATCGTGGCGTCCACGGTGAGGTTCGTGGTCAGGCCGTACTTGATGTCGGCGCCCGCGGTGAGCTGATCGCCGCGACGGAACGTCCCGTTGGGCCGCGCCACCGAGACGTCCTTGGCCACCGTGTACGGCGAGACCTCGAGACGACGATTCGCCCCGATCCCCTGGATGCCGGAGATCTCGCCGAGCTGCGACGAGAATCCCGTCTTGGTGCGGCGGAAGAGGGGCCAGCTGAGCCGCACATTGGTGCGCCCGATGTCGCGCCAGATCCCGAAACCGAAGGTGAGATCGTCGGCCTTGGCGAAGCGCATCTGACTGAACGGGATGCGGAACTCGGCCGTCCACCCCTTGTCGTCGATGCGGGTGATGACGTCCCAGATGCCATCCCAGGAGCCGTCCTCGTCGCCGTCGTTGGACATGATGAAGTCACGCTTCACCCCCGCCGGATTCACCGCGAACTCGTAGCCGGTCCGACGGTCATGATACGAGTCGATGACGACCTTGATCTGATCACTCGGCGTGCGCACGTCACGACGGCTCAGATACGAGCGGATGCTGTCCGGATGCGGATCGAACATCCGCGTGAAGACATAGAGGTACTTGTCGTCGTAGGCGACCTTGGCCTCGGTGGGCATCGGCGGTTCGCCGTCCTCCACCGGATCGAACTGCCGGAAGCCGGTGATGGGTACGGCGAGGCGCCAGATGTCGTCATCGTCGCGCCCGTCGAGCACCGGCGCTTTCGCGGCACGCGTGGCCCGGGCGCTCGTCGCGGTGACCGCAGGCGCGGGCGCGCTCACCGCGGCGGGCGCGCGCCGACCGGGCGCGGCGCTCGGGCCGGTGGTGGGGACGCTCGCCTGCTGCAACAGGAGGAGGAGTGCGGTGATCACGGGAGTCTCTCCGGGGGATGGCCGCTCTACGCGAGTTCCGTGACTTTGGTGTCACGGGAGCGCAGGGAGTCCGCATCCTCAGACACAACAACTCCGCGAATGGTTGGTAGGACACGACGTCGAGTTTCGGCGCGCGCATGTGGCAGGATGACACAGCAGGGGTGCCGCCCATCATCCTCCGCGGTTACCTTCCGCGCGTGCAACCTTAGACGCGAAGGAGGGACCATGAAAGCCACACAGACGCACGGCGACGAGCCGTCGATCGCGTCCCTCCTCGCCCCCGACATCCTCGACCTGCTCGAGTCCGAGCCCGGCGCGATCGCCGCCGAGACGGAAGAGGTGCACCCGGCCGACCTGGCCGACGTCGTCGAGAAGATCCCGCGTTCGCAGTTGCCGGCCTTCTTCGCCGCACTCCCTGCGGACCGTGCCGCGGCGATCCTCGAGTACGTGAACGAGGAGCTGCGCGTCGAACTGCTCGAGGCGATGAGCCCGGAGCAGGCGGCGAAGCTGATCGCGCAGATGACCCCCGACGATCGCGTCGACACCCTCGACGAGATCGACGAGGAGCATGCCGAGGAGATCGTCGAGGCGCTCCCCGAGGCGGACCGTCGCGTCACGGAGCAACTGCTCGAGTACGCCACCGACAGCGCCGGCGGTCTGATGACCACCGAGTTCGTGTCGGTGCCGGAGACGGACACGGTGGAGGTCGCGCTGCGTCGCGTGCGCGAGATCGCGCGCGGCGGACGCCGCGAAGCCATGAACGTCGTGTATTCGGTGGACGACAAGGGGATCCTGCGCGGCGTGCTGTCGCTGCGCGAACTCCTGGCCGCCCCCGAGGGCGCACGCATCAGCGACGTGGCGTGGACGGAAGTGCGCCACGTGCACCCGATGTCGGACCGCGAAGAGGTCGCGCGCGTGATCTCGGAGTACGATCTCGTGGCCGTCCCCGTCGTGGACGACAGCGAACGGGTCCTCGGCGTGGTCACGGTCGACGACGTCATCGACGCGATCCAGGAAGAGCAGACGGAAGACGTCCAGAAGATGGGCGGTATGGAAGCGCTCGACGAGCCCTACATGCAGATGGGGATCATCGGGATGCTGAAGAAGCGCGCAGGGTGGCTCTCGATCCTGATGGTGAGCGAGCTCTTCACCGCGAGTGCGCTCGCGCACTACGAGAACGAGCTCGACAAACTCAAGGTGCTGGTGCTGTTCATCCCGCTCGTGATGAGCAGCGGAGGCAACTCGGGGTCGCAGGCCACGTCGCTCATCACGCGCGCCATGGCGCTGAAGGAAGTCGAGCTCCGCGACTGGTGGCGTGTCGCGCTGCGCGAACTGCCGACCGGGATCACCCTCGGCGCGATCCTTGGCGCGATCGGCTTCCTGCGCATCGTGATCTGGCAGCAGCTTGGGATCGCCGACTACTCGGAGCAGGCACCCTATCTGATGGTCGCCACCGGGATCTTCTTCGCCCTGGTGGGGATCGTGACGTTCGGGTCACTCTGCGGCTCCATGCTCCCCTTCCTCCTCAAGCGTCTCGGCTTCGACCCCGCCAGCTCCTCGGCGCCCTTCGTCGCGACGCTCGTCGACGTGACCGGACTGATCATCTATTTCACCGTCGCGCTGATCGTCCTCGGCAAATACATGGCCTGACCTGATGACCCAACCCCGCAGCACCGCCGTCGACTCCGCAGCACTCGGCGCGGGCACCGGATGGACGCTCCTCGCCGCCCTCGGTTTCGCGGCCGTGAGCACGCTCACCAGTCTCGCCCTCGGCGAGAAGGTCTCGCTCTTCACCGTCCTCACCTGGCGTTACACGCTGGGGGCGATCGTGATGGTCACTTGGGTCTCGACGCGGAACTATCCGCGCATGCCCTGGAAGGAGGCGCTCCGCTTCATCGTCCTCGGCGGCGGCGGGCAGGCGCTGCTCGTGGGGCTCGCGCTCTCGAGTCTCCAGTACATCACGGCGGCGACCCTCGGATTTCTCTTCTACACGTATCCGGCGTGGGTCACGCTCGTGCAGGCGATCCGAGGCGCCGAACGACTCAGCGTGCGTCGCGTGGTCGCGCTCGCGCTCTCGTTCGGCGGGATCGTGGTGATCGTGTTCCAACTCGCCAACGGCGGCTCACTCGAGCTCTCGCAGTTCGCGGGGAGCACCAAGGCGCGCGGCATCGCCCTCGCCCTCGGCGCGGCGGCGGTCTACGGCATGTACATCCCGCTCATGCAGTGGATGCAGAAGTCGCACCGCATCTCGGCCACGAGCGCCTATGCCAAGATCGGTTCGGCGCTCTGCTTCCTGATGCTCGCGGTCGGCGAACAGTCGTTCACCGTGACGATGAGTGGCCGCGCGTGGGAGGCGATCCTCGCCCTCACCCTGTTCAGCACGGTGCTGCCGAGCGTCTTCTTCCTGAAGGGGCTGATGAAGCTCGGCCCCGTGCGCACGGCGATCGTCTCGACCGTGGAGCCCTTCCTCACGGCGTTGCTCGGCGCGGCGGTCCTCGCCCAGCCGATCACCCTGAGCGTGATGATCGGCGGAGCGATGATCGTCGCAGCGGTCATGCTGCTGCAGTACCGGCGAGAACGGGTGGCGTAGCGTCCGACTCGTCGGTGGCTGCGGCCGGTGCCGCGACCACCGATTCGTCCACGATTCCCTGCTCCAGCCACGCGTGCTCGCCCTTGAGCACCGACTGCGCCACGCGATAGAGCTGGTCGTCGTGCGGACCGTAGAGCGCCGCGAAATGCTGCTCGATCTTCTGGCGCGCCTCGACGCAGAACGCGTCGGCCAGCGCGATCGCCTCGGTGCGACCGTCGCGCGTGGAGAGCATCTGCGCACGCACGATCGCCGCACTCATGGCGAAGAGTTCGGCTCCGATGTCCACCGCGCGGAAGAGCACCATCTGCTTGCGTTCGAGCTTGGGGCCGAAGCGCAGCATCGCGTGGAAGAGCGAGCGCCCCAGCCGACGCGTGGCCGTGTCGGCGTACTGCATGTGCCGCGCGAGGACCCCGAACTCGTTGTACGACTTGAACGACGGGATCCAGGTGCGCGGATACCACGAGAGATAGAAGGGCGCCGCCTTCACCGCCGCATTGATGCGCGTCGAGAACGACGACTCCGGCGCCACGATCGGGAAAGCGATCGAGAAGTGCGCATCGACCGCTTCGCGCGCGATGAACAGGCGCATCACCTCGCTCGACCCTTCGAAGATCAGGTTGATGCGGCTGTCACGCATCATCCGCTCGATCGGCAGCGGCGTCTCGCCGCGTGCGCGGAGCGAGTCGGCCGTCTCGTAGCCGCGCCCGCCGCGGATCTGCAGGGCATCGTCCACCCCGCGCCACGCCGTCTCGGTGTTCCACATCTTGGCGATCGCGGCTTCGAGGCGGATGTCATACCCGCCTTGCTCGTAGAGCGCCGTCGAGAGCAGCGCCACCGACTCCATGGCGAAGGTGTTCGAGGCGAGGCGCGCGAGCTTCTGCGCGATCGCCTCGTGCTTCCCCACCGGCTGCCCCCACTGCACACGCTCCGCCGCCCACTGCCGCACGCCGCGCAGCATCGCCTTGCTCGCGCCGGCGACGCTCGCGGGGATCGTCAGACGACCCGTGTTCAAGGTGACCAGGGCGAGCTTGAGCCCCTTCCCCTCTCCCCACAGGATGTTCTTCGCGGGGACCTTCACGTCCTTGAAGGAGATCCATCCGTTCTCGATCGCCTTGAGCCCCATGAAGTGGCAGCGGTGCTTCACCGAGATCCCCGGCGTCGCCGCATCCACGATGAAGGCGGTGATCTGCTTGCGCGGCTTCCCGTTCACGATCTTGTCCGGGGTGCGCGCCATCACGACGAAGAGCTCGGCGCGCGTCCCGTTGGTGCACCAGAGCTTCTCGCCATTGATGGTCCACGTCTCGCCATCCTCGCTCGGGGTGGCCATGGTGACCATGTTCGCCGGATCGGACCCCGCGTTCACCTCGGTGAGGGCGAAGGCGGTGATGGCGCCCTTCGCGATGCGCGGGAAGAACTCCGCCTTCTGCTCCTTGGTGCCGAAGAGCTTCAACGGCTGCGGCACACCGATCGACTGGCTGGCCGAGAGCAGTGCGCAGAGTGAACCGCACTTGGAGGTCACCATCTCCATCGCCTTCACGTACGACATCTGCGAGAGGCCGAGTCCGCCGTACTCGACGGGGATCTTCATGCCGAGTGCGCCCATGTCGCGGAGCGCCTGGACGTCCTCTTCCTTGATGTGGCCGGTGCGATCGACTTCGTCCGCGTCGTAGCGCTGGAGGAAGGCGTGCAGCTTGGCGAAGAAGGGGCGGGCCCGGTCGGCGTCGCTGTCGTCGGACACCGGATGGGGGTGGATCAGCTCGGAGCGGAAGCGGCCCAGGAAGAGTTCGCGGACGAAGCTCGGGTGGCTCCACTCGGTCTCGCGCGCGGCTTCGGCCACGTCACGAGCCTCCGCCTCGCTCACGGAGGCGTTCGGGGGTGTCACGGACATCGGTTGTATCCCTCTCAGCAGTGGCGGCGCCTATGGCGCAGTCCGGTTGTCACGTGCGGGTCGCATGGCTTCCCGCGATGCCTTAATGGTTAGCGTGACTTGAGGACGAGCGCCACGCCCCCGACCACCGCGATGGTGGCGAAGGCGAACCACTGGAAGGCGTAGCTCTGGTGGGGACCCTCATCGAGCGGGGGGATCTCGAGGCGCGCGGGGACCGAGTCGGCGGCCGCGGAGGTCGGGGTGAGTGCGGTGTCGGTCCGGACGATGATGTACGGCGCGACGGGCGCCCCGACGAGCGCCTCGATGGCACCCTTGTTGAGGGCATGGATGCGGCGGGGCGTCGCAGGGTTGGCCCGCGGCTCGGCGGCGACGTACGTCTCGACGTAACCTGTCACAGAGTTACTATCGGCTTCGCGCCAGCGCGATTCGTCCACGCTTCCCGCGTCCGGCGAGTAGACCCACCCGCGGTTGACCATGACCAGGGTATCGCCGCCCGCGACACGCATCGGGGTGATCAGATAGACACCCGGCGAGCCCTGTCGCGAGCGTCCGGCATACACGATCTGATGGTCGTAGTCGAAGCGACCAGAGGCGGAGACGCGCCGGTAATGCCCGGCCGCTGTGTCCGGCGTAAGTGCTTTGAAATCAATGGGTTCAGCGACGCCGCGAGCCGCCAGCAGCTTGTTGAACTCCCGCCGTTCGTGGAGCCGCTCCAGTTGCCAGACGCCCAGGCGAATGAACACCGAAGCACAGGCCAGGGGGATGGCCAGCGTGAGGAGCAGTTTTCCCCGTCCCGACATGTGATGGATCGCCTCGGAAATGTGATAGCGCGCACGGCGCCGGAGCCGACCCTCGAAGTATCGTGGGAGCGTCAGAGCCGCGCCATCCCCGAGCCCTTCCGGGTAGCGCAACGTCGGTCGTCGGCGCACCTTGTCCGTTATCGCATAATAGTCGTACATTCTCGCCCGCCACAACAATAGATGTTTTGGGGCGCGAGACCTGCGCCTCGTTTCCTCGTCCAAGGCACTGCGGATGCGTCTGAACTCCCCCATCAGCTCTCGCGTACGTCGTTCGCTGTTCCTCGTCGCGGCACTCGCCGTGGCGGCGGTCAGTTGTGCGCGCGAAGTCACCGCACCGTCTCGCGGTTTGCTGCGCATGTCACGCGGGATCGCGTTCCTGACGATGTTCCCCGAGGCGCTGCGCGACAACGCGCCGGGCACATCCACGCTGGTCGACGTCGCGAAGGTGCGGGTGGTGCTCTATCGGGCCGACAGCTCGATCGCGCTCGACACGATGGTCGCATTCCCCGAGGGGCAGGACGAGGTCTCGATCACCATGAGCGTGCCGCTCTCGCCGACCGCGCCGTCGACGGGAGAGCCGCTCAACATGGGGCTTCGCTACGTCAGCACGACGGGAGACACGGTCTTCAAGGGCGCTGCACCGGTCACCGCCACGGCCGTGACCGGGACCAGCGAGAAGCCGACGCCCGCCGCCGTCACCGTGACGGTCACGTACACGGGCACGGGTTCCGCTGCGAAATCCGTCGTCATCGGCGAGAGCGACAAGAGCATCTTCATCGGCGAGACCTTCAGCTTCTCCGCCACCGCCTTCGGCGCCAGCGCCAACGCGATCGTCGGGACCCCAATCAAGTGGAGTTCGCTCGACCCCGACATCGCCACCATCACGACCGCGGGGAGTGGTGTCGGCGTCGGCGCCAAGCGCGGCACCGCGCGCATCGTGGCCGAGTTGCTCACGGGGCCGAAGGACACCGTCCTCGTCACCGTGGCCGCGAAATCGTCGTCGATCGACGTCTCGTCCGGCAACAATCAGACCGGCACGGTGGGACAGAAGCTTGCACTCCCGATCGTCGCGCGGACGCTCGGCACCGACGGACTCCCGGTCGGGAACGTCCCGGTCACGGTCGCCTTCGGCACCGGGACCAACAGCGCGACCGTGCAGCTCACGAGTGACGTGAACGGCCTGGTCACGACCGACTGGACGCTCGGACCGATCGCCGGCGCGCAGACCGCCACGATGACCGCGACCGGTCTCACGGGCTCCCCGCTGACCTTCACCGCCACGGCGCAGCCCGCCGCGGCGACCACGCTCTCGGCGGGTACCGTGCTGACGTCGGTGGTCGCCGGCACCGCGCTCTCGCCGGTGACCTTCACCGCGCGCGATGCCTTCGGCAACGTCGCCACGAGCTTCGTCGGCACGGTGACCGTCGCGCTCGGCGGCGGTTCCACGAACGTCACGCTCGCCGGCACCAAGACCGCCACGGCGATCGCGGGGGTGGCGACGTTCAGCGGCCTCACCGTGACCACCGCCGCGACCGGCTATACGCTGAACGCCACCGCACCGAATCTCGCCGGCGCGACGAGCTCGGCCTTCGCCGTCACCCCGGCGTCGGCCGCGTCGCTCCAGTTCGTGACTGCTCCGACGTCGACCACCGCCGATGCGCCGATCCCGGTGTTCAGCGTGAACGCGCTGGATCCGTTCGGCAACATCGCGGTGGGCTTCACCGGCACGGTATCGTTGGCGCTCACGGGGACCACCGGGACCGGCGCGGCGCTCAGCGGTACGACGAGCGTCGCGGCGATCGCGGGCAATGCACGCTTCGATGGCACGCGGCTCCTCAAGGCGGGCACGGGCTACCAGATCGCCGTGTCGGCCAACGGACTCACGCCCGTCACGAGCGCGGCGTTCAACGTCACGCCTGGTGTCCCGTCGGGGTGCACCGTGTCCAGTGCGCAGAACCAGACCTATTTCGTCGGGCAGGCGCTGCCGATCGTCCCGACGGTCGCCGTGGCCGATGCGGCGGGGAACGCGGTGCCGAGTGCGGCCGTGACGTTCACGACCACGGGCGGCGGCACGGCCGGCAGCCCGAGCACCACCACGCTGTCCACCGGACGGGCCTCGAGCACGTGGACGCTCGGCACGACCGTCGGCGCGCAGACGCTCACCGCGACCTGCGCCGGCGTCGCGACGCCGGTGGTCTTCAGCACGAATGCCGTCGCCCTCGGCCTCAAGCTCAACGCCGGTGCTTCGTCGAGTGAGCACACGGCGGCACTCGCCGCGGGTCAGCAGATCACCATCCCGATCGTCCTCGACCTGAGCTTCCCGAACGGCGACAACATCGCCTCGGCGAGCTTCGACGTCCTGTTCGACGCGACCAAGTTCAGCTTCGTGAGTTCGACCGTCGGGACCTTCGGGTCGGTCTTCGAGAACACGAGCGCGGCCGCGACGGGCAAGGTCTCGGTCGGCGTGTTCTCACCGACCTCGCTGGTCGCGACGAGCACCGTCTACACGATCACCCTGGCCGCCAAGTCCACGGCGGCGACCGGCAACACCACGGTGGGGCTCGCCGTGACCGCCGCCGGCCGTGAGAACGCCACGAACGTGACGCTCTCGCCGCGCGATCTCGTCGTCACCATCACGCCCTGATCCTTCGTCCGTCCGTCGTCCATCGCTCGCGCCGCACCGTCATCCGGTCCCATCCGTTCGTTCCTTTCGGAGGTTTGTGTCATGAAGCAGCGCTCCTACCTCGTCGGTCTTCTGCTCGTCGGTGCCACGGTCGGCACGTCCGCCTGCGCGGAGAAGCATCCCACGGCGCCCAAGACCGACCTCGTGACGATGGTGGGCAAGGGGAACGTCCAGGTGATGATCCAGCAGGACACGCGCGTCGGCGGTGACAGCGCGGTCTTCGTGATCAACATCGTCGGGAACGGGGTGCCGGTGGCCTCGTACCAGGGGGTGTTGACCTTCGACCCCGGATCGATGGCGATCTCGGCCGCTCCGACGCCGACCGGCGAGACCGGCGAGTTCCGCATCGTGAACGCCGCCGACGCCGCCAACGGCACGGTCCGCTTCGCCGGATTCGCGACCGAGCATTTCTCGACGACCGAGGCGTTCCGCATCGTCGGGCATTTCAAGCCGGGGAAGGTCCCCACGAACCTCGTCGGCAAGCTCGATGTCGCCGGCGAGACGACCGGGGCGGCGATCCGCGCGTCGTCGCTGCTGGCGAGCAACGCGGTGCGCGATTTCTACAGCGGGTTGGTGGTGGAGCGCTGAGTGCTTCGCCTGCTGGGCGTCGCGGCGCTGCTCGCGCTGCTCGAGGCGCCGACCGTGTTGCTCCGCATCGTGCGGGAGAGCGGGTCGGCGGATCGGGTGGTGCTCGTGCTGCGCGTCGAGGGCAGTGGCGTGGCGCTCGGGTCGTACCAGGGCACCGTGACGTATGACCCGGCGGTGCTCATGGTCGACAGCGCGACGGTCGGTCGAGATGGGTTCCGGTTCGTGAACGCGAACAATGCGAGCAAGGGGTCGGTGCGTTTCGCCGGCTTCACCGCGAACGGGTTCACGGGCACGGATGCGGTACGGATCGTGGCCCGACTCCGCGGTCCGCTGGAGAACGCGAAGCTCAACGCGATGCTGGAGGTCGCCGGTGACGTGGACGGTCGCCGCATCGCGGATGGTGCGTTGAAGGGCGCGAAGGGCGTCGAGCCGGCGGCACGTCCCGCCGGCACGCGTCGCTGAGTCCGCAGGAACGGAGCACGTCCCGCCGCTCCGTGCGTGGTTTGAGATGATGGCTGTGAATCCCCCGACCTGGCCTGACCGAATGCCTGCTCTTCGTCGTCTGCGCATGCGCGCCCTGTGGCTCCCGATCGTGCTCCTCTCGACATATGTCTCGACTGCCCGTGCGCAGGCGAGCATCGGGCTCGCAGCCGGGAGTACGGCGACCGTGCAGGTGGCGCTCGGCGGGAAGCTCGCGGTGCCGCTCCTGCTCGACGTGAGCAAGGCAGGCGGCGCGAGCGTGGCCTCGTTGGCGGCGGAGCTCGAGTGGAACACCGCAGCACTCACCCTCGATTCGCTGGTCGCCGGCACCTTCGGCACGCTCGACCGGACCAACACCGCTTCGGCCACCGGACGCATCACGTTCGGTGTGTTCAGCGCCTCGGCCGCCACGGGCACGGTGACGATCGCGACCGCGTATTTCACGGCGTCCTCCACGTTGGCGGGCACGCGGCTCCATCTCGACGTCTCGGAGGCCGCGAACCTGATGGGCGCGCTCCTGACGACGCCGACCAACGCGCGTGGACTCGACGTCTGCGTCTCGCCGCTCGGCATGTGGGGCGACGTGAACGGCGATGCGACGGTGAACATCCTCGATGCGCAGCAGATCGCCCGCGCCGCGGTCGGTCTCTCGGTCGCGAACCAGGAAGCCTACGATGCCGCCGGCGATCTGAACGCCGATGGCGCAGTGAACGTGATCGACGCGCAGCAGGCGGCGCGCTTCTCGATCGGGCTCTCGGCGCCGACGCGCACGGGGACGGCGACCTTCGTGCCCCCCGCTGTCGCGGGGGTCTCGCTCTCGCCCGGCGCGACCCTGAACGTCGGGGTCGGCAGCCACAACCATGTCGCGGCCGACCTGCGGAGCGCGTCGGGGGCGCCCTTGGCCGGGTGCGTACCGGTCGAGTGGACGAGCGGCGACACGACCAAGGCGAAGGTGAACAACGACGGGGAGATCACGGGAGTCGCCCCGGGCGTCGTCGTGCTCACGCCGAAGGTGCGCGGCAGGCCGCTGGTCGGCGCCAATGGCGTCGTCTCGGTGACGGCGACGGTCGGGACCGGCGCGTCGAACACCGGTGTGACGATCGACAAGGTGAGCGGCGATCAGCAATACGGCTACTGGTCGACCACGGCGGCCCTCGCGCCGCGCGTGCGCGTGAAGGATGCGTACGGCGTGCCGGTCCCCGATGCCCATGTCTCGTGGCGTGCGGTGGGCGGCTCGCTCGGTACCACCGGCGTGACCGTGCTCGAATCCGTGACCGACAGCACGGGGACCACCGTGCCCCCCTCGCCGTGGGTCATGCCGGGCGCGGGCACGACGGCGACGCTCGTGGCCACGATCAACAATGGCGTGAGCACGACGTTCACGATCAACCTCATGGAGAATGTGAACGCGCAGCACGCCTGTGCGCTGGTCGGGGGGACCGCCTACTGCTGGGGCGCCGGCACTCGGGGGGAGCTGGGCACCGGTGTGACGAACGGCAGCGCGGTCGCCGTCCCGGTCGCCGGGAGCGTGACCTTCGCGTCGCTCTCGTCGCGCATGCCGGGCGAGCACAGCTGCGGCGTATCGACGACCGGCGCTGCGTACTGCTGGGGCAACAACGCCATGGGGCAGCTCGGCAACGGGCTGCGGACGGATGCGAGCTCGCCGCAGCCGGTCGCGGGCGCGCTCACCTTCTCCAAGATCTCGACCGGTCTGGCGCACACCTGCGGACTGACCACCGCCGGACTCGCCTACTGCTGGGGGGTCAACCTGTTCGGGCAGGTCGGTGACAGCACGGTCGGCACGTCGTATCCGTCGCCGGTCGCGGTGAAGATGCCGACCGGGGTGACCTTCACCGACATCAGCGCGGGAGGAAACTTCACCTGCGCCGTCGCGAACACCGGTGACGGCTGGTGCTGGGGCTTCGGCGGTCAGGGGAACCTCGGCACCGGCGGCCTCGAGGATCGCCGGGCGCCGACGAAGGTCGTGGGGGTCTCCGGGCTCGCGGCGATCTCCTCCGGCACGAGCCACAGCTGCGGCATCACTGCGGCGGGCGAGGGATGGTGCTGGGGACTCGCGGCGGCCGCGGGCGACGGCTCGGCCTCGACGGCCGCGCGGATGTCGCCGGTGCGTGTGAGCGGCGGGCATGTCTTCACCGAGATCAGCGCCGGTGACGGCAAGACCTGCGCGGCGAAGAGTGACGGCAGCCTCTGGTGCTGGGGGACCAACACGAACGGTCAGATCGGGAACGGCTCCACCGTCAACGCCATCGCCCCGAGCCCGATCCCGGGCAACGGCTCGAAGATCGTCGCGATCGGCTTCAACACGGTCGGCGCCACCTGCGCGTTGAACGTCGGCGGACTGGGCGTCAGCTGCTGGGGGCAGAACAACCTCGGCCAGCTCGGCGACGGCTCGTCGACCCTTCGGACGACGCCCGTCAGCGTGTTGCTCCCGAATGCCGTGGCCGGCGCGGCCGCGAGCATCCGTCCCTCGGCGACGAGCTTCTCGCAGACGGGGACCGCCGCGATCCCGGTGACGAACGCGCCGAGCGTGACGATCCGCGACGGCCGGGGCTACCCGGTCTCGGGCGTGACCGTGACCTTCAGCGTCGTGACCGGTGGTGGGACCATGACCGGCGCGACCGCGACGAGTGACGCGAACGGCGTTGCGACGATCGGCTCCTGGACCCTCGGCTCGACCGCGGTGACGCAGATCCTGCAGGCATCGGCGACGATGTCGAACGGCACCGTGAGCCGGGTCCAGTTCTATGCCACGGCGACCCCGGCGACCTCCGCCGTCAGCACGATGATCAAGGTGAGCGGCGACAGCGTGGCCCACAGCGGCCAAGGCACGACGCCGCTCGTCACCCCGACGGTACGTATCCTGAACGCGGGCGGACAGCCGGTCTTCGGCGTGACCGTCACCTTCACCGCCGGGGCGAGCACGACCACCGCGGTGACCGACAGCACGGGGACCGCCGCGATGCTCGGATCCACCGTGTTCGCGATCTCGAGCACCACGACGGTCACCGCGAGCGCGCCGGGGATCGCGGTCCCCGCGACCTTCACGGTCTTCGGCGTCGTGAACTCGTCCTCGCTGCGCAACACCCACTGCGCCATCGCCAAGAGCAACGGCCGCGCCTACTGCTGGGGCGCGGGGGCACTCGGCCAGCTCGGCGACGGCACGACCGTCACCCAGCGCAACTACGCGCTGCCCGTCTCGGGAGCGCAGACCTTCGTGCGCATCTCCGAGCAGCAGGCCACGCATCGCTGCGCCCTCACCGCCGCCGGAGCGGCCTGGTGCTGGGGCTCGAACTCCCTCGGACAGCTCGGCGACGGCACCGCGACCAACCGGTCGGTGCCCACGCTGGCGACCGTCCCGAACGGCGTCGTGTTCACGCAGATCGTGACGCAGGGCGTCAGCACCTGCGCGCTCACCGCCGAGGGCGAGGTCTGGTGCTGGGGCTGGATGCAGCCCCATGGCTTCGGCCTCCCGGCCTACGTCGAGCGTCGTTCGCTCCTCCCGGTGAAGGTGGATATCGGGACACTGCGCTTCGCCCAGATCGCGCTCGGAGACAACGCCATGTGCGGCCGGACGGCGGCCGGTGCGGTGTACTGCGCGGGGGACAACGCGGCCGGTCAGGTCGGTGACGGCAGCTTCGTGCAGCGCAACGCGCTCGTGGCCGTGGCGGGGGGCGTCTCGTTCAAGGCGATCGGCGGCAGCACGTCGAACTTCTGTGGCGTGTCGCAGGATGGTCGGGCCTACTGCTGGGGGAGTTCGAACGGCACGGGCGCGGTCGGCGACGGTGCGAGCGTGAGCCGGAACTCGCCCACGCTCATCGCGTCCGACGAATCCCGGTTCGCGGAGGTCTCGCTCGCGAACTTCAGCATCTGCGCGCGCCGCGTCGACGGAAAGCTGGCGTGCTGGGGCTCCAACACCTCGGGACAGCTCGGTTCCGGCACGTTCAACGCCTCGCTGATCCCCATCGATGTCGACGGCGTCCGCTTCCTCGATGCCTCGATCAACAGCTTCCGTGGCCGCTGCGGCATCGTGACCAACGGACAGATGTACTGCTGGGGCCAGAACAACAACGGCCAGCTTGGCGACAGCACCTCGGTGGCGCAGCGGACGACGCCGGTGGCGGTCGTCGGCTGGCCGGACGGGCCGGCGGCCGGCAGTCCGGCGACGCTCTCGCTCCCGTCCACCTGGGTCGGATCCGTGTCGGGGAACACCGGGGCGACGCTGACGAATCCGCCGCAGGTGATCGTGCGTGACCGCTTGAACGCGCCGGTCGCGAATGCGACCGTCACCTTCGGGATCACGAGCGGCGGCGGGACGCTCATCGGTTCGATCGTCAAGACCGACAACAGCGGCACCGCCACCGCTACCAGCCTGACCCTGCCGTCGACGGCCGGCGTCGTGGAACTGAGCGCCAGCGTGGACGGGTTGCCGCCGATCAAGATGTTCGTGAACGTCGTCGCCGCGACGACCGTCGGCTCGTTGACCATCGTCTCCGGGGACCAGCAGCGGCAGTCCATCGGCGCCGTGACGCTCGGCTCGCTCGGCGTGATCGTGCGCGACCTGCAGGGGCAACCGGCCAGCGGGATCTCCGTGACCTTCACGACGAGTGGTGGTGGTCTGTTGACGACCGGTACGTCGGGTGGCGCCGCATCGGCCAGCGCGACCTCGGACGCGAACGGGCTCGCACGCATGACCTACACCGTGCCGTCCACCGTGGGCTCGCAGACCATCACCGCGACGGCCGGTTCGGCCAGCGTGACCTTCACCGAGTTCAGTGTGCCGCAGTTCGTCGGCGACGCCGAATGCGCGATCCGCAGCACCGGTGCGGTGTATTGCTGGGGTGACAATCGCCGCGGTCAGGTGGGCGACGGCACGACGGTCGACAAGAACGTGCCGACGGCGGTGGTCGGCGCTCCGACACTGACCAAACTGGCCGTCGGGGCGGGTGACCACATGTGCGGGCTCACCGCCGCCGGTGCCGCCTGGTGCTGGGGCGCGAACTCGTTCGGGCAGCTCGGCGACAGCACGACCACCGACCGCACGTCGGCCACGCTCGTGAAGGGCGGTCTCTCCTTTACGCAGCTCGCCATCAGCCGCATCTCGACCTGCGGACTCACGAACGCGGGCACCATGTACTGCTGGGGTTCCACCGATGAATCGCTCTTCGGCGATGCGGTCGTCCACGGGATCGTCACCGGGCCCAAGCAGGTGACGCTGCCGAGCGGGCTCACGTTCTCGAGCATCGGAATCGGCCGCAATCTCGCGTGCGGGTTGACCTCCGGCGGCAAGATCTGGTGCTGGGGCGGCGGTGGTTTCACCGGCGACGGCACGAGCGGTGGAACGACCACGACGACGCCGTTCACGATCCGGGTCGCGCCGGCCCCGATCAATGACGGACGGAGCTACAAGCAGATCGCCGTCGGCGAGCAATACGCCTGCGCGGTCACGGTCGGGAATCAGGCATTGTGCTGGGGCGGGAACGGGTCGGGGCAGTTGGGCGATGGCACGACGACCTCGCGGACCTCGCCCGTCCCGGTGAGCACCACGCGCAGCTTCAGCTCGATCGCCGTCGCGCTGGCGCACTCCTGCGCGCTCGACACGTCCGGTGCGATGTACTGCTGGGGCGCCAACTCCGATGGCCGGGCCGGCGACGGTACGGTGGCAGCGAAGCTGGTCCCCAGCGCCGTCAGCGGCGGGATCACCTTCAGCTCCATGCATCTCGGCGCGACGCATTCCTGCGCGATCGGCACCGCGAGTGTGCCCTTCTGCTGGGGTCCGAACAGCCGTGGCTTCGCAGGCAACGGCACGTTCACGTCGACGGTCACCCAGCCGGTCTCGGTCAACTGGTTCGATGGAACCTCCGGAACGCCGATCTCCATCGGCGTGAACAACTCGCCCGCCACCAGCGCGGCCGGGGGAACGGTGTTGTCCAATGTCCTCAGCGTGAAGGTGCGCGACTTCGCCGGCACGCTCCTCAACGGCGCAACGGTCACGTGGGCGGTGACCGCCGGTGGCGGCACCATCTCGAACACGACGGTCAACACGGTCAGCGGCATCGCGACACTCCCGAGCTGGACGCTCGGCGCCAGCCCGGGGGTCAACACCGTCACCGCCTCCATCGCCGGAGTCGGAACCGTGGTCTTCACCGTCGTCGTGAACTAACAGGCTCCACCGGCGACGCTCGCGGATCCGCGCGAGCGTCGCCGCGCATCAGGCAGCACCATCAGCCATTCGTGACACCAGGCTCGTCGCACACGCAGCTCAGTTCCAGCTTCTCACGCGTCACCAGGAAAGGGTAATGTCCCGCCGATTCCGTAATTTCGTCGCGAGCGTGATGCTCGCGGCGCCTGCCGTTGTCGCCGCTCAGACGACCGGCTCGGTCACGATCGCCGTCGGTTCGACACCGACGGTCAAAGCGTTGCCGGGCGGCAAGCTCGCCGTCCCGGTGATGCTGGACATGAGCGCGGCGGCGGGATCGAACCTCGCATCGCTGACCTCGGGCGTGCGGTGGGACAGCGGGAGGCTGCAACTGGACTCCGTCCGGGCGGGAGCCTTCGGCACGCTCACGCCGAACACGGCGGACGTCGTGTCGGGGTCGCTCTGGTTGTCGCTGTTCAATCCGACCGGGACCACGGCCACGGCGAGCGCGGCGACGATGTACTTCAGTGTGTCGCCCACGCGCGGGAGCACGCGGATCAAGATCGCGACCGAGACCGCCGCGAACGACGCCGGGGCCAGCCTCCTGGCGATGATCCAGAACCGCGCGCTCGACGTCTGTGTGGTGCCCTTCGGCAAGTGGGGCGATGTCAACGCCGATTCGGTGGTCAACATCCTGGACGCGCAGCAGGTGTCGCGCCTCGCGGTGGGCCTCAGCGTCGCGAATCCCGACCTCATGACCAACAGCGGCGACATCAACGCCGATGACGCGGTCAACATCCTCGACGCGCAGCAGATGGCCCGCGCCGCGATCGGCCTCACGACGACCGCCCCACGACTCGGCGGCACGGTCGGCGTGATCCCCCCGGTCGCGACTGTCTCGCTCGAGGGGGCCCCGCAGGTCGCCGTCGGCGGCACGCTGGCCCTCTCCCCGACCCCCAAGGACAGCACCGGCGCCTCGCTCGGCGGCTGCGTCCCGACCACCTGGACCTCGAGCGATCCCAACATCGCGCTCGTGGATGCCACCGGACTCGTGCGCGGCATCTCCGCCGGCACGGCGACGATCACCATGACCGTCGCCGGTCGCTCGGCGTCGACGAACGTGGTCGTCGGGGGCGGTGTCGTGGCGCAGGGGTTGGTCGTGCACGTGACCTCCCCGGTCCCCGTCAAGAAGTTCTTCGTCTGGGCCGGCATCATCGGTTCGGACGGCACCGGCGTCGCCGTGCAGTGGGCGAGCAACTCGCGCACGGCGGCGATCCCGATCGCGCTCCCGGTCGGATCCCAGTACACCGTCCGCGTCGCCGCGATCGATTCGCTGAGCACCGACACGCTCTCGCCGCGCGTCGTGGCCACCGGCTCCACCGGCGGCACGGTGCTCGCCGGCGCGCTGACCGATGTGGCGACCACGCTCACCGTGCCGAGCATCACGGTGCTGAGCGCGAGCGCGACGACGATCAATGCCGGCATCCCGGCGCCGATCAGTTACCGCATCAACGACGCGTCGAAGCTCTTCACCGACCAGACGACCACCGCGTTCTGCTCGCGGGTCCGCTATCGCGCCAACAGCAAGTGGGTGACCGACGAGATCGTCCCCGACACGCTGACCACGATCAACGCGAACAACGTCTGCGATCTCAACAGCACGGATCAGACCGACTGGTCCACCACGTTGCCGGTCGTGTCCTCGACGGGGCGTCAGTACTGGCAGGTCATGCAGCAGGCCTTCGTCCCGGGCACCAACATCAAGCCGACGCTCTTCGGCCCCAGCCTGAGCAAGGGCGATACGCTCGCGAGCATCGCGGTGACCGCGCCGGCCCAGGGGATCAAGATCGACTTCACCGCCCCGGCCGCAGGCACACGCTACGTCGCGCAGATCTCCAGCGGACCGCTGACCTTCTCGATCTTCAAGGCGCTCGACACCACGAGCGTCGCGACGGGATCGATCACGATCCCCACGCCGGTCGGCACCGGCTTCACCGTGCGACTGATGGCGATCGATGCGAACGATCCGCTCAAGTCGCGGATGGTCAGCGGCATGGTGTCGACCGGCGTGAACGTGGCCGCGTCGACCATCACGACGGTCGCGATGACGTTGCAGCCGTTCACCTGGAACTACTCGGCCACCTCCGCGTCGGTGACCGCCGGCGACCGCCCGACCATCGGTTGGACGTTCACCGATCCCACGGGCGGGTTGGTGGGATCGTTCAACCACAACATCACCTACAGTTCGACCCGCTTCACCACCGACATCAACGCGACCGGCGCGACCATCGCGTCGGCCCCCCCGACCAACCTGGGCAACAACCAGTGGCGCTACTCGCGTCAGTTGCCGGCCCAGACCACATCGGGCTCGCTCTTCTATCAGGTGAGCGACGCCTTCAGCGCGATCTCCGGTGACGGGTTGATCCCGCTCCGGGTCGTGGACCCCTTCCTCGCGGGCGGCGACACGCTCCGGCGGATCGCGGTGACCGATGTCACCGAGGGGATCACCGTCAACATCACCTCGCCCCTCGCGGCGAGCCGGTGGATCGTCGTCGTGGACAGCGGTTCGTTCACGCAGCGCACGAGCTGGATCCGCCTCGCGCCTCAGGCGCAGAGCGGCACCGTCTCGGTCCCGGTGCCGGTGGGCACGGGGTATCGCGTGCGCGTGCTCGCCGTCGACGCCCGGGCCAAGAACCCGGAGGGCGCCGCACAGGTCAACGCCGGCATCCGCCTCTCGGGGGTGAACGTCACGGCAGGCGCAGTGACAACCGTGACCGCCGCGCTCCAGCCGATCACCGCCACCTATACCACTCCCACGACCGCGACCGCCGGAACGCCGATCGTCGCGACCATGGTGCTGAACGACCCGTCCGAGTACATGGACAACCGGTCCAACGGATTCACGACCGCCAACGTGCAGTCGTACACGACGCCGATCGCGAACGACGGTGACGGCAGCACGACGAGCGCCTCGCTCAACACCACCAGCGTCCGCAGCGGGATCACGACGACATCGACCGGTACGATCTGGACCCCGGCCGACACCGGGAAGCTCTACTCGCAGGGCGTCTTCTTCGGCGGCAACTTGCTCGGCCAAGGCGCCGGCGTCTCGCCGATGTTCTTCGCGCCGAGCCTGCAGCTCGGGCAGGCGATGAACGTGATCACGGTGACGGCCGGGGCCCAGGTGATCCGGGCGACGGTCAACACGCCGGTCCCGGCGAGCCGCTACCTCGCCGTCGTGGACAGCGGTGGACTCCCGAGCCCCGTCTCGCGCGTGATCACCGTGCCGATGGGCAACACGGCCACCATCGACGTCCCCGTCCCCGCCGGGACCGGCTATCGCCTGCGCGTGGCCGCGATCGACACCACGCGGCAGAACGGGACGCGCATGGTGGCGGGCAATGTCCTCTCCGGACTCACCGTCACGTCGGGGAACCCCACCGGCGTGTCCTTCTCGCTGATACGCCCGAGCATCACCGCGACGACCACCAGTCCGCAGACGGTCGGCGACAAGCCGGTCTTCCGCTGGAACATCTTCGATCCGTCGGAGATGATCTCGAACCCCGGCACGCAGAGCTGCCTCTACCAGACTACGACGACCTTCACGAAGGACTTCGGGAGCGCCGCGTCGTGCGTGACCAACACGGCGACCGGGGCCCACAACTATCTCGGCTCCGTCACGCTCTCGACGGCGCCGATCGCGCCGGTCACCTACTCGTATCAGAACGCCTTCAGCACCTGCTTCGGCAACGCGCCGGCGCAGAACTGCGTGGCGTACGGTGAGCCCATGGTCACCGCGGGTGACACCCTGCGCAAGCTGGTGATGGCGCTGCCCACGCAGGGGATCACGCTCAACGTCACGAATCCCCGCGGGGCGACGCAGTACTTCATCCTCGTCGACAGCGGCGGCCTCGCCTCACCGATCAATTTCGCGCGGACCGTGCCGTCGACGCGGAGCACGCAGCTCGTCCTCCCGCTGCCCACGGGCGTCGGATACCGCGTGCGCGTCCTGGTGGTGGATTCCCTCTCGTCCGCGCCGACCACGGCTCCGGTGATCAACTCCGGCGCGCGGATCTCGGGCGTCACCGTGACCGCGAACGCGCTCACGACGGTCACCGCCAACACCACGCCGCTCGTCGCCACGCTCACCGCGCCGAGCACGGTCTCGGCGGCGCAGGCGATCCAGGTGTCGCTGGTCTTCAACGATCCGTCCGAGACCATCGCGCCGACCACGACCTGTCCGTCGGCGATCGTCGGATCGACGCCGTGGACCGCGGACGGCGCCGGGACGCCGATCTCGCTGTGCAAGGTCATCACCCATCCCTCGAACGCGCAGATGACCGCGCTCGACACGCTCGCCGCACCGCTGACACCGGGCACCCTCTACCTGCAGTCGCGCATCGGCGTGGCCAGCTTCAGCGCGGGGGGCAACAACGTCTCGCCGCAGTTCTTCGGCCCGAGCCTCACCAAGAAGGAGACGCTGCAGAGCCTCACCGTCACGTCGATCGGCTCGGGGATCACGCTCTCCATCACGAGCCCCGCGGCGAAGCGGTACGTGGCGGTGGTCGATTCGGGCGGGTTGCCGAAGCCGATCGTCAGCGTGCTCGACGGCACCGCCATGACGAGCGGGACTCTCACCATTCCGACGCCGTCCGGCTCAGGCTTCCGGGTACGCGTGGCTGCGGTCGACTCGGTGCCGGGATTCTCGATGTTCACGAGTGGGCTCGTCGCGTCGGGATCCGTCAGCGGGGTCGCGGTGACGGGATCGCTCACCGCCGTGAGCATCGCCGCCACCGCGGTCACGGGGGTGAGTTCGAGTGCCCTCTTCACCGCCACGAACGTCGCCGCCCCGGTCTCGCTGCTCGTGACCGATCCGGGAAAGATGTTCAGCAGCTCGTCGAGCTGCGGCACGCTCCGGAGCGCGACCACCGCCTTCACTGCGGTCAGCACCACCAGCAATACGTGCCTCGGGCAGTCCAACGTCGCCGCCAACCAGTGGCGCTGGTCGTCCACCGCGGTCTCGTCGAGCACCGCCGCGACGATCTACACCGCCTGGGCCGTCTTCACGTCGCAACGCTCGACGCTCGGTGATCTGAACATGTACGTCTTCACCCCCGCGTTCTATCGCGGCGCGGTGCGCGATTCGCTCAACTACGTCGTGCCCACGCAGATCGCGGTGAACGCCGGCAATGCGCAGACGGCCATCGTGAGCACCGCGGTCTCGGTGAAGCCGAGCGTGATCGTGAAGGACGCGTTGAATCGCCCCGTCGCGGGGACGACGGTGACGTTCGTCGTCGCGACCGGCGGTGGCACCCTCACCGGGGCCACGGCGGTCTCGGATGCGAACGGCATCGCGACGGTCGGCAACTGGACCCTCGGCGCGGTCGCGGGCTCGAACAGCATCACCGCCACGGTGTCCGGGCTCACCGGATCGCCGCTGACCTTCACCGCGACGGGGACGGCCACCGCGGCGACGCAGATCGCCGCCAACAGCGCCACCACGCAGAGCGCCCAGGTCGGCGCGGCGGTGCCCGCGATGCCCAGCGTGCTCGTGAAGGATGCGAACAACAACCCGGTCTCCGGGGTCTCGGTCGCGTTCCAGGCGAGTGGTGTCGCGTCCTCGCTGATCAACGGGACCGCGGGACAGGTGAACCTCACGACCAACGCCAGCGGGATCGCGTCGCTCTCGACCTGGACCCTCGGCAGCACGGCAGGGAGCTATCTGGTGACGGCCACCGTGGTCGGACTCACCGGATCCCCCGTGAACTTCAACGTCACCGGGACGGCGGGCGCGGCGTCGAAGCTGGTGATCAAGACGAATGCCGACGGTGCCGCTGTCGGAGCCGCATTCACCACGCAGCCCAGCGTCGCGGTCACCGATGCGGCCGGGAACACGATCACGACCGACAACAGCTCGGTCGTCACCATGACCACGAGCGCCGGATTCACCGTCGGCACCGTGTCCAAGACGGTCGTCAACGGGATCGCGACCTTCACGAACGCCGGACTCGCCGGCACGTCGGGGAGCGTCCCGATCCTGACGTTCGCCTCGGGGGCGCTGACGTCGGCGACCTCCACCGTCAACCTCGTGGCGGGGTCGGCCAAGTCGCTCAACCTGAACACGCAACCCGCCGGCGCCGCGTCCGGTTCGGCGTTCACGACGCAGCCCGTGCTGTTCGTGAAGGACACGCTCGGCAACACCCGCACGCAGGACAACACGACCGTCGTCACGATGACCGTGGACCTCAACGGCGCGGTCGTCGGCAACGCGAGTGCGACCGCGGTGAACGGCGTGGTGACCTTCACCAATGTCGGCATCATGGGGACGGCCGGCACCCTCTACACTTTGACCTTCTCGTCGGCCGGACTCCAGGCGACGACCAAGACGATCACGCCGACGGCGGGCACGGCCACGCAGCTGGTCCTGACCGGAAGCGCGATCGGCGCGACGTCGGGCGCGGCCTTCACGACCCAACCGGTGATCGCGATCCGTGACGGCTTCGGCAACACGCGGACCAGCGACAACAGCACCGTCGTGACGATGAGCGTCAGTGCCGGCGCCACGGTGGTCGGCGCCGCGACGGCGACGGCGGTCGGTGGCGTCGCGACCTTCTCGACGACCGGCATCAGCGGCACCGCCGGGACGACGTACACCCTGACGTTCGCGTCGTCCGGGCTCACCAGTGCCACGCAGAACGTCACGCCGACGACCGGCGCGGCGACGCAGATCGCCATCAACGCCGGGGACGGACAGTCGGGCACGGTCGGCACCGCCCTTCCGAACAACCCCAGCGTCATCGTCAAGGACGCGGCGGGCAATCCGGTGTCCGGCGTCACCGTGACCTTCGCGATCGTCAACGGCACGGCCGCCACGCTGACCGGCGCCAGCGCCACCACCAACGCCAGCGGCATCGCCACCGTCGGCAGCTGGACACTCGGCACCAGCGCCGGTGCCTCGAACCAGGTGATGTCGGCGACGGCCGCGGGGCTCACCGGATCGCCGCTCAACTTCACGGCATCGGCGGTCGCCGGTGCGGCGACGAATCTCGCCCTCAATTCGAACGCGAACGGCATCGTGGTCGGCGCGGCATTCACCAACCAGCCGTCGATCCTCATCCGCGACCAGTACGGCAACCGCGTCACCACGGACAACAGCACGGTCGTCACCGTCGCGCTCAGCGGCGGCGCGGCGACACTGAGCGGCACGCTCACCGCCACCGCGTCCAGCGGCATCGCCACGTTCTCCAACGTCGCGATCACCGGCACCGCGGGCACCACCTACACCCTGATCTACTCGAAGAGCGGACTGACGAGCACGAGTGAAGGGGTCACGCCGACCGTCGGCGCGGCCACGCAGCTGTCGATCAGCACGCAGGCCGCCGGCGCGGTCGGCGGGGGCGGTTCCTTCGCGACGCAGCCGGTGGTGACCGTCAAGGATGCCGGCGGGAACGTGGTCACGACGGCCACGGGAAGCGTCACGATGAGCGTGAGCTCGCCGGCGACGACCTTCGGCTCCACCTCGGCGACCCTCTCCTCCGGCGTCGCGACCTTCTCCGGCGCCGGGATCAGCGGCGCCACCGGGAACTACACCCTCACCTTCAGCAAGGCCGGACTCACCAGCGCCACGCAGAGCATCCCGGTCGTCGGCGCCGCTACCGCGCTGGCGATCACCACCAATGCCGCAGGCTCCAAGAGCGGCTCGGCCTTCACCACGCAGCCGGTCATCCGCGTCGTGGATGCGGCGGGGAACACGGTCACGACCAGTACGGCCAGCGTGACCATCGCCAGCAGCGGGGACGGTACCATCTTCGGGCCGACGACCGCCACCGCCGTTGGCGGCGTCGCAACCTTCAGCACCTCGGGCATCACCGGGACTGCGGACAACAATTACACCGTCACCTATTCGTCGGCCGGCCTGACCTCGGTCACGCAGAGCCTGGCCGTCACGCATGGCACGGCGACCAACTTCCTCGTCTTCACGCAGGCGGCGGGCTCATCGTCCGGATTCAACTTCACCACGCAACCGGTGATCCGGATCCGCGACAGCGCCGGCAACATCGTCCTCAGCGACAACACGACGCAGATCACCGTGACCGTATCGAGTGGCGCCACGGTCACCGGGACGGCGACGGCGACCGCGGTCAACGGTGTCGTGACCTTCACCAATCTTGGCCTCACCGGAGCCCTGGGTACCTACACGCTGTCGTACGACTCGAACATCAGCCTCGGCGGCACACGGACCCAGACCATCAACATCGTCGCTCTGTTCTGATCGCCGCATCGTGACACGAACGCCCTCCGGTCGGACCGGAGGGCGTTCGTGTTTCCGCCATAGCAGTCAGAACAGCCCCAACTGGTCGCTCATCGCCGCAGGACTCACCGTCGGCATCCCGAGCAGCCGCTGCAGCATCCGCACATTCTCCGGACTGTGCCCGCCGAAGTGATTGTTCACGTAGCCGTACGCCGTGCGGACCCGTGACGCGATCATCGGCATCACCGCCGCCCACGCCTCGATCTCGCGCGTGCGATCCACCTGGATGTGCGAGTAGTCGGTGATGTCGCGGTTGGGCCCCATCCAGCGCAGATAGGCGATCCGCCCGGTGGGGTTCGCCGCGAGTTCGAGCATGGTGGCACGCGGGATCCAGCGCGCGTCCACCAGCGCGAGCGCCACTTCGTGTTCGGCGAGCAGCGCGAGCACATCGTCGCGGATCCATCCGCGCTGCCGGAACTCGATCGCGAAGTCGATGTCCCTCGGGAGCGTCGGCAGGAAGCTCTCGAGCGCGGGGAGTTCCGCGGGGGAGAAATCCGGCCCCATCTGGATCAGCACCGGCCCGAGCTTGGACCCCAACTCTCGTGCTACATCGAAGAACCGCGCGCTCGGATCCTCGGCGTTCTTCAACCGATGCTCGTGCGTGATCTCCTGCGGGAGTTTGAGGGCGAAGGTGAAGTCGGGCCCGGTGCGCGAGGCCCAGCCCCGCACCGTCTTCGCCGCGGGGATCGCGTAGAACGTCGAGTCCACTTCGACCGTATCGAACGCGCGGCTGTACAGCGTGAGATAGTCGGTCGGGCGCGTCCCGTCAGGGAAGAAGGGGCCCGTCCACGCCGAGTAGTTCCAGCCCTGGGTGCCGAGTCGGATTGGCATGGGGACAATTGTAACGCCCCGGCCCGCACGTGGCGGACCGGGGCGCTGCGGTACTGCGGTGTGACGGAGCGGCGATTAGAAGCGGAAGCCGTAGCCGATGCTGAGGAGCCACGGATCGATCTTGACCTTCGAGACCTTGGCGCCACCGGCCTTCACGTCGGACCCGATCTGCACCTTCTTGATGTCGATGTTCAGGAAGCGCCCTTCGGAGAGCTTGTAGTCCGCGCCCGCCTGGGCCGCGAGACCGAAGGAGCTGCTGTTGAGCCCGAGCGCGCCCACGCCGGTCACGTTGATCTTCGTGTCCATGATGAGCGTGTAGTTCACGCCGGCGCCGACGTACGGACGGAGGTCCGCATCGGGGCTGAAGTGATACTGCGCGAGGATCGACGGCGGGAGATGGCTGAAGGTGCCGATCTTCGTGCCGTTGAGCTTCACATCATGCTGCTGCGGATAGGTGAGCACCAGCTCGACCGCGAAGTTCTTCGTGTAGAAGTACGAGATGTCGACTTCGGGGAAGATCTTCGGGCTGACGGTGATCTTGTCGGCCGCGACCGAGAGCGACGGGATCGCGTCGGACTTGTCGGCCGGGGTCAGCGAGAGTGCGCGGATGCGGACCATCCACGGACCTTCCTCCTTCTTGGACTGTGCCGCCGCAGGGACCGCGAGGGAGAGCAGAGCTCCGATGAGCACAGCAGAACGGAACGAGCGCATTGCGAAATGACTCCGAGTTGAGTGGGATCTGCGTCAACTCTGGAGAAATACTGCCCGTTCGGACGGCAGGCAGTCGGGGGGAACACCCGATTCAGGGCCGCTACGGTAGGGGGTCACCCGACCAAGAA
Organism: uncultured Gemmatimonas sp.; assembly: GCA_964484775.1. Taxonomy (GTDB): domain Bacteria; phylum Gemmatimonadota; class Gemmatimonadetes; order Gemmatimonadales; family Gemmatimonadaceae; genus Fen-1231. The sequence continues at coordinate 526 of CAZAGK010000010.1, read as the reverse complement.
ACGCGACAGCGGACCGGATGTAACCCGTTGCCGAGATACGAGTTACGTGATTTCGTCGCGCACGCGTGAGCGCCCGATTCGGAGCGGCAAATCGAGACCCTTGACAGGAGATTCCAAAGTGATATCATTTAGCTACCACTCCAACGGAGTTTGAAACAGAATGTTCCGCGAGATCGAATACAAGGCGTCCGCTGGCCTCCCCGCTGCACTGGTCCAGGCTGTCATGCTGTTGGGCGGCTTGGCGATGGTCCTCTACGGGGCCAACAATCAGGGACCGGCCTTCGCCATCGGTGGCATGCTCGTCATCACCCTCGCCGTGACCGCGATGAGCGGGCTCTTCGTGGTCAACCCGGGCGACGCCAAGGCTCTCATCCTCTTCGGCGCCTACAAGGGCACCGTCAAGACGGGGGGCTTCTACTGGGCCAACCCCTTCCTGACCAAGCGCCGGATCTCGCTCCGCATCCGGAACTTCGAGACCACGAAGCTCAAGGTGAACGACAACCGCGCCAACCCGATCGAGATCGCC
>CAZAGK010000009.1:0-59992 GCA_964484775.1 uncultured Gemmatimonas sp. | reverse complement strand
GGAGCAGGTGCTCACGGTCCCGCTCTATTTCACGAAGGCGCTGAAGGCGAATCCCAAGGCGAAGGCGACCTTCGACGCCTTTCCCTACAGCTGCCGAAAGGAGTACGTCGCGTGGGTCACCGAGGCCAAGGCGGAGGCGACACGCGATCGGCGTCTGGCGCAGGCGGTGGAATGGATGGCCGAAGGGAAACGTCGCAACTGGAAGTACGAGAACTGCTGAGTCGTTCGTCCATCACTTCCCCCCCCCTCCCCCAGCGAGTGCCGCGCATGATCTTCCGCAGCCGCTTCCCCGATGTGGCGATCCCCGAGATCTCGCTGCAGGACTACGTCCTCGCCGAGACGGCGGAGTGGTCCGACATCCCGGCATTCATCGAGGGCCCGACGGGCCGTGTGATGACCTTCGGCGAGATGCGGACGCAGACGCGGATGTTCGCGGCGGGGCTCGCGACGCGGGGCTTCGGGAAGGGCGACCGGATCAGCATCTACAGCCCGAACATCCCCGGGTACGCTCCGGCCTTCTTCGGCACGCTGACGGCCGGCGGCACGGCGGTGATGTCGAATCCGCTCTACACTGCGGAAGAGCTGGGACGACAGCTCAAGGACACGGGGGCGCGACTGGTCGTGACGATCCCGCTGCTCGCTCCGCGTGCGCTCGCGGCGCTCGACGCGCTGGGCGGGGGCGAGGTGATCGTCTTCGGCGACGCCGAGCGCTGCACGCCGTATGCGGCGTTCCTGCACGATGGCCCCGCCCCGGTGGTGCCGTGCGATCCGGCGTCCGATTTCGCGGCCTTCCCGACGAGCAGCGGCACGACCGGTCTCCCGAAGAGCGTGATGCTCTCGCATCGCGCGATCGTCGCGAACGTCGAACAGTGTCGGCACATCGACCCCGTCGGCCCGGGCGACCACGCGATCGCCACCCTGCCGTTCTTCCATATCTACGGCATGGTCGTGATCATGTGCGCGCTCCTGCGACGCGGCGCCTGCGCGGTGACGATGCCGCAGTTCGATCTGGAGCAGTATCTCAAGCTCTCGCAGCAGTATCGTACGCCGGTGGCGTATGTCGTGCCGCCCATCGCGCTGGCGTTGGCCAAGCACCCGATGGTCGCGCAGTACGATCTCTCGTCCCTGCGCGCGATCACCTCTGGTGCCGCGCCACTCGGCGCCGAGCTCGAGAAAGCCTGCGCGGATCGACTCGGCTGTCTCGTGAAACAGGGGTACGGGATGACGGAGGCCTCTCCCGTCACGCACTTCACCCCCGGTGATCCGGAGCTGATCCTCCACGGCTCCTGCGGTCTCCTGATCCCGAACACCGAGTGTCGGGTGGTGCATCTGGAAACGAAGGAGGATCTGGGCGTCGGCGAACATGGCGAGCTGCTCATCCGCGGCCCGCAGCTGATGCACGGCTACCTCAACAACCGCGACGCGACCGCCGAGGCGCTCGACGCCGAGGGATGGCTCCACACGGGGGACGTCGGCTATGCTACGGAGAGTGGGCACTTCTTCATCGTCGACCGGCTGAAGGAGTTCATCAAGTACAAGGGCTTCCAGGTGGCGCCCGCGGAGTTGGAGGCCTTGTTGCTCACGCACCCCTCGATCGCCGATGCCGCCGTGATCCCCTGTGCCGATGACGACGCGGGGGAGGTGCCGAAGGCGTTCGTCGTGCCGCGCGGCGACCAGCCGGCGCTCGACGCCGCGGCAGTGATGGCGTGGGTCGCCGAACGGGTCGCGCCGTACAAGAAGGTCCGGAAGGTCGAGTTCACCGACAGGATCCCCAAGTCGGCGAGCGGCAAGATCCTGCGTCGCGAGCTGATCCTGCGCGAACGCGCCAAGTCGACGTCGTGATCAAGTACATCGGCTCCAAGCGCACGCTCGTGCCGCGGATCGTGGCACTGGCGAGCGCGGTGCGAGCCGCGACGGGAGCGCGAACGGTGGCCGACCTCTTCACCGGCACCACGCGGGTGGCGCAGGCGCTGAAGGGTGCCGGATTCACGGTGACGGCCAACGATCTCGCCAGCTATTCCGAGGTACTGGCCACCGCCTACATCGTGTGCGACGGCGCGACGGTGGACCGGGCGCGTCTGGCGGCGCTCGTCGCCGAGTTGAATGCGCTCCCCGGGGTGGAGGGCTACGTGACGCGCACCTTCTGCGAGGAGGCGCGTTACTTCCAGCCGGCGAACGGCATGCGGATCGACGCGATCCGTCCGGCGATCGATGCCCTCGCGCGCGACCAGGTCGAGCATGCCGTGTTGCTGACGGCGCTGCTCGAGGCCGCCGATCGCGTGGACTCGACGACCGGACTGCAGATGGCGTATCTCAAGTCCTGGGCGCCGCGGTCGTTCAATGCGTTGCAGTTGCGGGTCCCCGAGCTGATTCCCGGGACCGGCGCGGCGACCCGAATGGACGCGAACGCACTGGTACGCGTCATGGAGCCGGTGGACATCGCGTATCTCGACCCGCCGTACAACCAGCACAGCTACTTCTCGAACTACCACGTGTGGGAGACGATCGTCCGCAACGACGCGCCTCCCGCCTACGGCGTGGCCCGCAAGCGCGAGGACTGCCGCACGGTCAAGAGCGCCTTCAACGCGCGTCCGCGCGCGTGGGACAGCTTCTCTCAGCTGGTGCGCGAGGTACCGGCCACCCACCTGCTCGTCTCGTTCAACAACGAGGGGTTCTTCCCCAAGGACGATCTGCTCCGGTTGCTCGAGGAGGCCCGCGGCGAGGTGGCGACGCTCCCCGTGACCTTCAAGCGTTACGTCGGGGCGCAGATCGGGATCCACAACCCCCAGGGGAAGAAGGTCGGGAGCGTCAGCCACCTGACGAACCGCGAATACCTCTTCCTCGCCGGCCCGGGTGCCCGGAGCATGGTGGAATCGGTGGCCGCCGAGGTCGCCGTCCCGGGCTGACGAGGGCTCGACCGCCTTCCTGCTGGCGCCCTCGGGGGGCGCGTCGCAATTTCAAAGGTTGGCGATCGTCCATCCTGCGGAGCCCCCCGATGCCCATCCCTGCCGTGCTCGCCCGTCGTGCTGTCGTCGTCGCTGGACTCGCACTGTCGGCGCTGCCCTCGCCCACCGTCCCCGCCGACACGCGGCGCGCGACGGCACACGCGGCGGACGCGTCGGCGGCGCGCCCCCGAGCACCGCGCGCGGCCGCCGACTCCCTCGGCATCCGCGACCTGCTCGACATCGCGACCACGTCGCTCGCCGACCTCTCGCCCGACGGTCGCTGGGCCGCCGTCAGCGTCTCGCTCCGCCGAGACGGACTCGGCGCCGACTTCACCCGCGACGGTGATCAGACCTACCTCCGCGCCTCCGTCGCACGACTCCTGGTGATCGACACCAAGTCGGGTGCGCAGCGCGCCGTGTGGCCCGCCAAGCGGACCTTCCGCTCGCCCAGCTGGTCCCCCGATGGCGCGCGCCTCGCGATGCTGCTGCTCGAGAACGACGCCTGGCAGGTCACGATCTGGGATCGAGCCACCGGGAAGTTCACGACCGCCAAGATGCCCGCCGGCCGCTACGTGGCCGAGAACAGCGAACTCCGCTGGAGCAAGGACGGTTCGGCACTCGTCTTCGCCGCGCGCACCGACGCCTGGAAGGCCGAGGCCAAGGCCAAGTTCGCCGCCCTCACCACCGCACCCATCGTCGCGCTCGACGGCAAGGACGACTTCCTCGAGTGGGACGGGATGAACCGCCTCTCGGCCACCCGCTCGATCGTGAGCTGGTCGCCGGCGACCGGCGCGGTCACGACGCTGATCCCCGAGGCACGCATCGGCAACTGGACCCTCGCCGCCGACGGCAAGAGCGCGACGATCCAGGAGGACATCACCAAGAAGACCGACTACGACGTGATCGGTGGCCGCGAGTGGAAGCTGGTCACCTACGCCGGTGGCACGCCGCGCACGCTGCTGGCGAGCACCAAGAACACGCAGATCACCTGGGCCGAGGACGGCGTGCGCTACGCCACCGGTCGCGACGGGAAGGTGTGGATCGGCTCGACCGCCGACACCACGCGGCGCCAGCTGCTCGGGCCCACCGGTCCGGTCGCCACCCCGGCGCCCGGCGCCGAACCCGATACCAGTGCCGCAGCCAGGGCCAAGCGCGACAAGGAACGCTTCACCGCCATGACCTTCAGCGGCGACGGCACCCGACTGCTCGCCGACAACTCCGAAGGGCTCTGGGTCGTGGACGTGGCGAGCGGGAGCAAGGAGCTCGCGGTCGCGTATCCCGACACCGCGCTGCGCCTGCCGCGCCCGCTCCTCGTCACCTGGAGCCGCGATGGGCGGTATCTGGTGACGTCGGAGAACTCGCGCACGCAGTGGGACCGCGCCTTCACGCTGCACGATCTGCAGAGCAAGCAGTCGCGCACCATCACCAAGGGGACGGCGCTGCTCTCCGGCGCCCGCCTCGCGCGCGAAGGCACGACGATGGTGCTCTCGATGGCCGAGGGGAACCATCCCGTCGATCTGTACGTGGCGGATCTCGCCGAGGCGTCGGCGCCGCGCAAGTTGCTCGAGTCGAACCCGCAGCTCGCCGCCAAGCCGATCGCGAAGACCGAGCTGCTGCCGTACCTCGATGCCGACGGCAAGTCGCGCTTCGGCGTGGTGCGCTATCCCACGAACTACGTGAAGGGGACGCGCTACCCGACGGTGTTCATCATCTACGAGGAGTTCTTCGACGACAGCTTCGACGCGGTGGCGAACCTGCTCGCCTCGCACGGCTATGCGGTGGTGAACCCCAGCGTCGGATTCGACATCGGGTATCCCGGTGAGGCGTGGCTGAAGGGCGTGACCTCGGCGGCGAACGCCGTGATCGCGATGGGGCTCGCCGACAGCTCCCGCCTGGCCGTGCACGGCACGAGCTACGGCGGCTACGCCACGAACCTGTTGATCACGCAGACGAACCGCTTCAAGGCCGCGATCAACATGAGCGGGAAGGTGGACTTCATCTCCTTCTACACCGACAGTCCCCGGCTCGGTGTCCGCAACATCCACGCCGCGGAGAAGAGCCAGGACCGGATCGGCGCCACGATGTGGCAGCAGCCGCAGAAGTACGTGCAGCACTCGGCGGTGATGTTCGCGGATCGGATCACCACGCCGCTGCTGCTGATGACCGGTGGCGAGGATCACAACGTCCCCGCGCTCAACACGCGCGAGATGTACTACGCGCTGCGTCGCCTGGGGAAGACGGTCACCTGGGTGAACTACACGAACAGCGGGCATGGCGTCCCGCAGACGACCGAGTCGGACTTCGTGGACTATCACCAACGCGTGCTCGACTGGTACGCGAAGTACCTCGCGCCGAGCAAGAAGGCGGCCACGAGCAGTGGCGCCGGACAGTAGTGCATCCGTGACCCTCCCGATCGCTCCCTCCAGCACGCGCACGTCGTGGGCATAGACACGTTCAGTCGGCTGATCCAGTTCGCCGCCATCCTGCTCGAGACGGCAGGCGTGGCGCTGATCGCGCTGCTGTTCGGGCTGATCCGGCGGCAGGCGCTGCATCGGCGCTACTTCGCGACGTGGGGCGCGGCCTGGTCAGGGCTCGCGGTGGCGATCGCGGCCATCTCGATCCGCTACTTCATGCTGAGCGATGGGCCCGTGGGGAGCGTGCCGGAGTACGCGCCCTCGGTGCGGCTGCTGTATCTGATCTATCAGTGCGGCAAGATGTGGTTCTGGGTGCTGGTGTGTCGCGGGGCGCTCGAGTACGTGCGTCCGACCGTCGATCGGCGGCGCTTCCTGCTGATCGGCGTGGCGCTGGGCGTGATCACGTGGGCGCTCGGCGACACGCTCACCCTGCTCGTGCTCTGGCAGGCGCCGGTGGCGATCGTCGCCTGCGTGATCGGTGCGATGGCGCTGTTCGAGCTCCCGCCCGCGCGGAGCACCTTCGGGACGCGCGCGACGGGAACGGTCCTGCTGACCACCGCCGGACTCTGGGCGCTGTACGGGATCTTCTTCGCGCGAAGCGCGGGGTTCTACGCGGGTGGGCTTCCGCGATTCATGAACTTCATGGCGAGCTACAACTCCTACATCGACGTGCTGATGCAGGTGATGCTCGGCTTCGCCATGATCGTGCAGTTCATGGAGGAGGCACGGATCCGCGTGAGCGAATCGGAGAGCCGGCTCGCCGCGCTGGTCGCGGCGTCCGCCGACGCGACGCTCACGATGGATCGCTCACTGGTCGTGCTCGACGCGAACGCCGCCGCCGTGGCGCTGCTGGGGATGCCGCGTGAGCGGATCGTGGGGGCCGCCGTGGAGTCGCTCGTCCCCGAGGACGATCGCCTCTGGCTGCACGAGGTGCTGCAGGCCTTCATCGAGAGCGGCGACAGTCACGGGGTGCTGGTCGACGAGGGACATCTCCGTACCCTCGGTGCGTCCAGCGAGCAGCAGCAGTTCGAGGCGACGGTCGCCTCGCTGAGCGGGGAGGAGGCGTTCGCGATCGCGCTGACGCTCCGCGACGTGACCGCGCGCCGCGCCGCCGAGGAGCGCGAGCGTCAGGCGCAGAAGATGGACGCCGTCCGCCAGCTCGCGGGCGGGCTCGCGCACGACTTCAACGACCTGCTCACCGCAATCGTCGGACAGAGTCAGATCCTCGCCCGCGCGCTCCCCCCCGAGTCCCCCACGCGCGCCGGACTCGGCGAGATCGAGGAGACCGCGAGCACCGCGGCCGGACTCGCCAAGGGGTTGCTGGCACTCTCGCGTCGCGAGGTGCTGACGCCGGAGCATGAGTCGCTGAACGGCATGCTGCGTGCCATCGAGCCGACCATCCGCGAGACGGTCGGACCGGCGCTGGCGCTCGATCTGCGCTACGCAGAGGACGCGGGGGAGATCTACGTCGACGCCGATCGGTTCGCCGAGGTGGTGCTCGCCGTGATCCGCAACGCCCGCGAGGCGATGGACACCACCGGTGGGAAGCTCACGATCGAGACCTCGCGCATCACGCGCCAGGAGACCTCGGGACGCAACGTGGACATGACCTGCGTCTCCGTCCGCGACAGCGGGAGCGGGTTGAGCGCGGAGGCGCGTGCGCATCTGTTCGAGCCGTTCTACAGCACGAAGGGTGAGGGGCGCGGACTCGGCCTCGCGACGGCCTTCGCCTTCCTGCAGCAGAGCGGCGGCTGGATCGACGTGCAGAGCGGCTCGCACGGCACCACGGTGCGTCTCGCCTTCCCGGTCGCGAGTCTTGGCGAGGCGGCCTCGTCGCCGCGACGGATCACACCGACGACCGGGTTGCGGCTCACCCGCACCGTCCTCGTGGCGGAGGATGAGGACACCGTGCGCCGCTTCGTGCGGATCGTGCTCGAGAAGGAAGGGCTGCGGGTGCTCGAGGCCGCGAATGGGGTGGAGGCGCTCGCCCTGCTCGACCGCGAGCCGGAGGTGGATGTGCTGCTCACCGATGTGGTGATGCCCCAGATGGGCGGGTTGGAGCTGGCCGATCGCGCCTGCGCCGATCGACCCGAGTTGAAGGTCGTGTTCATGTCCGGCTTCGTCGATGCCTCGACCACGAACGCGGTGCTCCACGGGCGTCCCACCACCTTCCTGCAGAAGCCGTTCGACATCGCCGAGCTCGCGCGCGTCGTCCGGACCGAGGCGGCGTGAGGAGTCGCCGACGTCTGGCGTTGGTGCTGTCGGCCCTCGTCGCCGCGGGGGTCGTCGCGTGCGGCGGGGGCGGAGATCGGGCCGTGCCGACGCTCGCGCTCGGCGCGTCGACCTCGTTCCAGCGCATCCAGACGCAGATCTTCGACAAGTCGTGTGCCTTCACCGCGTGCCACGTCCCGGGCAGCTCGGCGACCTCTCTGGTGCTCTCGGGGAGCTCCGTCCATGCGCGCCTCGTGGGTGTGCCGGCCAGCAATGCCGTGGCGCGGGCCGATGGGCTCCGGCTCGTCGTCGCCGGGAAACCCGACTCCAGTCTGCTCTGGCACAAGCTCAACCAGTGGCTCGCGGGCCATCACGCCCATGACTACGGGGCCGGGATGCCGCAGGGTGCGCCTTCGCTCTCGGTCGAACAGTTGAGCTTCGTGCGCCAGTGGATCGAGAAGGGGGCGAGCCCCACCACCGACGACATCGACCCGACGCTGCTGACGGGGACCACGCGGCCCGAGAACGCGCCCTACACCCCGCTCGCACCGCCGACGACCGGATTCCAGCTCAAGCTGAGCTCGTTCGCGGTGCGGTCGAGCTTCGAGCGCGAGCTGTTCGACTATCGCCTGGTGGGGAACACCGCCGACGTCTGGGTGAACCGGATCCAGACGCAGATGCGTCCCGGCAGTCACCACTTCGTGCTTTACACCTTCGCTCCGAACACGCCGAGCATCGTGATGCCCGCCGTGGGCACGGTCCGTGACATCCGGAACCCCGATGGCACGTACAACATCATGAACGTCGCGCCGATGGAGTACCACGTGTTCTTCGCCGGCACGCAGGCGACCTCGAGCGACTTCCGTTTCCCGGCCGGCGTCGCGCTCAAGGTACCGGCCGGGCTCGCGATCGACATGAACTCGCACTACGTGAACGCCAGCGCGCAGGAGGTCACCGGCGAGGCCGAGGCCAACCTCTGGACCGTCCCCGCGTCGCAGGTGTCGAAGGAGGCGAGCTCGCTGAATCTGGCCAACACCGACATCACGATCCCCAAGGGGCGGGACACGACGATCACCAAGACCTTCCGGTTCAACGTCGTGACCCGGATCGTCGCGCTGACCTCGCACATGCACGCCCGCGGCCAGACCTTCGTCATCCGGATCGCCGGCGGACCGCGCAACGGCGAGGTCGTGTTCACCAACACGTCCTGGGATCATCCGCCCTTCGTGGCGTTCGACACCCCGATCGTGCTGCAGCCCGGGGAAGGGCTCACCTCCGAGGTCACGTACCGGGGCGATCCGAACAAGATCGTCCGCTTCGGACTGACGAGCGACGACGAGATGGACATCATCTTCGGGTACTGGTACTGAACGCGTGTCACTCGCGCGCACGACCCACCCCCGGATCCGCTCCGCCGCGTTGAAGCATCTCCGCGCGGTAGACCCCGCCTGGCATCCGATCCTCGACGCCGTCGGCCGCTGTCGATTGGAACAACACACCGACGGCAGCCATTTCGCATATGTGATGCGCAGCATCGTGTACCAGCAGCTGTCGGGGAAGGCCGCCGCGACCATCTACGGGCGGGTGCAGGCGCTCTATCCGCACGGACTGCCGACCCCCCAGTCGGTGCTGCGGACTCCGCACGCGACGCTCCGCGCGGCCGGACTCAGCGACCGCAAGGCGGAGTACGTGGTCGATCTCGCCCGCCGCACCGCCGACAAGGACTTCCCGATCGAGCGGCTGCACGAACTGTCCGACGACGAAGTGCTCGACGCGCTCGTCTCCGTCCGCGGAATCGGACGGTGGACCGCGCAGATGGTGCTCATGTTCCGCCTCGGCCGTCCCGATGTGCTCCCGGAGCTCGACCTCGGCGTGCAGAAGGCCGTCCAACGCATGCGGCGGATGCGAACGCTCCCGACGCCGCAACAACTGCAGAAGATCGGCGCCCCCTGGGCACCGTATCGCACGATCGCCAGCTGGTATCTGTGGCGCAGTCTCGAAGTGGAGTTGCCATGACGGAACGGGTCGCCATCACCGGCGCCAGCGGGATGATCGGACGGGCACTGACGGCATCGCTCCGTGGCGACGGACACACCGTCATCACGGTGGGACGCGGGGCGGGGAACGACATCGCCTGGGACCCGGCGCGCGACCAGCTCGATCGTGGGTCGCTCGAGGGGATCACCGCGGTCGTGCATCTCGCCGGGGCGAGCGTCGGCGAGCGGTGGACGGACGCGCACAAGAAGGCGATCGTCGACAGCCGGGTGCAGGGCACGGGGTGCATCGCGCGCGCCATCGCGGGGCTCACCCTGAAGCCGCGCGTGCTCGTGAGCGCCTCCGCAGTCGGGATCTACGGCGATCGCGGCGACGCCTGGCTCGACGAGTCCGCCGCGCCCGGCCACGACTTCCTGGCCGCGACCGCACTCCGCTGGGAGAGCAGTGCCGACCCCGCGCGCGACGCCGGGATCCGCACCGTGCATCCGCGCATCGGCGTCGTCCTCACCCCGGACGGCGGGGCGCTCGCGAAACTGCTCCCGGTCTTCCGGCTCGGCGGCGGCGCGGTGCTGGGCAACGGACGCCAGTGGATGAGTTGGATCTCCCTCGAGGACATCGTCCGGGTGCTCCGCTTCGCCATCGACACGCCGACGCTGAGTGGGCCGGTCAATGCGGTCGCGCCCGAACCCGTCACGAACCACGACTTCACCCGCGATGTGGCGGCCGCGGTGCATCGCCCGGCGTTCCTGCCGGCCGTCCCGACGTTCGTGCTGCGCGCGATGTTCGGCGAGATGGCTGAGGGGACCATCCTCGCGAGCCAACGCGTGCGGGCGACCGTGCTGACGCAGGCGGGATTCACCTTCGCGCATCCGCGACTCCCCGAGGCGCTCTCGGCGATGCTCCATCGGGATCGCTGACGCATGCACCGTCCCGCGGCGCCGGAAGGACCCGGCTTCACCGACTTCCACAGCCATCTCTTCCCCGGGGTGGACGACGGCGCCCAGCATCCCGAGGACTCGGCCGCCGCACTCGGGGCCTTCCGGAACGAAGGCACCACGCAGCTGATCACCACCCCGCACTTCATGGGGTCGCTCACCAAGACACCGGCGATGCTGGACGATCGGCTCGCGCAGCTCGACGCCGGCTGGGCGGCGTTGCGTGAGGTCGTCGAGGCGGATGCCGCCAAGCACGGCCGTGCGATGCGGGTCGAGCGTGGGGTGGAGTGCATGCTGGACGTCCCCGATCCGGACCTCAGCGATCCGCGCCTGCGCCTGGCCGGGACGAAGTTCGCGCTCGTCGAGTATCCGAGCCTGCGACTCCCGCCGATGAACGCCGAGTTCGCGGTGATGGCGTTGCGTGAGCAGGGGTGGTTCCCGATCATCGCGCACCCCGAGCGCTACCGGAACCTCGAGGATTACGCGCAGCTCGCACGCTTCAAGGAGGCGGGCGGGCTGTTGCAGGTGAACGCGGGATCGATCTTCGGCGATCACGGCAAGACGGCCGCGACGCACGCGATGAACATCCTGACCCTCGGGCTCGCCGACTACGTGGCGAGCGACTATCACGCGCGCGGGCTCCCGCGGCTGCACGACTTCAACCGGGCGCTGATCGACGCCGGCTACCCCGAGCAGGCGGAGCTGCTGGGCGTGGTGAATCCGGCGCGCCTGCTCAACGGCGAGTGGCCGACGACCGTCCCGCCCTTCGTGACCGAGGCGTCTTAGCGGCGCAGGCCGCGCAGCTGCAGTTCGAAGTCGAGCGAGTTGGTGGCCAGCGTGAGCGCGACCTCGAACGACACCTGACCGCTGATCACCAGATCGGCGAGATGCTGGTCGAAGGTCTGCGTGCCGAACTCGGCACGACCGTCGGCGAGCGCCATGCGGATCTCGGAGAGACGCCCCGGATCGCCGAGCACGTCGCGCACGAGCGGCGTCATGAAGAGCGTTTCGGCGGCGAGCACACGTCCCTGACCGTCGGCACGCGGGAGCAGTCGCTGTGCGATGACCGCGCGGAGCATCTCCGTGATGTGCAGACGGGCGGTGTCCTGGGCCTGCGGCGGGAGTCCGCCGAAGAACTGCTTGAGCGCGCTCGTGCAGTCGGGGGCCGTCATCTTGCCGATGACGAGACGTCCGGCCTCGGAGGCCCGCACGGCGATCTCGAGGATCTCCGGCTCGTCCATCTCGCCGACGACGATCACGTCGGCATCCTGCTGGAGCGCGGCATCCATGCCGTCGGCGAAGCTGGCGGTGTCGACGCCCACCTCGCGCTGCGTGATGGCGCAGTGGTCGTTCTTGTGCAGGAACTCGATCGACGACTCCACGGTGACGATGTGGCGACGGCGCGGCGAGTACTTGTTCAGATGATTGACGAGCGCGGCGATGGTGCTGGCACGCCCCGAGCCTTGGACGCCGGTGACGAACACCAGGCCGAAGTCGGAGAGGAGGGCCTGACCGACCTGCACCGGGAGTCCGAGCGTGGCGAGCGACGGGAGCACGTCGGGGATGACGCGCATGACGATCGCGAAGCTCGAGCGCTGCCGCAGGATGCTGACGCGGAAACGGGCGATGCCGGCCGCGCTCCACGGGCCCGTGTAGTCACGGACATCGTCGATCGGCGGCGCATGCGAGGAGGTCCCCAGGATATGGGCGACCATCTCGTGCGTGCTGACGGCGGTGAGGACCGGCGTATCGAGCGGCGTGAGCTGTCCGCCCACGCGCGCGTAGACGACATCGCCGGCCCGGATATGGATATCGGTCGCACCCCGCTGGATGGCGTCGACGAGGAATTGCCGCAGCTTCTCGACTTCCGGCGCCGAAGCGTCGGGTCGGAAACGGCGTCCCTCGCCGGACGAGCCGGCGCCTACGTTCGACATGCCATCGCCCGGCTTTGGAGTGGATTGCAGCGGAGTGCCCACAAGAGAACTGGAAATTGTAACAAGGACAACCGAAAAGAGGACGACCGAGGCACTCCTACGTAAACGCGGGACGAGACTGGCCGGACTGTCAAATATTTGACACTGGTTGAAAAATGGGCAGTACGGTGCGATATTGCAAGTGGGGAGCCCCGGCGCGTCGCGTTGGGGCGGTACTCGAATCTGCCGTAGCTTATACAGTACGACTTCTCAGGACCCAGCATCGCGATGGCGGCCTTGGCGGCACCGACTCACATCACTCGTCTGGAACTCCGGCACCGCGCCCTCGGGCTGCAGCGCCGGCGCTTCTGGCGCGAGGTGACGTATGGGTCGATCCTCGTCTTCGCCGACGTGCTCACCCTCTCGGCCATCTTCGCCCTGGCCGGGATGTTGCCGCTCGACGGGCTCATGCCCTCGCTCGGGGAGGCCGGCGAGTCGTTCCTGCGCGGCCTGATCCCGCAGACGCCGGCCGCGCTGGTGCGACGCGTCACCTCGCTGGTCTTCTGCCTGGTGGTCACGCGCTCGTACGCGCACACGGAGCGGCAGCAGCACTCCGCACGGATCTTCGCCGCGCTCCTGCTCGGCCTGGTCCTCCCGCGTTGGGCCGAGACCTGGACCGCCAACATCCAGGCCCGCTGGCTGACCATCGGCGCGGTGCTCACGGCGAGCTGGCTGGCGATGGTGCTGCAGCGTCGCGGTCTCACCGAGGCGCTGCAACCGATCGATCCGCGCCGCCTCGATCCGTCGCGCACCCTGATCGTGGGACCGGCCAGCGATGTGCGCGCCGTCTCGCGCGAGCGCGAGGTCACGAACGGCCACGCTGCCGACGAGACGCCGACCTTCGTGCTCGCGCCCTCGTGGCCGACCGACGCCGCCGACAGCATGCGCGAACTCTACGAGGCGCTCTCGGAGTCCGCCGCCGATGCGATCGTGCTCGTCGGCTCGGTCTCGGATGCCGCCTTGCAGGCGGTGATGATCGCCGCGTCGAGCGCAGGCGCGAGCGTGTACGCCACACGCCGGTCGGCGTTCCGGCAGCTCGACGAGCCGAGTTTCGTGCTGCGCCGGGCGGAGCCGTTGGCGGTGCTGTCGCGTCCGGCGCTGGTGGGGTCGCAGCTGGTGGCCAAGCGCCTCATCGACCTGATCGGGGCGAGTGTGGGGCTGGTGCTCGTCTCGCCGATCCTCGCGCTCGTGGCGCTCGCGGTGCGGTTGACCTCCCCCGGGCCGGCGATCTTCAAGCAGGTGCGGGTCGGGCTGGGTGGCGAGCCCTTCATGATGTACAAGTTCCGCACGATGGTGCGCGATGCCGAGGCGCGACAGGAGCAGCTGGAGCGCGGCAACGTGTACGCGAGCGATCCGCTGTTCAAACTGCCGCACGATCCGCGCACGACGTCGATCGGGGTGTTCCTGCGGAAGTCGTCGCTGGACGAGCTGCCGCAGCTGCTGAACGTGCTGCGGGGGGAGATGTCGCTGGTGGGCCCGCGTCCGGCGCTCCCGAAGGAGGTCGCGCGGTATCAGCAGCATCATTTCGTCCGGTTCGAGGCGCTCCCGGGGATCACCGGGCCGTGGCAGGTGAGCGGGCGCAACGCGATCCTGAATTTCGAGGAGGTCGTGCGGCTCGAATCGTCGTATCTGCGCGGGTGGACGGTGTGGCGGGACTTCGTGATCCTGCTGCGGACGATCCCCGTGGTGTTGAGCATGAAGGGGGCATTCTAATGAGTGGTTCCGGTGGGTCGGCGGTGACCATAACCCCGTCCAATCGTTTAGGCATTGGGCACAGACCGCGACCGCGGGCTGTGCGAGTCGTATCCTCAGCCGCGTTCTTCATGTCTGGCTCGGCCAAGTTCCGTTCTCTCGCGCTGGGACTCCTGGCGCTGGTGTCCGTCGCGGGTTGCTCCGCGCGCGATCCGCGTGCGCTCGCCAAGCAGGTGACCGTCGCCCGGGGCGTCATCTGGCGCCTGACCGAGGGCGACGTGGTGACGTGGAAGGTCTACAACGATCCCAACCTCTCGGGTACGTCGATCGTCTCGGCGGACGGCACGATCTACGCGATCGCGCTGGGCCGGGTGCCGGTCGCCGGCATCACGATCGATTCGTTGAAGTACCTGCTGGCCGACCGCTATGACAAGATCATCCGTGATGCGGCGGTGGATGCGTCGGTGGTCCGCGACCTCGTGGTGTACGGTCCCAACCGCGCCATGAGTCTCGTGCCGGCGGACCCGAGCCTGACCGTGCTCGCGCTGCTGGCGAAGGGCAACACGCAGAGTGGGCAGTCCCCGATCGTCTCGCTGGTGCACCCCGACGGGACGCGCGAGCTGATGCCGCGCGACGCGCGCATGGGGAGCATCAACATCACGCGCGCCGACGGCGTGTACGTGGAGCCGACGGACTTCCTCGCACGCAACGGCACGACGTTCCAGGAGTACGGGACGTTGTTCGGATTCATCGGCGGCCTGACCGGCCTGCTTCTCACGATCCTCAGGTAGCGGAGTTCAGGTGCAGAACCTCCCGGCAGTCCAGTCCCAATTCACCGAACCGAACGCCGAGATCGATATCCGGCGGGCGTGGATCACGATCTCGCGCAGCGCGTGGATCATCGTGGTGTGCGTGGGGCTCGCGCTCGCGGCGGCGGTGGTCGCGGTGCAGCGCGTGCAGAAGACCTACTCCGCGCAGGCCACGGTCCGGATCGAGAACCAGACGAAGGCTGCCTCCAAGAACGCGATCGCGTACCTCGGCGGACAGGACTACTCGACCTCGATCGCGGTGGCGGAGCAGATCATCCGCAGCCGGTCGTTGGCGCAGCTGGTGGTGGACGAACTCGGACTCCGGCTGGGCGTGGTGTGGCCGATCCGCACGCAGCTCGGGACGCTGGTCGCGACCGCATCGACGCGTCCGGATGCGCCGTCGCAGGAGTACCGCCTGTCGAAGGTGCCGGGGAACAACATCGAGGTGAAGTCCATCGGCGTCGGGGTCAAGGACACGGTGTACGGCGTCTATCCCGACACCGGGGAGATCCCGATCGTCGGCGGCTCGCTGCGCCTGACCTCCGTCGGCCGTACGAAGGATCGCATCAATCTGCAGGTGCGATCGCGTCTCGACGTCTCGGAAGGGCTCCGCAGTTCGATCACCGTGGAGTCCACCAACAAGGACGCCAACGTGATCGCGATCGGCTACGCCGGTCCCGACTCGCTGAACGTGTTGAAGATCCCGAACGCCGTCGCCTACCGCTTCGTGACCGCGCGCGGCGCGGATCAGGTGGCGGCGGCCAAGGCGCAGACCCGCTACCTGCACGATCAGGAGATCGCGCTGGAGACGGATGCGGCCGGCTACGAAGCGCAGATCCAGGACTTCCTCGAGAAGGAAGGGATCCCGAGCATCCAGCAGCAGCAGAGCACGCTCGCCTCGGAGCTGCAGGCGCTCGAAGGGGCGCGCCGCGAGCTGCAGTCGCAGAAGGACAACATCGGCCGCGCCATGGAGACGCTCCGTGAGCCCGACACCATCGGGATCAAGGAACGCTGGCTCCGTCGCCTGCAGGCCACCCCGGACTTCTTCAAGTCGGGCGCGGCCGCGCAGGACGCCCAGGCGGTCGATCAGATGATCCTGGCGCGCGGCGAGCTGATGCTCAAGCTGTACGCCAACAACCAGCAGGTCCGCGACCTCGACAAGAAGATCAACGAGCGCTACGAGACGGTGCGCGTGCGGACGCTCACCTACATGACCAACCTCGACCAGCAGATCGCGGCGATCGAGCCGCGCATCCGCGCGCTCAACGCCAAGCTGCTGCGCGTCCCCGAGCAGTCGGCGACGCTGAACAAGATGCTGCGCAACCAGAAGATCGTCGAATCGATGATCGAACTGGTGCAGACGCGCCTGAAGGAGGCGGAGATCAACGCCGCCGTGACCGACTCGTCGGCGTCGGTGCTCGACGAGGCGATGGCGGCCGGTGAGCAGGCGACCTCCTCGACGACGCTGATCTTCGCGGTGGCCGTGTTCTCGGGGCTCTTCGTCGGGCTCTCGGTCGCCTTCCTCCGCGACTGGCTCGACACGACGATCCGCACCGAGGTCGATCTCGCGAACATCGTCGGCGTCACCGTGGTGGGCATCATCCCCAACCTCCAGCAGCAGGCGCGGTCGGTGGGGTACCGATTGCCCACTCCTGCCGACGGGGACGAGAACAAACCGGCGGCGGGGCGCGAGTACCAGACGCCGGCGGCCGAAGCGTACCGCACGCTCCGTACGAACCTCAACTACCTCACCCCGCCGCGTCCGCCGCGCGTGATCGTCGTGACCAGCGCCCTTCCGGGCGACGGCAAGACGACCACCGTCGTGAACCTGGCGGTGACGCTCGCGCACGCCGGACAGCGCGTGATCCTGATCGACGCCGAGACGCGCCGCGGGACGGTGCACGACGTCTTCGGGATCCCGCCGGCCCCGGGCTTCTTCGACCTCATGTACGGCCAGGCGTCGCCGGGCGAATGCATCCGGCGCGTGCAGATGGAAGGGGGCGGCACGCTCGACGTGCTCCCGCTCGGCAGCGCGCCGAGCGTGAACCCGGCCGACCTGCTCGTGGCCGGCCGTCTGCAGCCGCTCTTCGAGCGTCTGCGGGGTCAGTACGACTACGTGCTGATCGACACGCCGCCGCTCAACCTCTTCACCGACGGCGCCCTCATCGGCGCCCATGCCGACGCGCTCCTGCTCGTGGCGCGCGCCGACAAGACCGACCGCGAGGAGCTCAAGTTCGCGGTGCAGCAGCTCCGGAACGTGAACGTCACCCTTGCCGGCACGATCCTCAACGACGTCGAGTTCCGTCGCAGCTCGCGTTACCGGCTCGGATACGGCTACTATTACGACTATGCCCGCTGACCAGTTCAGGGCCCGGACGTCCTCGCACGCGTCCATCGGCGACAGGACGAGTCAAGAGGTCGTGCCCGACCTCTTCGACGCGCGCGGCGAGAAGTTGCCCTCGTCGGGGCAGCTGAGCGCGGCGGCGATCGCCGGGCTCTGCCTCTTCGCGTTCGAACTCTACTTCGCGTACGAGGTCTTCCTCGTCTCGCTGGTGGTCTCGCTCCTGATGTGGTGGCTCCTCGATCAACCGTGGTCGGGGCGCCGTCGGCGTACGCGTCGACGCGGCATCACCTCGCGTCTCCTGTACATGAGCACCCTGCTGATCGCGGGGATGTGGCTCGCGGTCATGTTCATCTTCCGTGCCAGCGATCCCTCGCTCGCGATGGGCTTCACCAACTCGCTGCCCGACGCGGTCTTCGGGATGGACGTCGGCGCGCTGGCGCAGCTCAACGGCATGAAGGCGGGCGCGGCCTCGCACTCGGTGAGCCCGGTCGTGACGCAGGAGAGCAACCTGGCGCCGTTCAGTCTGTTCGCGCACGGGACCTTCTCCACGATCGCGATCAGCCTCCTGGCCTACGCGGTCGTGGTGGGACGGCGCCGTCAGCGCCGTCAGCTCCGCGACGCGGCGGTGCGCGAAGCGCGCGCCCGCTCGCACACACCGCACTAGCGGTCGCCGCGGGAGCCGATGGCGGCCCCAGTCGTCCCGTTCCCGACGCCAGCCCCGACCGGGCCGGCCGCTGGGGCGCGTCCGGCCGCACCGCGGCGCCGTTTCGGCGCGGCCCAGCTGGCCGTCGTGGGCTGGGGACTCGCCGTCGTCGCGATGCTCTACGGGGCGGGCGGGTCGATCGCGAGCTACCTGTACGTGATCGTGGCCGTCCTCATCGGCGCCTTCCTGCACGAGAAGGCGCCGCTCGTGTACATCGGCTTCAGCATGTCGTTGTGGTGGTACACGCCGTTCGTGCGACGGGTGCTCAACATGCACCACGGCTGGAACCCCACCGATCCCTCGCTGCTGGCGCCCCAGATCGTCGCTGTGCTGGCCCTCATCACGGTCGCGCGGTACACGCGGGACCTGCGCGGGCGTCTCTACGCGCCCTTCGTGCTCGTGCTGCTGGCGCTCGGCTACGCCTACTCGGTCGGACTCGTCAATGGCGGTCTGGTCCCGTCGTCGTACGCCCTGCTCACCTGGATCGCGCCGCTGGGATTCGGCGTCTCGCTCGGACTCCGCTGGCGGCAGTATCCCGAGATCGCCGAGGTCGTGCGGAAGATCTTCGTGTGGTTCCTGCCGTTCATGGCGCTCTACGGCATCTACCAGTTCGTCTTCCTGCCGTCATGGGACCGGATGTGGCTCATCAATGCCCAGATGAAGAGCCTCGGCATCCCGTTCCCGTTCCTGATCCGCGTGTTCGGCACGCTGAACACCCCGGGACCATACGCCGGATTCCTCCTCGTCGGGTGCATCCTGGGCATCCAGGGCAAAGGATTCCTGAGGTATCCCGCGATCGCGCTCTCGCTCGTGGCGTTGCTGATCACGCGCACGCGCGCGGCCTGGGTGGCCTTCGTCATCGGGCTCGTGATGCAGGGGCTCTCGCAGCCGGTGCTCCGTCTGCCGAAGCGGACGCTCACGATCCTCATCGTGAGCCTGCTGGCGCTGCCGCTCGCGAACTCCACGCAGTTCAAGAGCAGCATCCTGCCGCGTATCAGTACACTGAACAACATCTCGGACGACGCCTCGTTCGTGAAGCGACTCGACTTCAGCGAATCGGCCGCGGCCACGGTCGTGAACGATGCCGAAGGCGTCGGGCTCGGGAACACCGGCGGTGCGATCAAGCTCCGCTCCACGGGCGGCGTGCGCTCGCTCGACAACGGTTTCCTCGAGGTGTTCTTCATCTTCGGCTGGGTCGGCGGCACGACCTTCTTCCTCGGGCTGGGCGGGCTCCTGCTCCAGTCGCTGCGGTTCGCCGAGGCGCGTCGCGACCCCTTCGCCGGCAGCGTGCGCGCCTGCGCGGTGGCGCTCGTGTCGATCCTGCCGATCGGTGAGGTCTTCACCGGGTCGTCGGGGGTGTTGCTCTGGTCGATGATCGGTATCGGGCTCGCGGCGCATGCCTACCACCAGACCACCGGACTCGCGTTGCGGTCGCGTGCCTGGGAAGCGGCACGCGCACGGGCCGGAATGATGCCGGGGATGCCTCCCTTCCCGCCGGCCGCCGGTCCGACCACCCCTCCGCCGGTCCCGCGGCCGCTGCTGCCGGTCGGGCGCTGATGCGCGGCGCCGGCGCACTCCGTCGGCTCGCCACCGCGGCCCGCCGCCGCTTCGCCCGGCGCGGTGCGATCCTGCTGTATCACCGCGTGGCCGCGCCGGGACTCGATCCCGATCAGCTGGCCGTCGCGCCGGCGCGCTTCGACGAGCATCTGCGGATCCTCAGCACGATCGTCACGCCGCTCCCGCTCGACGAGTTCGAGCGGCTCCGCGCCGCCGACGCGCTGCCGGAGCGGGCGATCGCGGTGACCTTCGACGACGGCTACCGCGACAATCTCACCGACGCGGCGCCCGCGCTGGCGCGCGCACGGATCCCGGCCACGATCTTCGTCACGACCGGGCGCACCGGCGTCGCGCGCGGGTTCTGGTGGGACGAGCTCGCCGCGCTCCTGCTCGCGCCGTCCCTCCCGGCCACCACCTTGTCGATCGCACTCGATGACGGCGGTCCGTCGCAGCTCCCGTGCAGCGCCGCGAACGCCCGGGAGGCGCATGCCGCGCTCGCGGAGCGCCTGCGGGTCGCCGAGCCGGAGGCTCGGGATCGCGCGATCGACGCGATCGCCGAGACGTTGGGACGCTCTCTCCCGGACGCCGGCGTCCCGCGTGCGTGCGACGTCGATGAGTTGCGCGCCCTCGCGGCAACTCCGGGGATCACGCTCGGCGGTCACTCGGTGACGCACTCCGTGATGTCGCGACAGTCGCCGGCGGCGCTCGCGCGCGAGGCCGCGGAGAGTCGTGATCGGTTGCGCACGTGGATCGGCGGCGCGGGGCCGACCGCGTTCGCCTATCCCTACGGGGCGATGCGCGACATCTCCGAGGCCGCGGTGGACGCGGTGCGCGCGGCGGGCTACACTTTCGCCTGCGCGAACGTCCCCGCGCCCGCGTGGCGCGAGAGCGATCGCTGGCGGCTTCCCCGGCATCTCGTCCGCGACTGGGACGCTGCCACCTTCCGTGCCCATCTCGAACGGTGGTTGAGCGAGTGACCCAGGCATCGCCCTCCCGACTGCAGACACCGGTCGTGATGCTGACCTTCAACCGGCCAGCGCTCACGCGACGGGTGCTCGAGGCGGTCGCCGCCGCACGTCCGCCGCGACTCTACGTGGTCAGCGACGGCCCCCGGGCGACGCATCCCAACGACGCGCGCGCGGTCGCCGAGGTGCGGGCCCTGTTCGACGAGCTCCCGTGGGCCTGCGAGGTCGTGCGCGACTTCGCCGACACCAACCTGGGGCTGCGTCGGCGGGTCTCCAGCGGCCTCTCCGCCGCGTTCGCGGCCGAGGAGCGCTTGATCGTGCTCGAGGACGACTGTCTCCCCCACGCGACCTTCTTCCCCTTCTGCGAAGCACTGCTCGAGCGGTACGCCGAGGATGAGCGGATCGCGACCATCACCGGCACGAACTTCCAGCGCGGGCAGCGGCGGACCGAGGCGAGCTACTACTTCTCGCACCGGCACCACGTGTGGGGATGGGCCTCGTGGCGCCGGGCGTGGCAGCATTTCGACCTGGCGATGACACGGTGGCCGGAGTTCGTCGCGGCGGGCGGGATGGCCACGGTGACCGACGACCCGTACGAGGAATCGTACTGGACCGTCCTGTACAAGCAGGCGTTCGAGGGCGTGCTCAACAGTTGGGCGTATCCGTGGTCGTTCAACTGTCTCGCGGAAGGCGCGCTCTGCATCCGTCCGAACATGAATCTCGTGACCAACCTCGGCGGCGCCGATGATCCGACGCATCCCAACCTCTCCGACCGGCTGCACGATCTGCCGCTCGAACCGCTGGGTGAGCTGCGACATCCCGGGGTGATCGTCCGGCACAAGGCGGCCGACATGTTCGAGTTCGACTGGGCGTTCCAGGGGAAGGAGCTGCGCGAACGGTTCGCGCCGCGTCGCGGATGGCGTTCCCTGATGCCGCGCATCAAGCATGCGCTCTCGTGGAGACGATGAGCGCCGTGGAACTCCCCACGATCTCGCTCGTCACCCCGTCGTACAACCAGGGCGACTGGCTCGAGGCGACCATGCGTTCGGTGCTCGACCAGCGGTACCCGTCGCTCCAGTATGTCGTGATGGACGGTGGCAGCACCGATGCCAGCACCGCCGTGATCGCGCGTCATGCCGCCTCGCTGACGCATTGGGAGAGCGGACGCGACGGTGGACAGTACGATGCCATCAACCGCGGCTTCGCGCACACCGACGGCGAGATCATGGGGTGGATCAACAGCGATGATCTGCACACGCCGTGGACGCTGCGGACCGTGGGAGAGCTGTTCGCGCGCTTCCCCGAGGTGGAGTGCATCACGTCGCTCTTCCCCCTCTTCTGGGACACCGACGGGCGCCTCACCGGCTGCGAACCGCTGCACGGGATCTCGCGGCGCGCGATGATCGCGGGGGAGTTCCTGCCGACGGCGGGAGCGTACGCGCAGGGGTTCATCCAGCAGGAGTCGACCTTCTGGCGACGTTCCCTCTGGGAGCGTGCCGGGGGCGCGCTCGACACGCGGCTGTCGCTCGCGGCCGACTTCGCGCTCTGGATGCGATTCTCCGAGCTGACGGAGCTCGTGGGCGTGCGCGTGCCGCTGGCCGGATTCCGACGCCAACCCGCGCAACGGACCGCGACGGCAGGGGAGAGCTACCGTCGAGAAGCCGAGGCCTGTCTCCTCGCGTCCGGCGGCCAGCGACACGGTGGCTTCGCATCGAAAGTCCGACGGCAGCTCACGTGGGACTGGCACCTGCGACTCGGGCTGCGGGATCCGTCACCGCAACTCCGGTACGATCCGTTCGCCGCGCAGTGGCGGCTCGAGCGTCGCTGACGCCGATCCCGCGCCACGACCGGCGCACCATCGTCAGCGACTGACGCGCAGTCCGGCGTCGATCATCCCGCGGAGCCACTCCTCGAGCACGAGCGCCGCGAACGGCTGATACCCCCAGGTCGGGTTCCACGACTTCTGGTCCGCCAGGCGGGTGGCGCCCTCCGGGCTGAGGACCCCGGCCTCGACGAGCGCACCTCCCTTGAGCGCATCGCCGTAGCGCGCCGTCAGCCCGCCGAGCCAGGCATCGTACGGCGGTTCGAAGCCGCGCTTCGTTCGGGTGAGCACGTGGTCGGGGACGAGCCCCCGGACCGCATCGCGCAGCCACTGCTTGGCGGGACCTTCCCAATCGGGCGTCGTCTTGCGGAGCCCGATCACGGTCTCGACGAGTCGGTAGTCCACGAGCGGGATGCGCACTTCGATCGAGGCGTCCATCCCGAGGCGATCCCCCTGCACGATCCCGTCCTCGCGCAGGTACAGGTCCGTCATGAGACTCGTCACCCGGATGTCGGGGCGGTCGGGGAATCGATCGAAGGTGAACCAACGCTCCGCGGGTGCGCGCGGGCCCTGCATCGCCGGTCCGTAGACGCTCGCCATGACGGCGCGCGCCTGCTGGAAATGCTGGTTGATGTCGTACGAGACGAACTGACCGGCCGGGCTCCGCGCATCGCGCTCGCGCTCGGCGAGCCCCGTCGCCCACCCGAACCGACGCGACCACCACTTCCGCATCCCCCACGGGGACAGCCGTGGGGGCGGTTCGAAGCGCACGTAGTCGCCGAGCGGGAATCGGCCCTGCCGGAGCGCGCGTTGCTTGCGCAGCGTCTGTCGCAGCCCCTCCTGCGGCCAATCGTAGCCCCAGAAGAGTTCGTCGCCCCCCTGACCCGTGAGCATCACCGGCACCTCCTGCTCGCGCGCGGCGCGCATCACCGACCAGTAGCCGTAGGCGGAGATGTCGGCGATGGGGTCGTCCTTGGCGCGACAGACGTGCGGGAAGGTCTCCACGACATCGGCGGTGCGACACTCGATCTCGACGATCGGGATGCTGAGTTCGGACGCGAGCCGTGCGGCATCGGCACGTTCGTCGCACGCCGGGCGTCCCTCGTAGCCCACACTGAAGGCGACGAGCCCCGGACACTGGGGTGCCGCGATCGCCGCGACGGTGCTCGAGTCGAGGCCGCCCGAGAGCGCCACGCCGACCGGGACATCGCTGCGCACCACGAGCGGCGCGAGCTCCTCGAGCATCGCACGCACGACCGTGGCCGGATCCCCCTCGAGCGGCGGCGCGTCCTCGAGGTTCCACCACCGCGTGGTCTGCACCCGCCACGGCGCGAGCTCCACCGTGATCCGATGCCCGGCGTCGAGCTTCCGCACATCGGCGAGCGGCGTCCGCGGCTCGGGGATCCAGAGGAAGTGGAAGTAGTGATCGATCGCCTCGTGATCGAGCGCCCCCGACGGCGCCCCGCCGCGCACGAGCGCCCGCAGCTCCGACGCGAACGTGAGGCACCCGTCACGTTCGTGCAGGTAGAGCGGCTTCTCCCCCATGCGGTCGCGCGCGATCAGCACGCGCTGACGCGTCGCGTCCCACAACGCGAACGCGAACATCCCGCGAAGGCGGTGCACGCACTCGTCGCCGAGTTCTTCGTACAGGTGCGCGATCACCTCGATGTCGCTGGCGGTGCGGAGCTGGTGCCCGCGCCCGACCAGCTCCGCAGCGAGCTCCCGGTAGTTGTAGATCTCACCGTTCGCGACCACGGCGACCGAGCGATCCTCGTTGTACAGCGGCTGCCATCCCCCCTGGACGTCGATGATGCTCAGTCGGCGGTTGTCGAGGCGCACCTGTGCCGTCTCGAGTCGTCCGGCGCCGTCCGGGCCGCGGTGCGTGAGGGCGTCCGACATGGCGTCGCACGCGCGCGCATCGGCTTCCGTGAGGGGGCGCGCCGAGATCCGGCCCGAGATGCCGCACATGGTCAGCGCACTCCGGTCGCGGCGGGGTCCGGCAGTTCGCGGTGCATGCCGAACCAGGCCAGATACCGATCCGCGCACTGCGCGAGGTCGAAGCGGCGACGCGCCTCGTTCACCGCGGTGCGACTCATCGCCGCGCGCAGCGGAGGACGTTCGAGCATCGTCACGAGCGCACGCGCCATCGTGACGGCATCGCCGGGCGGCACGAGCACGCCGCCGCTCGCAGCTTCGGTGCCGTCCCGGAACTGCTCCAGGGCGTCGGCGTCGAACGGCGCACCGAGCGTCTCGTGCACGCCGCCCACGTCGGTCGCGATCACCGGCGTCCCGCAGGCGAGCGCCTCGAGCACTACGAGCGGTTGCGTGTCCATCCGTGAAGGATGCACGAAGAGATCGGCCGCGCGATACCACTGAGCGAGCCGCGCCGGGTCGCGCTCGTACGCCGCCGAGACGAACTGCACCCCGCCGATCTCCTCGCGCGGTGCCTCCTCGCCGAGCGCGACGCAGATCAGTTCGCGCCGCGGCAGCGCGGCTCCGGCACGCGCGACCACCTCACGGAGCATCGCCGGATCCTTCCACATGTTGTTGCGCAGCATGTGCGCCGAGGCGAGCACCACCGCGGCGCTCGCCGGGAGTCCGAGGGCACGGCGCGCGGCGCCGCGGTCGCCGGGACAGAAGTTGGCGAGATCGACGCCGTTGGCGATCACCTGTGCGCTCGCCACGGCGGGATGCAGCATCGATCCGTCCACCTTGTCCATCAGCCAGTGCGCCGGCGCGGCCACGTGGAGCCGACTCGCGGCGAAGATGTCGCGCTTGCGGCGCCAGTTCTCGGCGGTCCCGTCCACGGCGATGGCGGGATAGATCGTGAGGTCCGGGCACTGCCCGCACCCCGAGCGCCATCGGGTGCAGTCGAAGGAGTGGGCACAGTGCCCCGAGAGGAGCCAGGCATCGTGCAGGGTGAGGAACACCGGCGCGACGGTGCGCAGCTCGGCGAGCAGACGGAGGTCGAACCAGTCGCCGTGCAGGTTGTGCGCGTGGACGACCGTCCCCGGCTCGCGCGCGAGCTCGAGGATGGCCCGTGAGGCCGGGAAGTCCCACGACTCGATGCCGGCGCGCTGGTCGCGCGAACGCTGCGGATAGCGCCAGCGCCGCGCGGCGCGGGTGAGCGCGCCGGCGCCGGGGAGCTTGCCCGCCAGTGGCGCGACGGCCGACTCCAGCGCCCCACAGGCCCCCCGCCAGAGCGAGGCGGGCTCACGCGCGGCGAGATCGATCACCGACGGGTCGTTGGTGCGTTTGGTGCCGACGGCCATGACCGCACGGACGCCGGCCGCGAGATAACCGCGATGCAGGTTACGAGCCATCGCCTCGGCGCCGCCTGCGATGTCGCTCGTGCTCAGTGTCAGCACGCGGAGCGGTGCCGAAGCGCTCGCGTGCCGGGACGGCTCGCCGCTCACCATCGGGGAAGGTCGGCCAGCCGCCAGAGCCCGAGCGATTTGTCGGGGTAGGCTCCGCCGAACTCGGTGCACCCCTCGTTGATCAGCGCGGTCGGCTCGGGAAAGCCGTACGGCGCCAGCTGCAGCATGATCGGGCGCCAGTCACCGGTGACGATGTCGTGGTTCGCGCGGCTGCTGGTGAACGTCGTGGTGAGCAGCCAGGTGGCGCCGCTCCGGCGGAAGTTGTCGATCGCGCGGCGCGTCTCGTCGTACGAGAGGTGCACGAGACAGTCCCGACAGAAGATCAGATCGGCCTTCGGCAGATCACCCTCGACCAGATCGCAGACGGCGAAGCGTCGCGTGGCCGAGCCGAACTGTTCCTGGTCGCGGGCGATCAGCGCCGGGACGATGTCGACGCCCGTGTACTGGATACCGTCGAGCGCCACGTGCTGCATCCAGTTGAAATCGCCGCAGGGCGCGTCGAGGATGCTCCGGATGCCGTGCGCGGCGAACAGCGGCGGGAGCGCGGCACGGATGACGGCGGTCTGCTCGAGCTCCGACCCCGGGCCTGAGACGGAGCTCTCGCTCCCCCAGTAGTTCGTGCGGAAGATCTCGTCGAAGACCCGGGAGCGGCGTCGCGCCGCGACCCAACGGCCGAGTGCCGGGAAGAGCCGCGCGAGCCCAGCGGCTAGTCGGTGGCGGCGGGCGATGGGCACCAGGGGAAATTAGGACGCGCACAGGCATTGCGCCACGCGCGGGCCGCGGACTAACGTGACGGTTGACCCGGGAGGTCTCACGCATGGGGAATCCCCCCGCGGCATCGCCGCCGCGCATCACGATCGTCACGCCCTCATACAATCAGGCCGACTTCCTCGAGGAGACGGTGCGGTCGATCCGTGCGCAGGGGTACCGGAACCTCGAGCATTTCGTGGTCGACGGCGGGAGCACGGACGGGAGTGTCGCCGTCATCGAGCGGCTCGCGGACGGGATCGACTGGTGGGTCAGCGAGAAGGACCGCGGCCAGTGCCACGCCATCAACAAGGGGATCGAGCGCGCGACCGGAGAGATCATCGGCTACCTGAACAGCGATGACACCTACCTCCCCGGTGCGTTCGACGCGGCCATCGCGGCGATCTCGGCGCCGGGGGTGCAGTGGGTGGCCGGTGGGGTGCTCGGCTTCGGCAGCGACGGTGCCCCGGTGCAGCAGTGGCACATGGCACAGCCCCCACGATCGCTGGCGCAGTGCCTCGGCGGGAACTTCATCGCCGCGCAGCCCGGACACTTCTGGCGCAAGTCGCTGTTCGACCGCTACGGCCTCTTCGACGACAGTTTCCGGTTCCTGTTCGACATCGAGTGGTATGCGCGACTGCTCGCGGCAGGGGAGCGGTGCGCCGTGATCCCGCGCCCGGTGGCCAGCTACCGCTTTCACGAGACGAGCAAGACCGTCTCCGAAGGGGACAAGTTCGAGCACGAGTGGGAGCGGATCCGCGAGCGGTACATGCCACAGGTCCCGTGGCTCGATCAGCCGCGGGTGCGCCATCTCGTGGCGATGCGTCGTGCGGCGGTCGGGTACGGCGCCGCGCTCAATGCTGCGGTACAGGAGGGAACGCCGGCGGGATGGCGTGCCTTCCGCGCCGCGGTGGCGGGATATCCGCCCAGTCTGCTCACACGGACGGCCCTCGGGGCGGCCCGACGTCTGCTGCGCGGATCGCCGTCGTGAGCGCACGTCCGTTGCGCGTGTTCATTCCCTGCTCGGGGTTGGGACGCGTCGCACGAGGGTTCGAGAGCTTCACGCGTGAGGTCTCCGACGCACTGCGCGACGACCGCCGACTCGACGTGCGGGTCTTCGCCGGCGCTGCCACGCCGGAGCGTGACGACACGGTGCTCCCGAGCCTGGCCCGCAGCTCGCGCGCCGCAGAGGCCATCGGCATGCTGATCCGCCGGAGCCCGTACTTCGTGGAGCAGGGGAGCTTCTTCGCCTCGCTGCTCCCGCATCTCGTCTCGGGACAGCCCGATCTCATCTATTTCGCGGACCTGAACATCGGCAACGCGTGCTGGCACTGGCGGCGCCTGTCGGGACAGAAGTATCGCCTCCTCTTCTACAACGGGGGGGCCACCACACGCCCCTTCACCCGCGCCGACATGGTGCAGCAGCTGGTGTCGGTGTACCGGGACGACGCCTTGGCGCGCGGCGAGCCGCCGGAGCGGAATGTGGTGCTCCCGCACGGAGTGGACATCCCGGCCACGCTCTTCTCACCGCCGCGTGCCCCGCTCCGGGAGTCGCTCGGACTGCCGCTCGATCGGCCCATCGTGCTCGCGGTAGGGCTCCTCGATCTGCAGACGAAGAACCTCCCGTACGTCATCCGCGAGATCGCCGCGCTCCCGGCACCGCGGCCACTGCTCGTACTGCTCGGGGCGGCGACCAGCGAGTCGCCGGCCGTGCTCACCCTGGCCACCGAGCTGCTCGGGGCGGACGGCTTCCAGTGGCACAGTGTCCCCCACCTCGAGATGCCGCGCTGGTACGCGGCCGCCGACGCCTTCGTCATGGCGTCGCTGCGCGAGGGGTTCGGGCTCGCCTACGTCGAGGCACTGGCCCACGGGTTGCCCGTGATCGCCCACGACTACGTCGTGGCGCGTGATCTGCTCGGCGCGGACGGCTTCTACGGCGACTTCCGGCGTCCGGGGGAGTTGTCCCGCATCGTGACGGAGGTGCTCGAACGCGGATCCGACGAGTTCACGCGGCGTGCGCGGCATCGGCACGCATTCGACCGCTTCAGCTGGGAACGGCTCAAAGGGCCGTACGCCGAGTTGCTCCTGCAGGCGGCCACCGTCGCGCCGCGGTAGGACGCTGCGCTTGCGGGGCGCACACGCGACCATAGCTTCCCTCTCGTGAGCATCTTCGACCGCATCGTGCGACGACTCGTGCCGCCGCCGGTCCGCGTCTGGTGGCGTCGCGGTGGCACCGTCGATCTCGGCGACCTCCGTTCCCCGGAACCGGTGAGTCGCGTCTTCGGCGGCGACCGCGGCCTGCCGATCTGCCGCTGGTACATCGAGCGGTTCCTCGACGCGAATCGCGCGCGCATCCGCGGGCGTGTGCTCGAGGTCGCGGGGAACGACTACACGCGTCGCTTCGGTGGCGCGCAGGTGACCCGATCGGATGTGTTGCATGCGGTGGAGGGGAACCCCGCAGCGACGATCGTGGGGGACCTGCAGACGGGCGCGGGGATCCCCGACGGCGCGTTCGACGCGATCGTGCTCACGCAGGTGCTGCAATGCGTGTACGATCTCCCGGGGGCCATGCGCACGATCCATCGCGCACTCGCCGCCGGAGGCACGGTGCTGATCACCGCTCCTGCGCTCGCGCCGGTGAGCCAGTACGACGTGGAGCGATGGGGGGAGTACTGGCATCTCACGCCCCAGTCGCTGCAGCGACTGCTCGCGACGGAGTTCGGGGACGCGAACGTGCAGGTCGCCGCCTGCGGAAATCATGTCGCTGCGCACGCGTATCTCGCGGGGCTCGCCTCGGAGGAACTCACCGTGGCTGAGTTGGCGCCCTACGATCCCGACTACCCGGTGGTCATCACGGCCGTCGCCACCCGGTCATGAAGTCGGGCACGGCACCGCTGCGCCTCGCGGTCATCATCCCGAGCTACCGACGCCCCGACGCGCTCGGTCGCTGTCTCGCGTCGCTGGCACACCAGACGCGCCCGCCGGAGGAGATCGTCGTGGGTGTCCGCGAGGGCGATTCGGACACGCTCGCGGCGATCGCCGTCGCGGCGGTTCAGGGCCTCCCGGTGCGCGGCGTGACCACGACGGTCCCCGGCGTGGTCGCGGCCATGACCGCGGCGCTCTCGGGCGTGAGCGCCTGCTGCGACGTCACCGCCTTGCTCGACGACGACGCCACCGCGTTCCCCGACTACTGCGCGCGCATCGTGGACGCCTTCGTCGCCGACCCGACCCTGGGCGGATTCGGCGGTCGCGACTGGCAGCCGTGGGAACGCGGGACCGCCGAACCGGTGGGGATCGTGCAGTGGTTCGGGCGGGTCGTCGGGAACCATCACCTGGGCGCGGGCGCCGCGCGCGAGGTCGACCTGCTCAAGGGCGTCTGCAGCGCATATCGCACGGCGCCGCTCCGCGAGATCGGCTTCGGCACGCATCTCCGCGGTACGGGATCGCAGTGGGGATGGGAGCTGCGCGTGGGACTGGCGATGCGACGTCGCGGCCTGCGGCTGGTGTACGACCCGGCGCTCGCCGTCGATCATCACATCGAACCGCGTCAGGTGGAGGACCAGTACCATCGCGGCGTGTTCAACGCCGAGGAGCTGATCAACGCCGCGTCGAACGAGACGGCGATCCTCCTCGAGTTCCTCCCGTGGTGGCGCGGAGTGGCGTTCCTGTTCTGGGCGGTGTTCGTCGGCACGCGACATCTCCCCGGGCTGTTGCAGCTCCCGCGCCTGCTCCTGATGGGGAAGGGACTGCATTGGCGCGAGTTCGCCGCCACGCTGCGAGGCCGTCTCGACGGCCTCACGGCACCGCGGGGTGACGGATGAGGATCGTGATCGTGATGCCGCTCGGGCGGCAACTCGGCGGCGGCGAGCTGATGCTGCAGCAGCTGCTGCGTCAGCCGCACGACGCCGACGTGGCCTTCACCGTGATCTTCCTGCGCGACGGACCGATGGTCGCCGATGCGCGGGCGCTCGGTCACGATGTGCGGGTGGTGGAGGCGGGACGCTTCCGCGAGCCGCTCAAACGGCTGGGCGCGATCCGCCGGATCGTGGCGATCGCGCGCGAGGTGCGGGCCGACGTGCTCTTCGCCTGGATGGTCGCGGCGCAGCCGATGGTGGGCCTCGCGTCGTGGATGAGCGGGATCCCTGCCGTGTGGTACCAGGTGGGACTCCCCGGCGGCGACTGGCTCGACCGGATCGCGACGGCGCTGCCCGCTCGCGGTGTGATCGTGCTGTCCAAGGCCGGCGCGGAGGCGCAGGCCGCGCTCCGGCCCTCGCGCCCGCAACGACTGGTGTATCCCGGGGTCTCGCTCGAGGCGTACGATCCCGATCGACTGCCGAGTCCGGCCGCGCTCCGTTCCGAGCTCGGACTCCCGGCGCAGGGTCCGTTGATCGGGCTCGTCGGACGACTCCAGCGCTGGAAGGGGATGCACGTCGCGATCGACGCCATGCCCGCGGTCCTCACCCGTCACCCGGATGCGCATCTGGTGATCGTCGGCGGCGCGCATGAGACCGAACCCGCATATCCCGACGAACTCGCGCGACAGATCGCGCGGCTCGGGCTCTCGTCACAGGTGACGCTGGCCGGATTCCGCACCGGGATCCCCAAGTGGATGCAGGCCATGGACGTGGTGGTCCACGCGTCGGATCGTGAGCCGTTCGGGATCGTCGTGATCGAGGCGATGGCGCTCGGGAAGCCGGTCGTGGCCGGCGACGCCGGCGGACCGGCGGAGGTGATCACACCCGGCGAGGACGGGCTGCTCGCGCCGTACGGCGATGCGCCGGCGCTGGCGGCGGCGATCGGTCGCTTCCTCGACGACCCCGCGCTCGCGGCGCGTTGCGGCGCCAAGGCTCGTGTGCGTGCCCGCGACTTCGACGAACCGCGCTATGCGCGAGCGGTGGTGCGTGCGGTGCGCGAACTGGTGACGATGCCGCGACCCTGATCGCTGCGACAGCGCGCGGCGCGAGCGAAGCGGGCCACGCCGGTGCCGCGCCGCCAGTCGGTGGTCAGGCGGGTGGACCGACGTGCCACTCGTGATCGACGAGCATCGCGCCTTCGTCGGGCTGCGGGAGCCGCCCCGACCCGAAGAAGTCGCCCGCTTCGACGTCCATCATCCCCGCGTGCGGCACGTAGTCGGTGCAGTCCTGCGACGTCATCGTGAAGAGCGCGAGATGGTAACTCCCCGGCTGCAGGGGGACGCGCGGGATCCGACAGTGCACGACGCCCGTGGCGGGGACCTCCTCGAAGTCCTCGCCCGCGGTCGACGTCGACACGTGGAACAGGCGTTCGTCGAACATCCCGCGCACCCCGCAGGAGAAATGCACGTTGCGCGCGGGTTTGCCGTCGGCGGTCGCGTAGCCGATGATGATCGTCGCCGGCTCGCCGGCCTGAACCGGGGCGTGCGGCGCGGGACCGACCACCCGCACGCTCGTGAAGCGGAGCGCGCCGGTCCCGCTGCGATCGGTGCGGGTCGCGAGGTCGCTCGCCCCGCGCTGCTCGAGCGACCGCATGTAGTCGCCCGCGACATCGAGCACCGGGCCTTCGCTCACGAGCCGACCGGCATCGAGGAACATGGCCCGCGTGCACAAGCCGGTGACCGCCACGAGGTTGTGGCTCACGAGCAACACCGTGCGGCCGTCCTCCCGCGCGACGTCCCCCATCTTGCCGAGACACTTCTTCTGGAACGCGGCGTCGCCCACGGCGAGCACTTCGTCGACGATCAGGATGTCGGGGTCGAGATGCGCGGCCACCGCGAACGCGAGCCGCACGTACATCCCGCTGCTGTACCGCTTCACCGGCACGTCGAGGAAGGCTTCGGTCTCCGCGAAATCGACGATCTCGTCGAACTGCCGCACGATCTCGGTGCGCCGCATGCCGAGGATGGCGCCGTTCAGGAAGATGTTCTCGCGTCCCGTCAGCTCGGGGTGGAACCCCGTCCCCACCTCGAGCAGGCTGCCGACCCGTCCGCGCACTTCCACCTCGCCGCGCGTCGGCCGCGTG
The DNA here is from genome assembly GCA_964484775.1 of uncultured Gemmatimonas sp. GTDB lineage: Bacteria > Gemmatimonadota > Gemmatimonadetes > Gemmatimonadales > Gemmatimonadaceae > Fen-1231. The sequence goes on along the minus strand of CAZAGK010000009.1, from coordinate 27,506 downwards.
ATCCGGCTCAGGATCTTGAGCAGGGTGCTCTTCCCGGCGCCATTGCGCCCGATGATCCCGTACGCCGTGCCGGCCGCGATGTCGAAGTTCACGTCGTCCAACGCCCAGAGCATCTTCCGCTCGCGCCGGGCGCGCCCGCGGAGTCGACCCACCACCGCTTCGGCCATCGTCGTCGCCGAGGGTTCCTCGTCGATGTCGTAGACCTTGCTGATGCCGCGCGCGCGCAGCGCGATCAGGTCAGATGACATCGGCGAGATCCTGCTCGAAGCGATTGAACACGATCAACCCAGCGACCAGCGCCACGATCGTGGTCGCCACGAGCCACGCGACGGCGCCGGTCGAGGGCGCGGGCATCCCGAGGAGGCTCCACCGGACGCCATCCACCGCCGCCGAGAGCGGGTTGAGGGCGAGATAGGGGCGCAACGCCGGCGGGACGCTGGCCATCGTGTAGCCGACCGGCGTGGCGTACACGAGCATCTGCATCACGATCGGGAGCACATGCTGCACATCGCGGAACCGGAGGCTCCAGGCCGAGACCATCAGGCCGAGCCCGAGTCCCAGCAGCATCACGAGGATCACCCAGAGCGGGAAGAGCAGGAGCGGCCAGCCGAAGTGCACGCCGTTGAACACCGCGCCGACGGCGAAGACGACCATCGCGATCCCCAGGTCCACGAAGGTCGACAGGATCCCCGAGATGGGGAGCACGAGCCGCGGGAAGTACACCTTCGTGAGGACGTGCGCGTTGCCGAGCAGGGACGTCCCGGCCTTCGCCAGCGTCGACTGGAACACCTGGAAGCTGCTGTACCCGGCGAAGGCGAGCAGGAAGTACGGGACCTCGCCGGAGTCGAGCTTGGCGACCTTGCCGAACACGAAGGTGAAGACCCCGGCCGCGATGATCGGCTGGATCACGACCCAGAGCACCCCCAGCACCGTCTGCCGGTAGCGCAGCCGCAGGTCCCGGAGGGCGAAGGTCGAGACCAGTTCGCGGTACTGCCAGAGCTCCCCGAAATCGGGGAGCACGCGGCTGCTGAACGGGCGGATCGTGTAGAGCGAAGGAGGCACGGTCCGGGGGCAGGGTCGTCCGGGAGCCGCGTCGCGGCGCGCGACGGGGCGGTGGTCATGGGAAAGTTACCCCCGCAGTGCCTTGACTGGGCAGGTCCGGAGCCGACATTGCGTCTATGTCCGTCGCCGCCACTCCCGAGAGGGGGCCGTTCTCACTCGCGTTCGTCGCGCACGCGGTGCACCGTCGCGGGGGGATGGAGCGTGCGGCGGCGGAAGTCCTCTCGCGGCTGTCGACCCGGATCCCCATCACGGTGATCGCCAGCGAGTTCGACGTTCCCGGCGCGCCGATCCGCTGGGAGCGGGTCACCGTCCGCCAGCGTCCCGCCGTGCTGCGCACGTGGGCCTTCGCTCGGGCGGCGCGCGCGGTGGAGGCACGGGTCGGGGCGACGATCACCAACACGATCGGCGCGGCCGCACGCGACGCCGATGTGATCACGGCGCAGTTCTGCCACGCGGCGTTCGTGGCCCGCTTCGGCGGACTCCGGGGTGGGCGCGGATTGCGGGCGCTCTACCAGCGCGCGTCGGGGGCCCGCTTCGTGGCGGAGGAACGATTCGCCTATGGCTCGTCGCGGCTCAAGCGGGTCATCGCCGTGTCGCGCGGGACGGCGCGCGAGCTGCAGGAGTACTACGGGGTACCGGAGGAGCGGATCGCCGTCGTCCCCAACGGGGTCGATCGGGCCGTCTTCCGGCCCGCCGCTGACGCGGCGGTGCGCGCGGCACTGCGGAGTCGGCTCAACCTCCCCGCCGATACCTTCCTGGCGCTGTTCGTCGGCGGCGATTGGGAGCGCAAAGGGGTGCGCGATGCCATCACCGCGATCGCCGGACTCCGCGATACGCGCCTGGTCGTGCTGGGTCGCGGCGACGCGGCGCTGTTCGAGGCGCATGCGCAACGCGTCGGTGCGGCCGGGCAGGTGATCTTCGCCCCGCCCTCTCCCACGCCGCAGGACTACTACGCGGCGTGCGACACCTTCCTGTTCCCCTCGCGCTACGAGGCGTTCTCGCTCGTCACCCTCGAGGCGGCGGCGGCCGGTCTGCCGATCATCGCGCACTCCATCAACGGCACCGAGGAGCTGATCGACTCCGGCACCAACGGCTGGCTCGTCCCCTTCGGGCCCGATGCCCTCCGCGAGAGGCTGCTGAGGCTCCGCGACGACGCTGCCACACGCGCGGCGATGTCGGCGGCGGCCGTCGTGACCGCTGCGCGATACGACTGGGACCGGATCGCCGAGGAGCAGTACGCGGTCTTCGCGCTGGCGGCCGAGGAGGCACGCCGGGTGCACCCCTCCACGACGAGGGCGCGCTAGGTGTGCGGGATCATCGGGGTCGTCCGCGAAGGGGCCGGCGCGATGCGCGAGCGGCTCGTCGCCGCACGCGACCTGATGTGGCATCGCGGCCCCGACGACGCCGGCGCGTGGTGCAGCGACCTCGCCTGCATCGGCGCGCGCCGCCTCTCGATCCTCGATCTGACGCCCGACGGCCATCAACCGATGGTGAGCGCCGACCGCACGCGTGTACTCGTGTTCAACGGCGAGATCTACAACCATCACGCGCTGCGGGCCGAGCTGGAACGCGACTTCACCTTCACCACGCGGACCGATGGTGAGGTGATCCTCCACGGCTACCGGAAGTGGGGCGGTGAGGCGCTCGTGCGGAAGCTCGAAGGGATGTTCGCCTTCGCGATCTGGGACGCGAGCACGCGGACGCTCTTCGCCGCGCGCGACCGGGTGGGGAAGAAGCCGCTCTTCTACCGTCACGAAGGGCGATCCATCCATTTCGCCTCCACGCTCAACGCGCTGGTGGCGCTCCTGCCGGGAACCCCGGAGGTCGATCCGGCGGCGATCGATGCGTACCTCGTCTACCAGACGGTGCCGGCGCCGCTCTCGGTGTTCCGCGGCGTGCGTCAGCTCGCGCCGGCACACTTCCTCGAGTTCACGCTCGAGCGCGGGGACCTCCGGATCGAGCGCTACTGGAGCGTGTCGTACGCGCACAAGACCCAGGAGACGGAGGAGGAGGTCGTCGCGCACGTCGACGCGCTCGTGCGCACGGCGGTGCGTCGCCGCCTCGAAGCGGACGTCCCGGTCGGCGTCTTCCTCTCCGGTGGCGTGGATTCGTCGCTCGTCGCCGGACTGGCGTCCCAGGAGAGCAGTCGTCCGCTCGAAGCGGTGACCCTCGGCTTCGACGAACCCGAGTTCGACGAGCGCCGATACGCCCGTGCCGTGACCAACGCGCTCGGGATGCGACTGCACGAGGAGACGCTGCGTCCCGCGCTCGTCGCCGACCTGCCGTCGATCGTCTGGCACTACGGGCAACCGTTGGCCGACGTGTCGATGGTGCCGAATCACTATCTCGCGCAGGCCGCGCGTCGCTGGATGACCGTGGCCCTCAACGGCGACGGCGGCGACGAGCTCTTCGGCGGTTACGCGCGCCCGCTGCTCTCCCGCGTGACCGGTCCGTACCGCACGCTGGTCCCCTCGATGCTCCGGCGCGGAGCGGCCGCGGTGATCGGGACACCGGAGACGGGCCCGCTCCGGCGCCTCGGCATGTTCGCCAGCGCCGGTGCTCGACCGGCGAGTCAGGCCTTCGTGTACGATCGCGCCTTCCGTGAGTTCCGTCAGGAGGCGTATCCCGGCTCCTTCCTCCGCGCGCTCGACGGCACCGACCCGGACGACCTCTACCGGACGGTGTGGGACGAGGCCGACGGCATCGACGACGTCGATCGCGCCCTCGAGGGGGACTTCCGGACGTATCTGCCCGATCAGCTGCTCGCCAAGGCCGATCGCGCGAGCATGGCGCACAGCCTCGAGGCCCGATCGCCGCTGCTCGACCGCGAGCTGATCGAGTATGCGGCGACGATCCCGACCGAGATCCGCCTGCGCGGCTTCCAGACCAAGCACGTGCTCAAGCGCGTCGCCGAACGGTACGTTCCGCCCTTCGTGCTGCACCGCCGCAAGCGCGGATTCGTGATGCCGGCCTCCCGCTGGCTCCGCGGTGAGCTGGCGCCGTACGTGCGCGCGGCGCTCGACAACCGGAGCTTCTACGAACGCGGGTGGGTCCGGCCCGAGTTCGTGCGTCGCGTGCTCGCCGAACACTTCACCGGCGTGCACGACTGGGGCGAGCAGATCTGGACGATGCTGGTGCTCGAGGTCTGGGCCCGTCTCGTGCTCGACCGTTCGCTCGACCGCGATGCCCGGATGGACGTCTTCCTGCGGCGTCCCGAGCGCGCCCGCCAGAGCGCCGTGCGTACCCTGCAGCTCGGGATGGAGTGGTTCCCCGAGAAGCCGGGGGGACTCAATCGCGTCTACTACGAGCTGATGCGGCATCTGCCCGACGCGAACGTCGAAGTGCACGGACTCGTCGCCGGCACCGAACGGGTCGCGCGCGAGTCCCGCGGCCTGATCGAGGCGTTCGCCCCGCACTCGGAGAAGCTCGCCCCGCGTCTCCTCTCGGTCCGCCGACTCGCCGGCCCGCTGCTGCGCGCCGATCCGGGGATGCTCGTCGTGTCGCATTTCGCGCTGTACACCGCGCCGCTGCTCGACGCGCTGCGCGATCACCCGCTGGTCGTGCACTTCCAGGGCCCGTGGGGGCTCGAGGGCGAGGTCGAGCGCCAGCCGAGCGGTGTGGTGCAGGCCAAGATCGCGATCGAGCGGATGGTGTACGCGCGCGCCACCGCGTTCATCGTCCTGTCGCCGCCCTTCGGCGACATCCTCGTCAACAAGTTCGGGATCGCCCGCGAGAAGATCCATGTGATCCCCGGTGGCGTCGACGTTCCGCGCTACGCGATCACCGCGAGTCGCGAATCGTGCCGCGAGCGGCTCGGCTGGCCGGTCGATCGTCCGATCGTGCTCTCCGTCCGCCGACTCATGCGTCGCATGGGGCTCGACAACCTCATCAGCGCCGTGGTCGCCATCCGCGAGCGGATCCCCGACGTCCTCGTGCTGATCGCGGGGCGAGGACCGATCGCGGCCGAGCTGCAGGCGCAGATCGAGACGCTCGGGCTGCAGGACAACGTGCGTCTGCTCGGCTTCGTCGCCGACGATGACCTGCCCGCCGCCTATCGGGCCGCGTCCATCACGGTGGTGCCGACGCAGGCGCTCGAAGGGTTCGGACTCATCGTCCCCGAATCGCTCGCGGCCGGAACGCCCTGCCTCGTCACGCCGGTCGGAGGACTCACCGCCGCCGTCGAGCAGCTCTCGACCGATCTCATCCTCAAGGGGACCGATCCCGCGTCGATCGCCGACGGCGTCATCGGCGCGCTCACCGGGACGCTCCCGCTCCCCGATCCGGGCAAGTGCCTGGAGTTCGCCCGACTGCACTACGACTGGCCGGTGATCGTGGCGCGTGTGCGCACCGTGTACGAGGACTCGCTGCGATGAGCGGCGGGGCGCGCGCGTCGGACCGGATCCTCTTCGTGGACCACGCCGGCGTCCTCGGTGGCGCCGAACTGTCGTTGCTCGACCTCGCCGACTCGTTCGGTGACCGCGCCGAAGTGCTGTTGCTCGCGGACGGCCCCTTCAAGTCTGCACTGGCCGCCCGCGGTGTGCGGGTGGACGTCGAGGCGCTCGGCGCACTCGGCGCGGTACGGAAGGACAGTGGGCTCCCGTCGCTCGGCGCCCTCGTGGACGCGGCGGGGATCGCCAAGCGGATCGCACGGCGGGCGCGTCACTGCGCGGTGCTCGTCGCCAATTCGCAGAAGGCCTTCGTGGTCTGCGCTGCCGCCGGGCTGCTCGCGCGGCGTCCGGTGGTGTGGTATCTGCGCGACATCCTCGCCGAACCGCACTTCAGTCGATCCAACATCGCGGCGGCGGCGCGCCTCGCGAACATGCGCGCCGCCGCCGTCATCGCGAACTCGCAGGCGACGGCCGATGCCTTCGTCGCGGCCGGCGGTGAGCGCGCGCTGGTGCATGTGGTGCACAACGGGATCGACCCCGCGGCGTTCGACGCGCTGGCCGCTGACGCGGGCGAGGTCGCGCGTGGTGGGGCCGGGATCCCGGCCGATGCGTTCGTCGTGGCGATGTTCGGCCGCTTCCATCCGTGGAAGGGCCAGCCGGTGCTCCTCGAGGCATTGGCGAAGCTCCCCGGCGTGCACGCGCTGGTCGTGGGCGCAGCGCTGTTCGGCGAGGAGGCGTTCGAAGCCGAACAGCATGAGCGCGCCCGCACCCTCGGCATCGCCGATCGCGTGCACTTCCTCGGCTTCCGGGAGGACATCCCCGCGCTGATGCGCGCCGCCGATGTCGTGGTGCATACCTCGGTGCTCCCCGAACCGTTCGGCCGCGTGGTGGTCGAGGGGATGCTCGCCGGACGCCCGGTGGTGGCCACTCGCGCGGGGGGCGTGCCCGAGATCATCGCCGACGGCACGACGGGCTTCCTCGTGCCCCCTGGCGACGCAGAGGCCCTCGCGCGGGCTATCGAGCGACTCCGCGCGGATCCGGCACTGGCCGCACGGGTGGCGGCGGCCGGGGCGGCGCACGCACGTGCGCACTTCACGCTGCGCGCGACGTGCGACGGCGTGGCACAGGTGATCGCGCGCGTGCTGGCGGAGTGAGCGGAGCGATGCACAACGGGGTGGCTCGCGTCAGGCGAGCCACCCCGTGTTCATATCAGGACCATGCGCGGTGAGCTACTTCTTCCCCTTCGCGATGCTGAAGCCGCCGTAGCCCAAGGTCACGCGGAACTGGGCACCGACCGGCGCACCGTCGGGCGCACCGAAGACGTCCTGGCCACCGTACGTCCACGCGGTGCGGTGCGGGGCGAGCGAGCTCGCGACCTGCACGCCGACGGTGAAGCCGCGCTGGCTCTTGAAGTCCTTGAGGAAGATGTAGTCGAGCCCCATCCCCGGCGCGATGAAATAGAACTGGCCGCGCATCTCGCTCTCGGCGCCGGGCTTGAGCAGGATCTCGTCCCAGGTCGGCTTCGTCGACGGCGCGAGCGAGGCACCGCCGGTCCGATCACGGAACTTGACGGTCGCGATACCACCGCCGAGCTGGAGGTCGGCATGCAAGGTGAGGTCCCAGGCCGTCCACATGCGGAAGCCGACGCGTGCCTGCGCCATCACGGCCTTGAGCACGTCGGTCTTGCCCGCCGGCGTGGATTCGAAGCCCATGTCGAGCATGTGATACTCGAGTCCGGCGATTATGCCGCCGACCGGCACGTAGAAGCCGAGCCCGGTGGTGTAGGCATCGCCGGAGAGGGCGAAGAAGCCATTCGCCGTGTTGAGACGCGAGTTGATCCCGGTGACGTCGAACTTGGCCTGTCCGCCGGCGATGTAGAAGTTCGCGAACGGCGGGATGGGCGGTTCCTCGGTCGGGAGCCCGACACTGCCCTGGGGCGGCGTCGGCGCCTGCGCCCGAAGCGCATGGGGCGTGGCAAGCAGCGCGCACGCGCCGAGGGTGAGCATGGCCGACGCGCCACGGAGGAGGCGCGACACGCGGGCGTCGGGCGAAGCGATCGAAAGAGGCATCCTGGTCTCTACGCGGATGGGACGGAACGGACGGTGAGCGATCGCGTGCACGCGGTGCACGCGGTGCACGAGGCTCCATTGCATACTACAGCTATGACGGTTGAGGGCGAGCAAGGAAACAGAGACAGTGCGCGCGCGCTGGAAGCGGGGTGCGCGACCGTACCGGCAGCCGACTATTCAGTAATTATACACTGTAGTGTAATATTACAATAGCTGACCGTCCAGTTTACATAATGCCCGCGACGGCCGCCCGGACCCGATTATCTTCCTCCGATGCCCGTCACCCCCTTCGAATCACTCCCCGACGACGCCCGCCTCTGGGTCTTCGCCGCCGCGGCCGACGTCGACGCTGAGGATGCGCCCAAGCTGCTCCACAACGTCGATCTCTTCCTCAAGAGCTGGGCCGCGCACGGTCACCCGCTGACCTCCGCGCGTGAATGGCGCGACGACCGCTTCCTCGCCATCGGCGTGGACCAGAATACCGAAGGCGCCTCCGGCTGCTCCATCGACGGACTCTTCCGCACCCTCAAGCAGCTCGAGAAGGTGGTCGGCACCTCGTTGCTCACGAGTGGACTCGTGCATTTCCGTGATACCCTCGGACTCGTGCACTCCATCTCGCGCGAGGACTTCGAGCGACTCGCCCGTCAGGGGGGCGTGGATGCGTCCACGACCGTCTTCGACACGACGGTGACGACCGCCGGCGAGTACCGCACGCGGTTCGAGCGCACGGCGGGCGACAGCTGGCATCGGCAGCTGCTGGCTGACTGACCGCGCCCCCGACGGCGGGGTGCCCGGATGCAAGACGAGGGCGCGGCGAATCTCGCCGCGCCCTCGTGTGCATCGGCGACGGTGTCAGGCCGTCGGCGTCGCTGCCGCGCCCGCGCCTGCGCCACTCTCCGGCGGATCGATGAACCCCGCCGCCTTGTGCGCGCCGTCGCAGAACGGCTTGCGTGCGGAGTGTCCGCAACGGCAGAGCGCCAATGTCGGCTTGTCGTTGATGCGGGCGATCTCGTTCCCCTCGTGATCCTGCAGTCGGACATTCCCGACGATCCCGAGCGATCCGTTCTTGCGAACGGTGATCACCACCGGCTCGGTGTGCGGCATCGGCGTCTCGCTCATGCGCGGAGGAAGTCGGGCTGCCAGTCCTTCACGGCCTGCTTGCAGGCCTTCCCGTCCGGGAGCTCACCCTTCAGGCAGCGCTCCACGAGGCCGGGAAGTTCGGCGTCGCTCGCGAACCGCAGACCGATCAGCTGACCGGTCGTGATCTCGGGGATCCGCTTGGCCATCTCGGGCGAGAGCAGCTCGCGGAGCCGCAGCCGCATCTCGAGGCGGATCACGCGGTTCTGCACGATCAGCGTCTGCGTGCGGGCGGCGAACATCCAGATCAGCAGCCCGAAGGCGAAGACGCTGTCCCACACATGCTCGCCGGTCGGCTCGCGGAAGGCGTCGCGCGCCTCGACGATGAAGTTGATCAGCACGATCGGGAAGGCCACGAAGTGCCAGATCGGGTGATAGCGGGCGTGCGACGCGTAGCTCTGCTGTTCGGCCATGGGGATCTCCTAGGGGGGCGAAGTGGGAGTGACTGCGGGAAATCTGCGACATCGCGCGGCGTCGCGCACGGCTCGGTGCTCCGGGGCTAAGCCTCGGCGCTGCGGGAGAGTTCCCGCGCATGCCGCTTGAGGCGCGCCACCATCGCCGAGAGCCCCACCTCGCGCCCGCTCAATCCGATCCCTTCCATCATCCGCGAGACGTAGTCGTCGGGGATCGCGAGCGTGGTCGCTGGCGGCTGGTCGTTGATGGCGCCGAAGGTGATCGCCAGGAACGCGGCGATCGTCGGCGACTGCCGGACGTTCACATCGGCCCAGAAGTGCAGGGTGCCGTCGTCCTTCCGCTCCGGGAAGAGATCGACCCGGGTCTGGCACTCAGGGACGGTGAACGGGGCGCGGTCGACGTCGGCGAAGCGCGGCGGGAGCGGCTCCAGCCGCTTCGCCCACGACACGAGGTACTGCATCTTCTCCTCGCGACCCATGACGGCGAAACGGTCCAGTACCTTGGCGATGGCGGCGGGAACGGGGGGCATGACCGCAAACTACATCACCGGTTCGCGCGACTGAATGGCGCGCGGGCACGTCCTCCGATACAATCGAGGGTATGACCACGCGTTCGCTTCGTCTCCGGACCCTCCTGTGCGCGGGTGGCGTGCTCACTCCGCTGCTCGCTTGTTCGCGCCCGTCCACCACAGGGATCGAGGCCACGGGGACGCTTGAAGTCGTGGAGTTCACGGTAGCGCCGAGCGTCGCGGCGCGCGTGACCCGCGTGCTGGTGGAGGAAGGGGTGACGGTCCGCGCCGGCGATACGCTGGTGCTGCTCGGCACGCCCACGCTCAGCGCCGATCTGGCGCAGCGCGCGGCGCGTGCCCGCGCGGCGGATGCGATGTCCGCCGAACTGGCGAATGGCGCGCGACCGGCGGAGATCGAGCGTGCACAGGCCGAACTCGCGGCCGCCACCGCCGACGCCGAGCGGGCCGCCGCCGATGAGCAGCGCCTGAAGGGGCTGGCCCAACGCTCGGTGGTGAGCGCGCAGCAGTACGACGCCGCCCGGGCGCTCGCGGCGAGCACGGCCGCCCGTCGCACCGCGGCGGCCTCGGCGCTGCAGTTGCTGCGGGAGGGCGCGCGACGCGAACGACGGTCAGCGGCGGTGGCGGATGCCGAGGGCGCGGCGGCCGGCGTCGCCGGACTCGAGGCGCTCCAGCGTGATCTGGTGCTCGTCGCCCCGGTCTCGGGGCGGGTGATCGCGCGCGCCGCGGAGGCGGGGGAGGTGCTCGCGCCGGGGCAGGCCGCGCTGGTCATCGGCGAGACGGCGCGTCAGACGGTGCGCGTCTTCGTGAATCAGGGCGCGCTGTCGCGGGTGCAGCCGGGGCAGGCGGTGCATGCGCTGCTCGATGCATACCCCGGACGTGAGTTCGCGGGGAAGGTCGTCGCGGTGAGCACCAAGGCGGAGTTCACGCCGCGCGTGGCGCTCACCGAGAAGGAGCGGGCCGACCTGCTCTTCGGCGTGAAGGTGGAGTTCGCCGACACGACCGGTATGCTGAAGGCCGGACTTCCGATCACCGTGCACATCGACGCGCCGGCCCCCAAGCCGTGAGCGAGTCGGTGACCGCGACCGCGCGTCCCGGCCCGACGGTCGTCACCGAAGGGCTGCGCAAGGTGTTCGGCGACCTGGTCGCGGTGGAGCATCTCGACCTCACCATAAATCGTGGCGAGGTCTTCGGTCTCCTCGGCCCCAACGGCTCGGGAAAGACCACCACCATCCGCATGCTCTGCGGACTGATGGCGCCGACGTCGGGGCGGGCCACGGTCGTGGGCTTCGACGCCGAGCGCGAGGCGGAGCAGGTACGCACGCGGATCGGATACATGTCGCAGCGCTACGGCTTGTACGACGATCTCACCGCGTACGAGAACATGCGCTTCTACGCGACCGTGTATGGCCTGCACGGCAGCGAGCGCGACGAACGCCTCGAGCGGCACCTCGCCGAGATGGGACTCGCCGAGCGTCGGAACCAGCTGGCGGGCACGTTGAGCGGAGGCTGGAAGCAGCGACTCGCGCTCGGCTGTGCGACTGCGCACGAGCCCGAGATGCTCTTCCTGGACGAGCCGACGGCCGGCGTCGATCCGGCGGCGCGCCGCGACTTCTGGGCCAGCATCTACGAGCTCGCCAAGCGGGGCACGACGATCCTCGTCACCACGCACTACATGGACGAAGCCGAGCGCTGCGAGCGACTGGCCTTCCTCTCGCGCGGCAAGCTGATCGGGCTCGGGACGGTCGCCGAGATCACCAAGCAGTTCGGGCAGCCGACGATCGAGGACGTGTTCATCGCGCTGCAACGCAAGGACGAGGGCGCGGGCGCATGAGTCTCCGCGACCGGATCCGCTACTCCCGTTTCTGGCCGATGCTCTGGAAGGAGTTCATCCAGATCCGGCGCGATCGCCTCACGCTGGGGATGATCCTGATCCTCCCGGCGGCACAGCTGATGCTGTTCGGCTACGCGATCCAGACCGACGTGCGGCATCTGCCGACGGTGGTGCTCGACGAATCGCGCACCAGCGAGAGCCGCGCCCTCGTGACGACGCTGGTGAACAGCGGGAGCTTCGATCTGGCGGGCAGTGTCGCGGATCGGAACGAGGCGCGACGCGCGATCGACGAGGGCGCGGCGAGCGCGGCCCTGGTGATCCCGCCCGAGTACGCCCGGGAGATCGCCGCGGGGCGCACAGGGGTGGTACAGATGCTCGTCGACGCCGCCGACCCGCAGACCGCCGGCGCGGCGATCAGCGGTGCTCAGCTCGGCGCGCAGGCGCGGGCCACCCAGATCATCCAGGAGCGGGTGCGGCTCGGCACACCGCTCGACATGCGCGTCCGTCCGCTCTACAACCCGGCACAGCGGAGCGCGGTGTTCATCGTCCCCGGTGTGATCGGCGTGCTGCTCACCATCACGCTCACGCTGATCACCGCCACGGCCATCGTGCGCGAGCGGGAGCGCGGGACGCTGGAACAGCTGATCGTGACCCCGATCGGGAAGTCGAGCCTGATGCTGGGGAAGCTCGTCCCCTTCGTGATCGTCGGTTACATCCAGATGACCGTCGTGCTCGCGATGGGATGGATCTTCTTCCGGGTGCCGATGGTGGGGAACCTGCTCCTGCTCTACCTGCTGACGGTGCCGTTCATCGTCGCGAGTCTGGGCGTGGGGCTGCTCATCTCGACCGTCGCGCGCAGTCAGGCGCAGGCCATGCAGCTCTCGTTCTTCTTCATGCTGCCGAACATCCTGCTCTCGGGGTACATCTTCCCCCGGATGGCCATGCCGGTGCCGGCGCAGATGATCGGGCTCGCGCTGCCACTCACGTACTATCTCAAGATCCTGCGCGGCGTGATGCTCAAGGGGATCGGGATCGCCGAACTCTGGCGTCCCACCGGATCACTCGTGCTGCTCGCGATCCTGCTCTTCTCGATCAGCGTGCGACGCTTCCACAAGACGATCGAGTAGCGAGGACCCGTGGGAGCCGCGCGCTACTTGGCGCGTGCCACCGCGAGCACGTTGTCCGAGTAACGACGTCCGCCGAGGATGCCGAGCGAGAGCGACTGCCAGCTCGCCCGCGAGGCCGGTACCAGGCCGTGGTCGGTATACGAGACGGAGATGTACGTGAAGCCGGCTTCCTCGAGCACGTGCCGGATGTCGGCCGCCGAGAGTGCCGTGATGTGCGACGGATACGACGGGGCGCGGAACGCCGCGTGCTCGCCGCGCAGCGCGAAGGAGAGGATCGAGCGCCACGACTCGATGTTCGGCGTGGACATCACCAGGACGCCGCCGGGCACGAGCAGGCGCCGCCACTCACGCGCGACCGCGCGCGGATTCTCGAGATGCTCGATCACCTCCACGGCCGCCACCACGTCCACCGACGCCGCGGGGAGGGGGAGCGGTTCGTTCAGATCGGCGGCGATCCACCGCACCTTGGGCAGTGTGGCCGCCTCTCCCGCCGGGGCGAGATCGCAGGCGACGATCTCGGTGACATCCGCTTCGGCCGAGAGCCGGCGCGTGAGCGTCCCCGTTCCGGCGCCGAAATCGAGGATCCGCCCGCGCATCGCCGGACGGAGCGCCTCCCACGCCGCATCGTAGATCGGGCCGGCGGAGATCCCTCCCGTGCGCACGGCGCGTTCGGTGCGTTCGGAGCGCAGCGGATCGGTCATCGTGGCGCGGGGGCGGTGGGCGTGGGCGGGCAGACGTCGTGCAGCGTACGGAGAGCATAGCGCCCGCTCCCGAGCTTCGTCCACTCCGGTCCGGGCGAATCCGGCAGACTGTCCGACACCGCGAACGAGGCACCGGATCGCTGGAGCAGGCAGAGCACGTCGGCACGCGCCGAATCGGGGGCGGCCCAGAAGTGCACGTCATCGTAGTTCGGCGACTCGGCGACCATCCGATAGCCGGCGAAGTGCGGCCAGTACATCCAGCTCCCCGTCGAGCCGATCCCCGCGACGGTCGTACCGGCCGGATACCGCGCGGCCAGCTGTTCGGCGACCCGCACATCCTCGTCATCGCGCCACTGGAGTCCTCCACCCGCGAGACTCTCGCGGCCGCGCAGCTGGAGTTCGCGCGCCATGTGCCCGGTGAGGAGCACGCCGACCACGGCCCACACCATCGCGATCCGTCGGCGGCTTGCCGCGTCGGCACCGAGTGCCCACGCCATCACCACACCGAGATACAGGAGCGCGGCCGCGGCGGACACATAGCGCGTGTAGAGTGCGATCGACGCGTAGATCGCGTAGCTGAACAGTCCCGGCACCGCGAAGGGCGCGACGTCGCGCAGCGTCGCGAGCGTCGGTCGGGGGACGGCGCGCGTCAGCAACAGCAGGCACACCACACCCACCGCGAGCGGCCAGAGATGCCGCGATGTCCCGCGGATCGTGCGGTTCGCACGCGCGATCATCGTGGTCACCGGCACGTTGCTCACCACCCCTTCATACCAGTACGACGCGTCGTACCACGGCGCGTAGCTCACGCGGAACGGCGTCCCGAACTCGAAGACCTCGGGGTTCCGGCGCAGGCGGCGCGTGGGGTGCTCCGGCGTGCCGAGTCCGGGTTCGTCGCCCTGCCAGTGCTGGTACGGGCGGATGCTCGTGTTGTACCAGACCACGTTGAGGCGTCCGACATCGCCGAAGGTCGGACGTCCCTTCACGCTCGACAGCAGCGCGATCCACGGCGCCGCGACCAGGAGGAACACGCCGAGGGCGACGGCCGCCGGCCGGATCCCCGAGCGCCACGCGTACACCGCGAGGATCGGGAAGGCGACCACGAAGAGCACCGCCTTGTCGAGATAGCCCACGCCGAGCACGAGTCCCAGCAGGGCCGCACGGCGCGCGGGGGTGCCCGGCGCGTCGCGCAGCACGAGCGCGGTCGCCGCGAAGATCGCCGCCGCGACGCCGAGGTCGGGGGTGATCTCGGCGATCCCGATGTTCCGCACGCAGGTCCAGATGAACACCGCGTAGGCGGGGATGCGCCACCAGAGCTCGTTCGCGATCGTCCCGGTGGCACGCAGTCGTGCGAGCCACGCGGTGACCAGCGCCTCGAAGGCGAGCGCGGCGATCAGGAAGCAGACGAGGTTCGCCGAGCGCGCGATCAGCACCTCGGTGGCCGGGGTGGCGTGGAAGAGCTTGAGCACGCCCGCGACGAATACCGAGTAGAGCGGGCTCCAGTAGCCGACGATCCCTTGTCGCTCCCCCGCGAGCAGGGCGCGCCCCACCTCTATGTACGCGACGCCATCGGGGTTGATCGACGCCGGGTTGACGATGATGTCCGTCACGCCTGCGATCGCGGTCGCGGCGGCGAAGCCGACGCGGGCCCCGAAGCGCGCGCGAGAGGAGTCGCTCACCGGAGCTCGGTGTCCACGCGCGGGACCATGGTCGCCATCGCGCTATGCGCGAGCCGGATGCCTTCCTGCTCGAAGCGCGTGAGCAGCCCGAGCAGCACCGCCTGTCGGGCGTCGTAGACGAGGTCGGCGAGTGCCGTGTCGATGCCGACGACGAGCTCGAAGTCGAACCCCGTCGCGGTGGCCGCGATCAGATGCACTCGCACCACGGAGGCGTGGGGCACGCCCGCGACCACTTCGGTGGCCAAGGCGGGGATGCGCGCGAGCTGCGCTGTCGAGGTGCCGGGGGCAACGGAGAGCGTCACCGTGAACCGACGGCTCCACCGGCGTGTGAGGTTGCGCATCCGGCTGCGCATGATGTCGGCGTTGCCGAAGATCACCTGCTCGCCCGTCGGAGCGCGGAGCCGGGTGGTCTTGAGCCCGATCTTCTCGACCACCCCTTCGAGCTGGTCGATCGTGATCGTGTCGCCGACCACGAACGGCTTGTCGAGCAGGATCGAGAGCGCCGCCAGGAGGTCGCCCAGCACGTTCTGCACCGCGAGTGCCAGGGCGATGCCGCTGACGCCGAGGCCGGCGAGCAACGTGGTGGGACTCTTGTGGAAGTAGCGGAGCACTTCCAGCCCGATGATCACCCAGAAGGCGAGCCGCACGCCGAAGGAGATGATCGAGACCGCCGCCCGGTCGACGGCCGCACCGTGCGTCCGTTCGTAGCTCGCGACCCAGAATTCGACCGTCTTGTTAAGGAAGCGGAAGGTCTGGAGGACGATCGCGATGACCAGCAGCCACTTCAGGGCCAGCACCCAGCCGCTGGGGATGTCCAGCGAGAGGAGCGCCCAGGCGACCGCGCCGAGCACCACGAAGGTGGGCCGGAGCGACTTGAGCAGGATCACCAGGTAATCGTCGAGCGCGGTGTCCGTCCGCGCGCTCGCCGCCTCGAGACGCCGGACGAGCGAGCTCCGCAGGACCGTGACGATACCGAGTGCGAGGAGCACCCCGCCACCGGCGATCAGCCAGCCGGCGAGGGTGTTGCCGAGGATCTCGCGATTCAACCAGTCGGGGAGCATCGAGGGGCGGGGGATCCGGGCGGAAGGGCGACCGGCCGACGGGCCGGAACGACGGTCGGGGGGTGTGACATCGGAAACTTGTCGCGGCCCGTATGTATAATAGAACCTGTCCTCTGCCGGAGTCGTCCATGCTCATCCGCCGTCCGTCCGACCTTCCGTCCTCCGAGATCACGCCCGAGGGGGTGTATCTCGACCGCCGCGCGTTCATCAGCGCTGCCGGTGCCGTCGCAGGAGCCGTCGGGCTCGGCGCCATCGCCGGGGGGCTCTCCCCGCGCGCGCTGCATGCGGCCGTTCTCGGAGCGCCGCAGGACCCGAAGGCCATCGGCAAGCCGTATGGCCTCCAGAGCGACGACAAGCCGACGCCGTGGACCGACGTGACGAGCTACAACAACTTCTACGAGTTCGGCACGGGGAAGGACGAACCGATCGAGCTCGCCAAGAACTTCAAGCCGCGCCCCTGGACGGTGAAGGTCGACGGGCTCGTCGGGAAGGCCGGCGACTACCAGCTCGAGGACTTCCTCAAGCCCAGCGCGGTCGAGGACCGGATCTACCGGCATCGCTGCGTGGAAGCGTGGTCGATGGTGATCCCATGGCGCGGGATCCCGCTCGCGGACGTGATCAAGCGGGCCGCCCCGACGTCCAAGGCGAAGTTCGTCGAGTTCACGACGCTGTACGACCCGAAGCGCATGCCGGGCCAGCAGAGCGCCGTCCTCGACTGGCCGTACGTCGAAGGGCTCCGGCTCGACGAGGCGCTGAACCCGCTCGCGATGCTCGCCACCGGCGTCTACGGGCGCGACCTGCCGAACCAGAACGGAGCCCCGCTGCGTCTCGTCACGCCGTGGAAGTACGGCTTCAAGCAGATCAAGTCCATCGTGCGCATCCGGCTCGTGGAGCAGATGCCGAAGAACACCTGGCAGATCGCGAACCCGTCCGAGTACGGCTTCTACGCGAACGTGAACCCCGAGGTCGATCACCCGCGTTGGACGCAGGCCTCGGAGCGCCGGATCGGCGAGTTCCGTCGCCGCAAGACGCTCATGTTCAACGGCTACGCTGATCAGGTCGCCTCGATGTACACCGGCATGGACCTCCGCCGGAACTTCTGATCGTGCACCGTTCTTCCCTTCAAGCCCCGCACACCGCATGACCTGGAGCGAGCGCTACGAACGCCTGCGCGCGTTCCGCGAACCGCGGTGGTTCCCCGTCACGCTGATCGTCGCGTCCTGCCTCCCCGCGCTCGTCGCGATCGGGGCGCTGGCGTCGGACATCCTGAACGGGACCCGCTACTTCGGGTCCAACCCGATCAAGGAGGGCGAGCACTTCCTCGGGGAGTGGACCCTCCGTTTCCTGATCGCGACGGTCGCGGTCACCCCCCTCCGCCAGTTGCTCGGCTGGAACTGGCTCGCCAAGCACCGGCGCACGATGGGGCTCTTCGCGTTCGGCTATGTGATCCTGCACTGGCTCGCCTACGTGCTGCTCGACGTCCAGCTCGACTGGAACGATCTGGTGAAGGACCTGATGAAGCGCCCCTACATCATGATCGGGTTCGCCGGACTCGTGCTGATGGTGCCCCTCGCCATCACCTCGACCAAGGGGATGATCCGTCGGATGGGCGGCAAGAAGTGGAACCGTCTGCACAAGCTCGTCTATCTGATCGGGGTCCTCGGTGTGGTGCACTACTGGATGTCGGTCAAGAAGGACATCGAGGAGCCGCTGATGTTCGCGTCGTTCTTCGTCGTCCTGTACGGGTATCGCATCTGGAAGTGGCGGTCCAAGCGCGCGCTGGCGGCGGCTTGACCCCCCCGACACGACGCGAGTGCTTCGCCTCGGTCGCCCCGGGGCTCGAACAGGTGGCGGCGGCGGAACTGCGCGAGCTCTCGGTGTCGGCCATCGCCGTCACCGAGGGTGGCGTGACCTTCACGGCCGACGACCGCGCGCTGCTCCGCTGCAACCTCCGACTGCGCTCGGTCTCGCGCGTGATCGTGCGCGTGGCACAGTTCCGCGCGACCGCGTTCAGTGAACTCGAACGCCTCGCCAAGTCCGTGCAGTGGGAGGAGTTCGTCGCCGCCGGCGACACGGTGAAGCTCCGGGTCACCTGCAAGAAGTCCAAGCTCTATCACTCCGACGCCGTCGCGCAGCGCGTGATGGGGGCCATCACCTCGCGCGTCAAAGGGGTCAAGGCGGCCACCAACGCCGCCGACGAGGACGAGTCCGACGACACCGACACCGGGCCGGCACAGCTCTTCGTGGTGCGCTTCGTGCGCGATGTGTGCACCATCAGTGCGGACAGCTCGGGCGAGCTGCTGCACCGGCGCGGCTATCGCCAGGCGACCGCCAAGGCGCCGATGCGTGAGACGCTCGCCGCGGCGATGCTTCTGGCACTCGGCTACGACGGCTCGACGCCGCTCGTGGACCCGATGTGCGGCTCCGGGACCATCCCGATCGAAGGCGCCCTCATCGCGCGGCATCTGGCCCCGGGGCTCGGACGCACCTTCCGCTGCGAGCACTGGCCCGACGCCGGGAAGCGTCCCGGTGCCGAAGCGGTGCGGGAGAAGGCGCGCGCCCTGGGCATCGCGCGGGCGCCGCAGCCGATCCTCGCCTCGGACCGCGACCGCGGTGCGGCCGAAGCGACGCTCGCCAACGCCGAGCGGGCCGGGGTAGAGGGAGATCTGCGGATCTTCCAGCGCGCCCTGTCGTCCATCGAAGTGCCGGAGACGCCGGGACTCCTGCTCGTGAATCCGCCCTACGGCGGCCGCGTCGGCGAGAGCGAGGATCTGCGCAATCTGTACGCGCAGCTCGGCAACATCGCGCGCGAGCGCTGCCGCGGATGGACGATCGCGCTGCTCTCCGCCGATCGTGCGCTCGAACGACAGGTCGGGCTCGAGTTCCGCGAGGTGCTCGTCTTCCGCAACGGCGGGATCCCGGTGCGACTCGTCGCCGCGCAGGTGCCCTGATGTCCGAGGCGCGTGTCGTGTCGATCAATCGCTCGCCGGGCGGTGTGCCGAAGTTGCCGGTGGCGGACGTCGAGATCGGGACCGAGGGGCTCGCCGAGGATGGGCATCGCTATCACAAGCATGGCGGACCGGACAAGGCGGTCTGCTTGTATGCGCTGGAACGCATCGAAGCACTGAAGGCGGAGGGGCACCCCATCGGGATCGGGACCACGGGGGAGAATCTGACCGTGGCCGGACTCGACTGGAACGCCATCGTCCCAGGGGTGCGACTCACCGTCGGCGCGGTGGAACTCGAGTGCACCGACTGGGCGCATCCGTGCGCGACGATCGTCGGGTCCTTCCACGACGGACGCTCCGGGCGGATCTCTCCCAAGGCGCATCCGGGGTGGAGCCGCATCTACGCCCGGGTGCTCCGTACCGGGACGGTCTGCGTGGGTGATCCCGTGGCGGTGGGCGCCCCGGCGTAGTTTTGGGGATGACTCCTACGGTGCATCCGGTCCCGGATCCCGACGCCCGTCGTTGGGCGATCGGCAGCGTCGCGCTCGGCTTCGCGATGATGATCGCGCTGCTCTGGCCGCATCGCGGGATCGTGCCCTTCTGGGACGGTTGGGTGTACGCGCGATGCCTCGCCGACGTCCCGCCGAACATCGAGCGCTGCGCCGCGCACGTGTCGCTCTCCTGGACCCTGCCGATGCTGCTCTCGCGACTCGGGACCGTGCCGGGTGCGATGCCGCTGTTCGCGCCGCAGCTGCTGCTCGGTCTCGTGGCGCTCGCGGGATGGGCGCGATTGTTGGACGCGGTGCTCCCCTCGGCGGAGGATCGCACGATCCGCGCCATGCTGGTGCTCGCCGTCGCCATCCACCCGGCGACGCTCGCGGCGGTGCTGCAGCCGAACGTCGATACCGCGATGCTCGCCTGGGGGATGTGGCTGCTCAGCGGCCTCGTCCGGCGGAACATCGTGGAGATGGTCATCGCGGGCACGCTCGTCGCTTTCGCCAAGGAGACCGGCGTCATCCTCTACGCCATCGCGGCGACGGTGTGCTGGTGGAGCCTGCTGCGGGAGCCGGGGTTCATCAAGCGCACGGCGGCCTTCGCGATCCCCGGCGTGATCTACGTGGCGGTGGTGTTCGCGCCGTCGATGCTCTTCGCGAGTCAGACGGCGACCATCTGGGGGGCGTCGAAGGGGTCGGCGGGACTGCTGCGCGACTTCCGTCCGTGGGATCTCTGGAGCCGGCACCTGCTCAACCAGGCCTTCCTCGTGACCGTGCTGCAGTTCCAATGGTGGCCCACACTGCTCTCGGCCATCGGGGCGGTGCTCGCCGTGCGGCGACGGCACTGGCACTGGAAGGACCTCGCGCCGACGACCGGATGGCGCTGTCTCTCGTGGACGCTGCTGCTGAGCCTCTACGTCATCACGTCGTACCGCACCTACAGCAATCTCCGCTACTACACGATCTTCCTTCCGTTCCTGATGCTGGGCGCGCTCGTGGCGCTGTCGCAGGCCGGCGTCGCGCGACGCTGGCGTACCGCCGCGGTGGCGCTCTGGTTGCCCTGTCTGCTCGCCTCGGTGCGCTGGTCGGCGGACCCCGTCACACGCGCCACCATCGGCACCTTCTCGATGGGGTCGGAGCGGATGTTCCGCGTCACGCGCATCTCCCATGAGTGCTGCGGCTACGGCCACGATGCGCTCGCGTACAACCTCCAGTTCACGGCGTACGGGCGCGTGCTCGACAAGGCGATGGCGCAGCTGCAGCCGGGCGACTCGACGATCATCGTCAAGACGCGGTGGCTCGGCTGGGCGTGGCTCACCGCGCTCGATCCCAAGACCTCACGTCGCACCCTCGACGAGAAGCACGGCTACCTCCCGCCGATGATCGAGGCCGAGTCGCTGCTGGTCGATGTCTCGCGACCGGCGCGCGTCTGGTACCTGCAGGCCCCGCAGGTGCCGCTCGCGCCGGACTTCGCCTTCCCGACCTATCGCGTCGGCGAACGGCGCGAAGTGTCGGCGAGCGGTGCCACCCTGCAGCTGATCGAACTCCTCCGCAATCCGTAGACGCTCAGAACTCGAAGCCCATCGCCAGGTTCAGATGGTCGTTCACGAGCTTGCCGAGGGAATAGGTCGTCTCGATCCGCCGGAATTCCAGACCGAAGAGCAGCGGCCCCGCCGGACGCCAATGCAAGTGCAGCTCGCTCGCGCTGTTGCGGAGTCGCGCGCCGGCGCCGAGGTCGCTGTCGTCCGGATCGTCGTAGCCCGCGCCGGCGCCCAGCACCGTGTGCTTGCCCAGTCGCAGGTTGAGCTGTCCCCAGCCACCGGTGCTGCGCACGAGGGCGCCGTTCGGGGCGAAGCCTTGGCCGATCCCGCCGCCGCCGAGCGCACGCGCCGCCGTCCCCGTGTACCACTCGCCGCGCACATCGAGCCAGGGAGCGATCGGCAGGAGCGCGTCGACCGCCGTGAGGGTGGACTCCAGCGTCGAGTCCCCCTTGGTGGCGAACCAGCCCCGATGCACCCCGACGCCGATCTCCCCGAGCGTCTCGTCGCGTCCCCAGCGGAGCGAGGCGCGTCCCTCGAAGAAGGGGCGCCGCGAGCGTTCGGCGACGTCGTTGTCGGTGTCGAACGCCGAGGCGGCATCGCCGCTGGTCGGCGCGAGCATCGCCCCCTGCACGCCGAACCGCACGGTGCCCGCGCTCTCGAGTCCGAGGCGCAGCTGTGGCAACCAGAGCCATAGGTTCCCGGCGCCGACGAATCCCGGCGTGCCGATCGACGCGAGACTGAGCGGATTCACCCCGGCCACCAGCGGGGCTTCCTGACCGATGAGGAGTTCGCCGTGCGTCCACTGCACCGCCGCGCGCGCGGTCCGCAGTCGCAGCAGCGGGAAGGTGCGTCCTCCCGAACTCGGCTGCTGCCCCCCGAAGAAATCGACGTCCAGATCGCCCCGGAAGGCACCCCCGAGCACGTCGGGGGCGCTCACGGCCAGTCCGATGGCCGTCTGACGGATCGCCATCCCCGAGCCCCCCTGCGGCAATCCATTCGCCGTGTCGGGGCGTACAAAGAGTGGGACATCGACGTTGT
Organism: uncultured Gemmatimonas sp.; assembly: GCA_964484775.1. Classification (GTDB taxonomy): domain Bacteria; phylum Gemmatimonadota; class Gemmatimonadetes; order Gemmatimonadales; family Gemmatimonadaceae; genus Fen-1231. Next base: position 5,487 of record CAZAGK010000009.1, on the reverse strand, counting down.
TCACGCGCCGGCTGTTGGAGAACCCGGTCACGAGCACACGGCCGTTGAACTCCAGGCTCATCCGCGACCGGCTCTGGACGCCGCTCTGCGCTTGCGCCGCCAGTTGCTGTTGCAGGAGCTTGATCGCGTCCTCGGCACGTTCGAGACGCGCCGCCATCGAGTCGGGCGAGACCTTCGTCGTGTCCTGCGCGCCAAGCACGGAGGCGGCGCCGACGGTGAGGGCGACCACCATCGCGATGGCCGCAGCCGTCGTGGGGGCGCGCCGCGGGGTCGTTCGACTGCTTGACCGTGACGTCGACCGCGACCTAATGTTGCAGACTGCGGACTTCTTGGGAGGGAGGGGGATCATGGGCACACGCGCATCGCGAAGGGGATGGTCGGGTCGCGGTCTGGCACTGACCGCACTGCTGGCGTTCGGGAGCATTCCGGCCGCTGCGCAGCACACGATCGGAGGCCGTGTAACGATACTCGAGAAGCCGGGCGAGAACACTACCGACCTCAAGAACGCCGTGGTCTATCTGGTTCCGAAGGGTGGCGCCCCGCGCGTGAGCGAGGTCAAGTCCAAGATGGAGATGGACGGCCGCGCCTTCTCGCCACGGGTGATCGTCGTGACCCCCGGCTCCACGGTCCAGTTCCCGAACACCGACCCGTTCAGCCACAACATCTTCTCCACCGCCGCCGGGGCCGCGTTCGATCTCGGGGTCTACGGGAGCGGTCCGGGGAAGTCCACGTCGTTCAAGAAGGCGGGGTCGTTTCCGGTCTATTGCAACATCCATCCCAAGATGACCGCGTACGTGGTGGTGGTGAACACCCCGTTCCATACGCAGCCCGGCCCGGACGGCCGGTGGACGATCCCCGCGCTCCCGGGCGGGAAGTACGAGCTGCACGTGTGGCACGAGCGTACCGCCGAGTACATTCGGGAGATCGAAGTGGCGGCGGCGTCGCCGGCGCTCGATGCCCAGCTCGATGCCCGCGGCTACAAGCTCGCCGAACACAAGAACAAGTTCGGACAGGACTACACCGCGACCGGCGTCCGCTACTGATCGTCCTCTCCCTCCCACACCGACACTCGTGAGCACTCGCGGCCTCTCGCTGACCACGCGCATCTTCGCGGCCATCGCGCTCGTGGTCGCCTCGGTGCTGCTCGGCACGCTGGCGCTGACCGGCTACTACGCCGATCGCGCCGCCGAGTCGTCGGTCACCAAGGCGGTCGCCAGTGCGCGCGAGCAGATCCGCACGCTGCTCGCGGCGCGCGAGCGGGCCATGCGGGAGCGCGCGACGGTCTGGGTGGGGAGTCCGGCCTTCCGGTCACTGGTCGAGTCGCGCAAGCTCGCCGACCTGCAGGACCAGTCGTTCGTCGCCTCGGAGCAGATCGACGCACGGTGGGTGCAGATCACCGATTCCACCGGCATCCGCCTCGCCAAGAGCGACGAACCGGCCGCGGATTCGATCGACCTCTCCGGCTCGCGATTGATCAAGCTGGCGCTCAACGGCGTCAGCGCCGGGGCGTTCGGCGTTGCGTCGGATACGCTGATCCAGGTGGTCGCCGTCCCCGTGATCGGCGCCTCGGCCTCCGTCGTCGGGACCCTGATGGCGGTACGCCCGCTCGACGCATCGTTCGCCGATTCGCTCAAGCAGGCCACCGGCGGCACCGTCGACGTGGTCGTGTTCGCCCTGGACGACAACGACAAGCCGCAGCTGCGCGCCTCCACCGTGGGGATCACCGCCGACGTGCGTGCGCTCGTCGCATCGCTGACGAACGCCAAGGACATGGACATGGAACGGGCCGACTCCCTGCGTCACGAGGAGCCGATGCGCGTCAGCCCCGATCCCTTGTTGGACCGCACCCATTACGTCGCGATCGGGGAGCCGCTGCGCGCCGCCAGCGGCAAGCAGGTCGGCGGCTTCGTCGTGCTCCGCAACAAGGACCAGGAGTTCGCGGCCTTCAACCAGCTGCGCACCATCATCCTGGGTGGCGGCGCGGTCGGACTCGTGATCGCCGGGCTGCTGGCCCTGCTCATCGCGCGGCAGATCACCCGCCCCATCGGTGCCCTCGTCGACGCCACCCGTCGCGCCGCCGAGGGGGACTACACCACCGACATCACGGTGAAGGCCACCGGGGAGATCGGGACGCTCGCCGATGCGTTCCGCTCCATGCTCACCGACCTGCGTGACAAAGCCGCGCTCGTCGAGTTCCTCGGCGGTGCCACGCCGAATGCCCGCACCGTCCGCATGTCGCAGGTCGGCATCGGCGGCACGCTGGCACAGCAGGTCGAGGCCGATGGCATCGCCCCCGGCTCGCGCTTCGCCGGCCGCTACGACGTCAAGGAAGTCCTGGGCGTCGGCGGCATGGGGATGGTCTTCAAGGCCGTCGACAGCGAGCTCGGCGAGCTGATCGCCATCAAGGTGCTCAAGCGCGACTTCGTCAACGAGGACCCGAGCGCGCTGGAGCGCTTCAAGAGCGAGATCCGGCTCGCCCGGCGCATCTCGCATCGCAACGTGGTGCGCACGCATGACCTCGGCGAGGCCAACGGCACGTACTACATCACGATGGAGTACGTGGAGGGGAAGTCGCTGAAGGACGCGATCAAGAGCCGCGGCAAGCTTCCGGTGTCGGCCACCCTCACCGTGGGGAAGCAGCTCTGCCGCGCGCTCGAGGTCGCCCACGAGCAGGGGGTGATCCACCGCGACATCAAGCCGCAGAACATGGTGGTCGAGCCCGACGGCGTGCTCAAGGTCATGGACTTCGGGATCGCCCGGATGGCGGTGCGGCAGAGCGGCGTGACCCAGGCCGGGATGGTCGTCGGGACCCCCGAATACATGTCCCCGGAGCAGCTGATGGGGGACAACATCGACGCCCGAGCCGACCTCTATTCGGCCGGCTGCGTGCTGTACGAGTGCCTGACCGGCCGGGTGCCGATCACCGCCGACAGCCAGATCACGCTGATCGCCCGGGTCCTCGAGGACACGCCGACCCCGCCCCGGGAGCTCAATCCCGAGGTGCCGGCCGCCCTGTCGGAGCTCATCCTCCGGACGCTGTCCAAGAAGGCCGCCGATCGACCGGCGAGCGCCGCCGAACTGCACGACCTGCTGGCCGCGATCGGCTGAGCCGCGCGGCGGCTCCCCTCAACTGCCGTACCCCCGGGCACTGGTTAGATTTCAGGGATGCCCGAGCCCGTCGCGTCCGTCTTCAACGACGCCTATATCGCCGAGCAGTTCGAAGCGTGGCGTCGCGACCCCAATTCCGTTGACGCCTCCTGGCGTCAGTTCTTCACGTTGGCGCAGCAGTTCGGCGGGGGATCCGCCGCTGCCGGTGCCACCGATCCCGACGCCGAACGGCGCGCGGTCGGTGTCTCGCGCTATGTGAACGCCATCCGTCGATACGGCTATCTCGCCGTTCAGCTCGACCCGCTGGGCTCTCCGCCCCCGGGAGCGCTGGAGCTGACGCCCGAGGCCTACGGCATCACCGATGCCGACCTGGATCTCGTGTCGGGTGCGTCGATCGGATTCCCGCATCTCAAGACGGGACGCGATGTCGCCGAGCGCCTGAAGTTCCGCTACACCCGCAATCTGGCCGTCGAGTTCGTGCACTGCCGGACGGAGGAGGAGCGCCAGTGGTTCCGCGCCCTCTTCACCGCCGAGCAACTGACGCGTCCGCTCGAGGCGGACGAGAAGCGCATGCTGCTGCAGCGCCTCACCGAGGTCGACGGGCTCGAGCGTTTCCTCGGCCGGGCCTTCGTGGGCTACAAGCGCTTCTCGCTCGAAGGGACCGACGCGCTCGTACCGATGCTCGACACCGTGGTCGAGGAGGCTGCGGCTGCCGGCGCGCGCCACGTGGCCATCTCCATGGCGCATCGTGGCCGCATCAACGTGCTCGTGCGCGTGATGGGGAAGCCGGTGGAGCAGATCTTCGCCGAGTTCTCCGGCCGTCACGACCATCTGCACGACACCAGCACCGGTGACGTGAAGTACCACCTCGGCTTCGAGAGCGAGCGCGACACGAAGGCCGGACGCCGCGTGCGACTCTCGCTGGTGCCGAACCCGAGCCACCTCGAGATCGTGAACCCGGTGCTGCAGGGCTACGCCCGCGCGCACCAGCGGGTCGCCGGACATCCGTCGCGTCGCGAGGAGCAGTCGGTGGTCCCGATCTGCATCCACGGCGACGCGGCCTTCCCCGGTGAGGGGATCGTGGCCGAGACGTTCAACCTCGCGCACCTCCGGGCGACGAACGTCGGCGGCACGCTGCACATCATCGTGAACAACCAGGTCGGCTTCACCACGAACCCGACCGATTCGCGCTCGACGCGCTTCGCCAGCGATCTGGCCAAGGGCTTCGAGATGCCGATCATCCACGTGAACGCCGACGACGCCGAAGCCTGCGTGATCGCCATGCGCATCGCGGTGGCGTATCGCACGCAGTTCGGTCGCGACTTCCTGGTGGATCTCGTCGGGTATCGCCGTCACGGCCACAACGAGGGCGACGAGCCGACCTACACCCAGCCGCTTCTCTACGAGAAGATCAAGGCGCATCCCACGCCGCGTCAGGTGTGGGGGAACCGCCTCGTGAAGGAAGGGGTGGTCTCCGAGAGCGATGTCGAGCAGGTGGACGGCGCCGTGGCGGCCGCGCTGCAGGCCCAATACGAGAAGACCAAGGCGGCACCCCCGGCGGCCGAACACGTCACCGACTTCGACGGTGCCGACGCATCGCCGCAGCCGCCGACGACGGCCGTCGCGGCCGATGTGCTGCACGGGCTCAACGAGCAGCTGCTCACCTGGCCCAAGAGCTTCACGCCGCACCCGCGCCTCGCCAAGCAGCTCGAGCGTCGTCGCGAGGCGATGGGCGAGGCCGGCGGGATCGACTGGGGACACGCCGAGGCGCTCGCCTTCGCGTCGATCCTCGGGCAGGGGATGTCGGTCCGACTCTCGGGGCAGGACGTCGAGCGCGGCACCTTCTCGCATCGTCACGCGGTGCTCCACGACGTCACCAATGCCGACACCTACATCCCGCTCCGTCATCTCGACGGGGTGAACGCGGCGTTCGAGATCTACAACTCGGCGCTCTCGGAGATGGCGGTGATGGGCTTCGAGTACGGCTACAGCACGGCCTCGGCGGACACGCTCGTCCTGTGGGAAGGACAGTTCGGCGACTTCGCGAACGTCGCCCAGCCGATCATCGATCAGTTCCTCGCGGCCGACCGCGCCAAGTGGGGACAGGACTCCGGACTCGTGCTGTTGCTCCCGCACGGCTACGAAGGCCAGGGCCCCGAGCACAGCAGCGCACGACTCGAGCGGTTCCTGCAGCTCTGCGCCGAGGGCAACATGCGCGTCGCCTATCCCTCGACCCCGGCGCAGTACTTCCACATCCTCCGGTGGCAGGCGTCGCTCACCGAGCGCCGTCCGCTCGTGCTGATGCAGCCCAAGTCGCTGCTGCGTCTCGCGCAGGCGGCGAGCCGCGTGGAGGATCTCGCCACGGGCGGATTCCTCCCC
>CAZAGK010000008.1:0-60230 GCA_964484775.1 uncultured Gemmatimonas sp. | reverse complement strand
TCCGAGCTTGGTGAAGCCCGGAAGCGTGGTCCCGGTCTCGCCCGGGCGCCCGACGGCGCCGGTGTCCACCGGATACCGCCCCTGCAGCCCGCGGATGTAGTTCACGACGTCCCAGCGCTCGGCCTCTTCGATGCGGTTGGCCGACGGCATCAGGCCGCGACCGTTGCGCATCATCCCCCAGAGGTAGCCATCGCTGCGCCCCTTGGCCTGATCGGTCAGGAGGCTCGGCGCGAAGCCGTAGTTGATCGCCGCGAGCGGGCTCTTGGCGTCACCGGCCGAGCCATGGCAGACGGCGCAGTTGATCGTGTAGTACTTGCGCCCGTTCAGCAGCGAGGCCGCATCGGGCTTGGTCGGATTCTGGATGCCGGCCAGCGAGTCGATCGTCCCCGGCAGCGGCTGGTAGCTGACGCCGTAGCCCGGCGCGAGCGTCCCGTTGGTGCCGACGGAGTGCGCGGGCTGACCGCGGGACCCCTTGATGGCGGTGCTGTCGTTGAGCTCCTGCCAGGTGTTCACCGACGGCTGCTGCTTGAAGTCGGTGAACCACTCGCAGGCGCCGAGCGAGAACGGCAGCGCCAGAAGCGCCAGACGGCGCGCGATCACGTTACTCCTCACCACGCACCTCCACCGCGCCATTCCGGCGCAGGATGTCTTCGGCGTCCTTGAGCTGGTTCGGCGCGCACTTGACCCACACGCCGTAGTCCCCGTGGCTGAACCGCGGGTCGTAGCCGACGGTCATCGTCAGGCGCGGGATGCGCGAGAGGATGAAGAAGCCGGCGACCGTGGAGAGCGCACCCACGAGCACCATGACCTCGAACCCGAAGATCGTGTACGGGATCCAGGTCGAGATCGCCTTGCCGCCGACGACCAGCGGCCAGTACTCCGAGCTCCAGATGGCGATCCAGTAGCCGAACACGCAGCCCGAGAGCGCCCCGACGAGGGTGAACTGGCGGACCTTGCTCATCGGCGACTTCATCGCGTGCTCGATCTCGTGGCGCGGGGTCGGCGTGAACACCGTGACCTCGCCCACCTTCTTCTTCTTGAGCTCTTCGATCGCCGCGCAGGTGGCGTCGAGCTCGCGGAAGGCGCCCAGCATGCCTTGCTTCATGTTAGTGCCCCCCGTTGTGCGAGTGACCATGCTTCATCTTCGGCGGCACGATCTCCTTGATCTCGCTCAGCGCGAACACCGGCAGCTGACGGATGAAGAGGAGGAACCACATGAAGAACCAGCCGAAGGATCCCAGCAGGATGCCGTAGTCGACCCAGGTGGGCATGTAGCCCGACCACTGCCAGGGCTCGAACTCGTGCGAGAGCGACGGCACCACGATCACGAAGCGCTCGAACCACATCCCGATGTTGATGAAGATCGAGAGGATCCAGAGCCAGGTCGGGTTGCGGCGCAGCGACTGCGAGAAGAGCGACAGCGGGAGGATCATGTTGCAGGTGAGCATGATCCAGGCCGCCCACCACCACTGCCCGAAGACGCGGTTCCAGAAGTAGTCCTGTTCGGCGGGGACGCCGCCGTACCAGGCGATGAAGAACTCGATCATGTAGGCGAGCCCGACGACCAGCGACGTGAACAGCACCATCTTCGCCGTGGCGTCGAGGTGGTTCAGCGTCACGTAGTGCTCGAGCTTCCACCACTTGCGGATCGGGATGATGATCGTCCACACCATCGCGAAGCCGGAGAAGATGGCGCCGGCGACGAAGTACGGCGGGAAGATCGTCGTGTGCCAGCCCGGGGTGAGGGCCATGGCGAAGTCGAAGGACACGACCGAGTGCACCGAGAGCACCAGCGGCGTGCTGAACGCGGCGAGGAAGAGATAGGCGCGCACGAAGTGGCGCCACTCGGCCTCACTGTTGCGCCAGCCGAAGCTGAGCGCGCTGAGGATCGCCTTCTTGGTCGGGTTCTTCTCCCGGTCGCGGAGCACCGCGATGTCGGGGATGAGGCCGATGAAGAGGAAGGTCGTCGAGATCGTGAGGTACGTGGAGATGGCGAACACGTCCCACACGAGCGGCGACTTGAACTGCGGCCAGAGGAGGCGCCAGTTCGGGTACGGGATCAGCCAGAAGAACTTCCACGGGCGCCCGATGTGGATGATCGGGAAGAGCCCGGCCGTCATGACCGCGAACACCGTCATCGCTTCGGCTGCGCGATAGATGGTGGTGCGGAAGCCGGCGCGGAAGAGATACAGGATGGCCGAGATGAGGGTACCGGCGTGGCCGATACCGACCCAGAACACGAAGGTGATGATGTAGACGCCCCACATCACCGGCGGGTTGTAGCCGGCGACGCCGAGCCCTTCGTGGATCTGGTACATCCAGGAGCTCGCACCGATCGCGAGGCAGCCGATGGCGAGCAGCAGCGCCATGAACCACTTCTTGGTCGGCTTGAGCGTGTCGATGATCTCGTTATCGACCTGCTCGTAGTCCTTGACGGCCGGCAGCTGGATGCCGGCCACTGCGATGTTGGGGCGGCGCGGTTCGCCGGATCCCGAATGCGGAATCGCTGTCATCGTCGCGCCCCCCTTACGCCTTCGCCGGCGCGTGCGCCGACGGATGGTTGACCTTCTGCAAGTAGACGACCGCCGTGTAGGTGTTCAGCTCTTCGAACACATGGTAGGCCCGCTCGTCCTTCACCATCTTCGCGACCGTCCAACGGTCGTCGGCCGCGTCGCCGAAGATGATCGCCCGCGACGGGCACGCCTGCGCGCACGCCGTCGTGAACTCGTCCGGCAGGATCTCGCGCTGCTCGAGCTTGGCGCGGTTCTCCGTCTCCTTGATGCGCTGCACGCAGAAGGAGCACTTCTCCATCACGCCCTTACCGCGGACGGTGACGTCCGGGTTGAGCTGCCAGTGCAACGGCTCCGGGAAGGCGTACTGCGCACGGGCCGGCTCACCATAGCCGAACCAGTTGAAGTAGCGGACCTTGTACGGGCAGTTGTTGCTGCAGTAACGGGTGCCGACGCAGCGGTTGTAGACCTGCACGTTCAGGCCGTCCGGCGAGTGGTACGTGGCGTACACCGGGCAGACGGGCTCGCACGGGGCGTTGCCGCAGTGCTGGCACATCATCGGGACGACGCGCGTCTCGAAGTCCGGGTTCCACTCCACGTCCTTCGGCTCGCGGTCGATCTCGAAGTAGCGCTCGAGACGGATCCACGCCATCTCGCGCGACCGCGTGATGTTGGCGCCGAAGCCGGTACGATCGGGCATGACCTGCGCGCCCTGATGCGTGGCGCCCACGGTCGGGATGTTGTTCTCGCTGTAGCAGGCGGTGACGCACGCCGAGCAGCCGGTGCAGCGCGCCAGGTCGATGGTCATCGCCCAGCGGCGCTTGGCGACGCCGCTCCAGTGGTTCGGATCGTACTGCCCCTTGTCCTTCGACTTGGGGTCGCCGAGCTCACCCTGCGCGTCGTTCGCGACCGGCGAGCGGAGCCCGGGGAGGAAGCCGACCTTGGCCTGCCCCACGAACTCCTCCTCGTGGTGCCCCATCTTGCCGGCGAGCAGATCGTCGACGGTCAGCGCACGCGCGATGCCGCGCCCGTGCTGACGTCCCGAGCCTTCCGTCGTGACGAGGCGGCTCGCGCCGCTCGCCTTGGCCACGCCAGCCTTCGTGGCGGCGAGCGCCGTCGCCCCCGACTTGCCGTCCTCGACCACCGGGAGGAGCGACATCGGGTTCACACCGCAACCGTCGGCATAGCGCCCGTAGGCGTTGTGACCGCGGCCGGCCTGGATCGCCACCGTGTCGGGGCGGAGGCCGATGTAGAGATACACGGGAGCGGTGACCGAGCCGACCGACGTGGTGACGGTGGCGTGGTCCCCTTCCTCGAGGCTGAGCTTCTTGGCGGTCTCGGGATGCAGCTCGATGACCGTCTGCCAGGCGATCTTGTTGACCGGATCCGGCAGTTCCTGGAGCCACGGCTTGTTCGCGCCGCGACCGTCGCCGAGCACCGGCGACTGATACACATGCAGGAAGTACTCGCCCTGCGACTTCGCGATGCCGCCACCCGTGACCGCGGCCGCCGTCTTGCCGGCCGGATGCGGGAGCGCGGAGCCCTTCCCCATGCCGGTCGGGAGCGCGGCCGTGAGGCCGGCGTTGCCGCCGAGTCGGCCGGCGATGAAGCTGCGGTAGTCGGCGGGCATCTTGCCGGCCGCCGACGGATCGCCCTTCGCCACGGCGATCAGCACATCCGCCGTCTGGCGCGTGTCGAACACCGGGTCCATCGTCGGCTGCTGGAGCGAGAGCGTGCCCTTCACCGTCTCCGCATCGCCCCAGCTCTCGAGCGCGTGGTGATCGGGGAGGACCAGGTCGCAGAGCGCGGTGGTCTCGTCCGGATAGCTCGAGAAGGAGACCTTGAAGCCCACCTTCTTGAAGGCGTCGGCGAACTTGACGCTCCCCGGCATCGTGTGCGCCGGGTTCACGCCGCGCACGAAGGCGAGGGCGACCTTCCCCTCGGCCATGCGGCTCGCGGCCTCACGCACGGCGGCGTGCGACGCGACCCCTTCGTACGTGTTGTAGCCTTCGGCCGGCTTGATCGTGACGCCGACGTTGCCGAGCGCCTTGTTCAGTTCGGCGACCGCCATCGCGGTGTCGGTGTCGTTCTCGGCGTTGCCGCCGGCGAGGATCAGGCTCGGCTTGACCGACTTGAGTTCATTGGCGAGCGACTCGAGCGAGGCGACCGAGACGCCGGCGGCGTCCGCAGCCTGCTTGAGCGAGGCACCACCCTTCCCGCCGACGGCGGCGAGGAGCGCCTGCGCCACGAGGGCGCTGCTCCCCGGACGCGCCGGGATCCAGGAGTCACTGTTGAGGCCGGTGAGCGTGCGGCGCGCGCCGACGTACACCGCGCGCGGGCCACCCTCGAGCTTGGCACGGGCATCGGCGAAGTCGATCTGCGTCGTGACCGCCATGCCCCAGCCATCGAGGAAGTCGGCGCCGAACGAGACGACGAGCTTCGCGGCCTGGAAGTCGAGCTTCGGCCACGAGGCGCCGTAGGCGGCCTTGTTGGCGGCGATGGCGCCGAGCGGCGCTTCGGCGTCGTAGCCGATGGCGCCCGGCATGCCGTAGCCGGCGAGCCAGGAATCGAGGAAGGCCGGGAAGGAGCCCTGCTCGTGCTGGTTGATGAAGACGGCGTCCTTGGCCGTCCCCTTCGACTTGGCTTCGCCGAGCTTGCCCTGCAGCGTCTGGATCGCCTTGTCCCAGGTCGTCGGGACGAGCTTGTCGCCCTGACGGACCATCGGGGAACGGAAGCGGTCCGGATTGTAGAGCCCCTGGAGTCCGGCCTGACCACGGGCGCAGAGCGCGCCGCGGTTCACCGGGTGATCCGGGTTGCCCTCGGCCTTGATGGCGCGGCCGTCGCGGGTCTCGACGAGGATGCCGCAACCGGCCGCGCATTCACGGCAGGTGGAGGCGTAGTACGTCGAAACGCCCGGGACGGTGTTGTCCGGGCTGACGACGTAGGGGATCAGCTTCTCGACCTTGTCGCTGCTGCAGCCGACGATGGTCGCGGCGGCGCTGGTCGCGCCGAGCACCTTGAGGAACTCGCGGCGCTTGACGCCTTCCTTCGGCGTCGTGTCGGTGACGTCCTGGCTCATGCGCCGATTCCTAGTAGTGACAGTTGGTGCAGTCGTACGACGCCTTCTTGCGCGGGGCGTCGAGCGCTGCCTTATCGGGGACGTAGCCGGCGGCGCGAAGGCCTTCGGCGGGCGAGTAGCCGTTCACGTGACAGCTCACGCACCATCCCATGTTGAGCGAGGCGTACTGGAACACCTGCGGCATGTTGTTGACCTGGCCGTGGCAGCTCTGGCAGGTGACGCCGGCGTTCACGTGACGCATGTGCGGGAAGTGCACGTACTCGGGGACCTTGTGGACGCGGACCCAGGGGACCGGCTGCTTCTTGTTGTAGAACTCGGTCAGCTTCTTGATCTCCGGGCGGTCGGCCCCGATGACCGTGTGGCACCCCATGCAGGTGCCGACGGCGGGGAGCCCCGGATCGGAGGACTTGAAGGCCGAGGAGTGGCAGAACACGCAGTTCATCTTGAGCGTGTTCACATGCACCGGGTGCGGGAACTTGACCGGCTGCACCGGGGAGCGACCGACGCCGCCGCCGATGTAGTTGGTGTAGCCGGAGGCTCCACTGTAGGCCCACGGGCCGGGGACCGCTTTGCCGGTGGCTTCGCGGTTGGCGGCTTCGGTGGCGGTTTCCTTCTTGCCGGCAGGCGCCGGAGCGCCGCCTTGCTGTGAGCCAGCGTACGCCGACATCACCGTGGCCGTAGCGGCGATCACGACGATTCCAGCAGTTGCAGCCCACTTCCTGAGTCCGGTCATCGACTGGATCCGGTGCTGATGAGGGGGATCATAGGGATATCGTGCTTGTGAAATCCTTCACAAGCACGAATACAGACTACGAAAAATGATGGATGACAAGGGCATCCGCAAGACTACGGATGTTCAGAGTTCCAGCCCCCGTTTGATCCGATCGATCGTGCGCATCACTTCGATGGACGCCGCTCGGACCAGCGTCAGTTCCCGGCTGTTCGGATCGGCCCGCGACAGGAGCGACCGCAGGGTCCGCATCACGTGATCCTCGTTGCGCGTGCGGAAGAAACGGATCTCCGTCAGCGCCTCCGTGATGTTCGTGAGCGCCATCTCCCACTCCTCATGCGTGGGGGGCGGCGCGTCCTTGCGCGGCGGGGCCAGGACGCGCGTCGCGTCCCCCGCCGCCACGTGCAGCTCGTAGCAGGCGACCATCACCGCCTGTGCCAGGTTCAGCGACGCGTGCTCAGTGGTCGGGATCGTCACCAGCAGCTGCGCCAGATCCAATGCCTCATTCGGCAGCCCATGGTCCTCCTGCCCGAACAGCAGCGCCACCGGGCCGTCCTCGGCGCGCTCGAGCACCTTGGCGGCCATCTCGCGCGGGGTCGCGACGGGCCACTTCGCCGCGCGGCGCTTCCCGGCGAAGGCCGCGACGAGCACGCAGTCGGCGAGCGCCTCGGGGAGCGACTCGAAGTGCTGGATCTGCGAGACGATGTCGCGCGTGCCGTGCGCGACCCCCTCGATGCGCCACGGATCGTACGCCTCGGGCTTCACGAGCCGGAGGTGCGAGATGCCCATGTTCTTCATCACGCGCACGGTGGCGGCGATGTTCACGGGGTCCTGTGGGCGGTTGAAGACGAGGACGACGCGGTCGAGGATGGAGGCCATGATGCCCGGAAGTTAACGCCTCGTTACAATTGGGGATGCCATCGATCGCCGACCTGCTCCACTATCTGAAGGACCCGTCGCAGCTCATCGTCGCCGTCGGGATGTTCGGCATCCCCGCGATCATCTTCATCGAGACGGGGCTGCTCTTCCCGATGCTTCCCGGCGACTCGCTGCTGGTGACGGCCGGGCTGCTCGCGTCGCAACCGGACGGCCCCGTCCCGCTGAACGTGTGGACGCTGGGGGTCCTCTGCTCGATCGCCGCGATCGCCGGGAACACCACCGGCTTCTTCATCGGGCGCAGCGTCGGCAAGGCGCTCTTCACGCGCGAGGATTCGCGCTTCTTCAAGAAGAGCTACATCCAGCAGGCGCACGCCTTCTACGAGAAGCACGGCGGCAAGACGATCTTCATCGCGCAGTTCATGCCGATCGTGCGCACCTTCGCCCCGGTCGTCGCCGGCGCGGCGGAGATGCGGTTCGTGACCTTCGTGACCTACAACATCACGGGCGCACTGACCTGGATCTGGTCGATGCTGCTCCTCGGGTACTTCATCGCCAAGCAGTTCCCCTTCGTCGGGCAGCACGTGGAGAAGCTGATCATCATCATCGTGGCCCTCTCGGTCACGCCGGCGATCATCGGCTAGTTGCGCAGTCGCGGCAAGCCGTCCTGACGCCCGTCCCGCCGGGTCGTCCGGGAACTCCCGGTCGCCCCGGCGCCGTTCAGTCCGTACCTCGCCACTTCCTCGGAGAACACCCATGGCCCATTCCCTTCCCGCCCTTCCGTACGCGCCCGAAGCGCTCGAGCCGCACATCGACGCGCAGACGATGCAGATCCACCACGGCAAGCATCATCAGGCGTACGTGAACAACCTGAACGCGGCGATCGAGAAGGCGCCCGAGCTCGCGACGTGGAGCCTCGACGACCTCTGCCGCAACATCGCCAAGGTGCCGGAAGCGGTGCGCGGCGCGGTGCGGAACAACGGCGGCGGCCACTGGAACCACTCGCTCTTCTGGCAGGTGATGGGCCCGAACGCCGGCGGCGAGCCGGCGGGCGACGTGGGATCGGCCATCGGCACCCTCTCCGGCGACTTCGCCAAGTTCCGCGAGCAGTTCGCCGCGGCGGGCGTCGGCCGCTTCGGCTCCGGCTGGGCCTGGCTCGTGACCGATGCCTCGGGGAAGCTGAGCATCGAGAGCTCGCCGAACCAGGACAATCCGCTCATGGAAGGGCGCCACGCGATCCTCGGACTCGACGTGTGGGAGCACGCCTACTACCTCAAGTACCAGAACCGCCGCCCCGACTACATCGGCGCGTGGTGGAACGTGGTGAACTGGGGCGAAGTGGCCAAGCGCTATGCGGCCGTGAAGGGCTGAACACCGCCCTGACCTGAATGCGAACGGGCGCCGCGAGGATCGCGGCGCCCGTTCGCTTCTTTCGGCGCGCGCCGATGGGATCAGCGCGGGGGCTTCCGCTTCTTCTTCGCTGGCGCGACCGTGCGTCGCCCGACATGATGCGTCCCCGCCACGAGATCGTCGATCCCGCCCTGCCCCGCCGGGTCGTCCGGCGGTCCGATGCGGCGCGCGATGCGGCCGAGCAGGGGCGGCGTCAGGAAGGTCGTGACGAAGACCATCATCATCAGGGAGCCGAAGAGCGGCGCGGTGATCGCCCCGGACGCGAGTCCGAGTTGCGCGAAGATCAGACCGACCTCGCCGCGCGGCACCATCGCGACGCCGATCAGGAGCTTGTTCCCCTCGAACCACCAGGGCGAATAGCCGGCGGCGATCTTCCCGGCGACGCCGACCAGGATCAAAGCGCCCCCCGCCAACAAGGCCTCCGGCGCGACGAGCGCCGCCAGGTCTACGCTCGCCCCCACGCCCACGAAGAAGATCGGCACGACGAAGTGTCCCAGCGCCGTGACGCTCCGTTCGATCTCATGCCGCTGCGGCGTCGGGTGCAGGATCAGTCCGGCGGCGAAGGCGCCGATGATCATCGCCGACCCGCTCGCGTCGGCGATCCACGCCAGCGCGAAAGCGAAGGCCAGCGCGAAGACCCCGAGTGCGCCCGTCGAGCGCACGCGCTCCACGAAGCGGAAGAGCGGCGGGATGGTCAGCGAGCCCAGCACCAGCGCGACGACGATGAATCCCACCGCGATCGCGCTGATCTTCGCGACGCTGGCCACGGTGACGCTCGCACCGCTCGCGATCGTCGAGACGACCGAGAGGATGATGAGCCCGATCACATCGTCGAGCACCGCGGCGCCGAGGACGACCTGTCCGTCGGGTGTCTCGAGACGTCCGAGGTCGCTGAGCACGCGCGCCGAGATCCCGATGGACGTCGCGGTCAGCGCCGCGCCGCAGACGAGCGCGGGGACGGTCGCGAGCCCGAGCTGCAGCGAGACGAGCACGCCGCCGGCGAAGGGGAGTACCACGCCCACGCACGCGACCATGATCGCCGCCCCGCCCACCTTCTTGAGCGACCGGAGATCGGTGTGCAGGCCGATCTGGAAGAGGAGCACCACCACGCCGATCTCGGCCAGCGCGTGCAGCACCGGATCGTGACTGTTCCAGACGGGGAGGAGGGACGTCCCCATCAGCACACCCGCGGCCAGCTCTCCGAGCACGGACGGCTGGCCGAGGCGCTGCGCGATCTCGCCGCAGACCTTGGCGACGACGAAGACGAGCGCGAGCGTCGCGAGCAGCTCGGCGACCCCCATCGCGGCGCCGGCGGTCGCGGCGTCGCTCAGCGTGCCGAGGATCGGGACGATCATCGGGCGGCGTCGCCCTCGAGGTAGGTGTAGCCCTCGAGCCCGGCGACGTAGTCGGCGATGAACATGTTCGCCTCCTCGCGCGAGATCGTCGTGGCGGCCTGCACCTTGCGCCGGAAGGTCGTGAGCAGATCCGACGCACGGAACTGCACGTAGTTGAGCACCTCGGTCACCGTGTCGCCGTGCACGAGGTCGGTGATCTCGTAGCCCTGCTCCCCGAGCCGGACGTGCACCGCGTTGGTGTCGCCGAACAGGTTGTGCAGATCGCCGAGGATCTCCTGGTACGCGCCCGTCAGGAAGATGCCGAGCATGTACGGCTCGCCATCGTCCTTGAAGAGATGCAGCGGCATGCTGGGATCGCCTTCGCGCGAGCCGACGAAGCGGTCGATCTTGCCGTCGGAGTCGCAGGTGATGTCCTGCAGCGTCCCGCGGCGCGTCGGCTCCTCGTCGAGCCGGTGGATGGGCATGATCGGGAAGAGCTGATCGATGGCCCAGCTGTCCGGCAGCGACTGGAAGAGCGAGAAGTTGCAGAAGTAGCGGTCCAGCAGCGTGGCGTCGAGGTCGGGGATGATGTCCTCGAACTCGTCGACGTGCTTCTGCGCCACCCGCGCGATCTGGTTGATCGTGCACAGATGCAGCTGTTCGGCGAAGGCGCGCTCGCGGAGCGAGAAGACGCCGCTGCTGAAGTACTGCTGCGCGCGCTCCTTGTCGAACACCGCGTCGTGATACACCTCGCGCACGCGACGGAGCGACACGTTCTTGCGCGTGACGGCCTTCAGGTCCTCGGCCATCTCGTGCAGCAACTGATGGTCGTCGTCGGTGAGGGTGGGGAGCATCGGGTCGTGCGCCGACTCCACATCGATCACACTCAGGAGCAGGAGCGCGTGATGCGCGGTGAGCGCACGCCCCGACTCGCTGATGATGTGCGGCATCGGCAATTCCTTCTCGCGGCAGACGTCGGCCAAGGTGTAGACGATGTCGTTGGCGTACTCCTGCAGCGAGTAGTTGACGCTCGCCTGTGCCGTGCTCTGGGTGCCGTCGTAATCGACGCCGAGGCCCCCGCCCACGTCCACGTGGGTGATGGGGATCCCGAGCGCGTGGAGTTCCACGTAGAACCGCGAGAGTTCCTGCAATCCCGCCTTGATGAAGCGGATGTCGGTGATCTGCGAACCGAGGTGGCAGTGGATCAGCCGGATGATGTCCAGCTGTCCCGCCGCCTGGAGCTTCTCGATCACCTGCATGAGCTGCGCGGGACTGAGGCCGAACTTGGACTTCTCGCCCCCGCTCTGCGCCCAGCGTCCGCTCCCTTCGGTCGAGAGCTTGATGCGCACGCCGGCCTTCGGGGTGACCCCCATCTCGGCGGCGACCTTGAGGAGCACGTCGAGCTCGCTGACCTGCTCGATGACGATGAACACCTCGTGTCCGAGGCGCTGCCCCATCAGGGCGAGGCGCATGAACTCCTCGTCCTTGTAGCCGTTGCAGACGATCACGTGGTCGGCGCTCTCGGAGAGCGCGAGCACCGCCTGAAGCTCCGGCTTGGAGCCGCATTCCAGGCCGACGCCGGTCGCCTTGCCGAACTCGACGATCTCCTCCACGACGTGGCGCTGCTGATTGACCTTGATCGGGTAGACCGTGGTGTACGAGCCCGAATACTCGAACTCCTTGATCGCGGCCATGAAGTTCGCATTGAGCGACTCGATGCGGCTGCGCAGGATGTCGGAGAACCGGAGCAGGACGGGGAGGTTGACGCCCTGGGCCTCGAGGTCGCAGGCCAGCTCGAAGAGATCGAGCGTCCGGTCGGGACGTTCGCGGTCGGGGCGCACGACGACGTGCCCCTTATCGTTGATGTCGAAGTAGCGGTCACCCCACCCTTCGATGTTGTACAACGCGCGGGCGGCCTCGATGGTCCAGGCCGGGGCCGGGGTCTCGGGCGACACCGGCACGGAAAGGCCGGACTCGGGGGTGGTCGATGTGCTCATGCGCTACAAAGTAGGGCCTACGAGGGGCTGACGGTATGGCTTCGGGGCCCGTGCGGCCGTCGCGATCGTGTCACTTGGTCCAGATCACGATCAATCCGCAGGTGGAACGGGTGCCGTTGTACATGGCCGGCATCGTCGCGCCCCCGGCGTAGGTCTCGATCCCGGCGATCTCGCTGATGGGGATGCTGTTGAGGTCGAACAGCGTCTCCCCCGAGTTGCCTTGATAGACGAAGATCCCGTCGAGGACGACGGCGGAGTAGCAGTAGCCCGGCTTCGCGCCCTTCGCCATGTCCATGCGGTCCAGCGAAGGCGTCGTGGAGCCGCTGCGCGACTGCAGGCCGCGACCGCCGTAGAGCC
The DNA here is from genome assembly GCA_964484775.1 of uncultured Gemmatimonas sp. Taxonomy (GTDB): domain Bacteria; phylum Gemmatimonadota; class Gemmatimonadetes; order Gemmatimonadales; family Gemmatimonadaceae; genus Fen-1231. The sequence continues at coordinate 47,937 of CAZAGK010000008.1, read as the reverse complement.
ACGCCGCCTGCGTGTTGCCGGTCAGGACCTTGTTCCCCGGAACGCGCATGAGCGCCTCGGCGAGCCGCCCGTTCTCGTTCCTCTTGAGATCTTCCTCGGTCAGGAAGTGCCCGAACCCCGCTCGCCGCCGCTCCTCGAACGCCGACATCTTCGCGTTCGGCTTCGTCTCGGCCACGGCGACCGTCGGCAGCACGGTCTTCGCCGCGGTCATCAGCATGTCGGTGTCCACCGTGTCGGCCTTCCCGAAGCTCAGGAGGCTCGACACCGGGGAGAAGCGGAGATGGCGAACGGCCACCGCGTAGTTCCCCGCCGGGATCCCGGTGATGACGAAGTGGCCGGTGGAATCGCTGGTCGCCTTGAGGTTGAGCGCCGGGAGCGAGATCTCCGCCCCCACGATCGGCGTCTCGACGACGTTCACGAGCACCACGCCTTTCAGCACCGACTGCGCCTGCGCGCCGGCGGGCCACGCGAGCAACGAGAGCAGCGCGAGCGCGGAGAGGACAAGACAGTGACGGCGATCGAGACGGCGCATGGGCCCCTCCGCGTTCCGACTCAGGTGATGGCGCGCTTCATGAAGCCGCGTTGTCCGAAATACCAGAACAGCCCCAACAGGAAGACGAGCGCGGCGCACACGACCGCGATGTCCATGTGCGGGATCGACGGCGTGAGCGTCGCCCGCATCCCCTCGGCCACGTACACCAGCGGATTCACGAGCACCCCGTACTTCATGATGGGGATCTTGTCGAGCGCGCGCCATGGGTAGTACATGCACCCGAAGAAGATCATCGGGCCGATGATCGAGCTGAACATGAGTCCGATCTGCGCCGGATTGATCGCGCAGCCGATGAACAGCCCGAGGGCGCTGAAGCAGGCCGCGCCGAGCACCATCACAAGGAAGACCTCGGGGAAGTTCGCGAGCGCGAGCCCCGGGATCTCCCCCATGATCAGGCGGCCGGCCGGTAGCACGAACAGTCCGGCGATGACCCCCTGGAGCGTGCCGGCGACGACGAGTTCGAGCGCGACGATGCGCGTCGGCACGGGCGCGAGCAGACGGTCCTCGATCTCCTTGGAGAAGCCGAACTGGGCGACCATCGGGAGCGCGACGGATTGCACGGCCGAGAGGGCCAGCGAGAGCGCGAGCACGCCCGGGAGCAAGGTCGAGGTGTAGCCCGCCTGCATCATCCCCATCTTCGGCAGGAGATAGCCGAAGACGACCATGAGGAGGAGCGGCTGCATCGCGGTGCGCAGCAGGAAGAACGGGAGTTCGCGACGCGCGACACGGATGTCGCGACGGAGCATCGCGAAGAAGACGGCGGTCGTCGTGTGCTGATCGCTCATCCGAGCTTCCTCCCCGTGAGCGACACGAAGAGCGACTCGAGGCTGGGCTTGGCGAGATTGATGTTCTGCACGCGTGCGCCGGAGTCCTCGACCACGCGGATCAGCGCGGGGATCAGTTCACCGCCGCGTTCGGCGTAGGCGAGGATGTCGCGCCCGGCGACGTCCACGCGCGTGACGCCGTCGAGCGTCCGACAGGTCGCGGCGGCCGCTTCGATGTCGCCCTCGACCGTGAGATCGATGCGCGTGTCGCCCGGCGCGAGCGACTTGAGGCGGGTCGGGGAATCGCAGGCCAACAGACGGCCGTGGTCGACGATCGCCAGACGATCGCAGAGTTCGTCGGCCTCCTGCATGTAGTGCGTCGTCATCACGATGGTGCGTCCCTCGCGATGCAGACGACGCAGCACCTCCCAAAGCGCGAGTCGCGCCTGGGGATCGAGGCCCACGGTGGGTTCGTCGAGGAAGAGCACCTGCGGCTCGTGCAGCAGCGCCCGCGAGATCATCAGGCGCTGTTGCTGGCCGCCCGAGAGTTCCTCGACCTTGGCCTGCGCCTTGTCACCGATGTCGAACTGCTCCAGCAGCGCCATCGCGCGCCGTTCGGCCTCGCGCGTCGGGATGCCGAGTAGGCGCCGTGGAAGATCAGGTTCTCGATCGCGTTCAGGCTGCGGTCGGGATTCGGGATCTGCGGGACAATCCCGATCCGGCGCCGCACCGCCACGTCCTCGGTGCGCACATTCGCGCCGGCCACGAAGGCCTCCCCCGAGGTCGCGCGCACGCGGGTGGTGAGGATGCCGATCGTCGTGGTCTTCCCCGCCCCGTTCGGGCCGAGCAGCCCGAAGAACTCCCCGTCCTCGACGGTGAGGTCGAGCCCGTCGAGCGCGGCGATCCCTCCCCCTTCGGCCCGTACCCCCGGCGGCGGGGCAGCGGTGCGTGGCGCGAAGGTCGAGGTCCGGCCCCCACCCCGTTTCCGGGCGGGAGGGGCTGGATAGACCTTTCGCAGGGCGCGGGTCTCGATGGCCGTGGGCATCTCGGAATGTACGGGACTCGACGAAGTCGCGGAACGGGTGCAGAATAACTGGGCTGAATCCGGAATGCGGTTACTCCCGTACTGATATCACGAACCCTTAGCACGATGGAGATCGTGAAAGATGAAGACGTTTTTGAAGGTGGTGGGTGGACTGGTGTTGCTGTTGGTGGTGGCTGGTGCGGTGGGGGCCTTCTGGGTGCAGCGCAAGAGCGAACAGATGCTGGCGCGGACGATCTCACTGCCGACGGAGGCCGTCGAGATCAAGCTGGACTCCGTCACGTTGGCGCGCGGGAAGCATCTGGCGGAGGCGGTGCTGATGTGCGCCGACTGTCACGGGCCCGATCTCGCGGGGCGGGTGCTGATCGACGACCCCGCGATGGGACGGGTCGAGACGCCGAATCTCACCGCTGGGAAGGGCGGACTCGGTGGCCGCATCACCGATGCGAATCTCACGAAGACGATCCGGCATTCGGTCGGCCACGACGAGCGGCAACTGCTCGTGATGCCCTCGTACATCGACCTGTCGCTGGAGGATCTCACGGCCATCGCCAGCTACGTGCGGTCGCGGCCGCCGGTGGACAAGGAACATCCGCCCTTCAAGCTGGGACCGGTCGCCCGCGTGCTGATCGCCACCGGCGTGGCACCGTTCTTCAAGTCCGACTCCACGAATCACTCGGCCGCACCGATGTCTCCCGGAGCGCCGGCGCCGACCAAGGAGTATGGCCGGTATCTCACGCGCGTCGCGGGCTGCGCGGATTGCCACGGCCCGGGGTTCTCCGGTGGGAAGATCGCCGACGGAGACCCGAAGTGGCCGGCCGCGGCCAACATCTCGCCGACTGGGCTGAAGGCGTACGACGAGGCCAAGTTCATCCAGGCGATCCGTACCGGAGTACGTCCGGCGGGGACCACGCTTCATGAAGCGATGCCGTGGCGGTTCTACAAGGACATGACGGATGTGGAACTGAAGGCCCTGTGGACCTATCTGCAGACGGTCCCTCCGAAGGAGTTCGGCGGCCACTGAGTGCGATGCGCGTAACGAAAGGGCCCCGGGGATCGCTCCCCGGGGCCCTTTCCTCATCCAGCAGACCGACTCACGGCGTCTTCGTCGCGGGCTCGTCCTTGCCGCCGTTCGCGCCGGCGGGGGTCATCTTCACCTGGTCCTTCCCCTTCTCCAGGTACGGGATGCCGCGCTTCATCCAATCCGGTGCCGGCTCGCCCTTCAGCTTGTTGCCGAAGAACTGCTGCATCTTCATGTCGATGTCCTTCTGGTTCGCGCGCTTCGTCGGGTTGTGCACGTCGCCGTTGTACACGACGAAGTACGCTTCCTTCTTCAGGCGGCGCATCGCGTTGTAGAACTCGATGCCCTGGTACCAGGGTACCGCATCGTCGGCGTCGTTCGCCATGAAGAGCACCGGCGTGGTGACGCGGTCGAGCTTGAAGAGCGCCGAGTTCTCGATGTAGCGCTCCGGGTACTGCCAGAGAGAGCCGCCGATGCGGCTCTGGGTGTGCTCGTACTGGAAGGTGCGGAGCACGCCCGGGCCCCACCGGATGCCGCCGTACGCCGACGTCATGTTCACGACCGTGGCGTTCGGTACCGCCGCGGCGAACATCGTGGTCTGCGTGATGATGAACGACGACTGGTAGCCGCCCCACGACTGCCCCTGCAGCCCCATGTGCTTCTCGTCCACGAAGCCGCGCGCGATCAGCGACTGCACGCCCGAGACCACGGCCTTGGTGGCGCTGTTCCCCGGCTCACCGGTGGTGTAGACGATGTCCGGCTCGAAGATCAGGTAGCCGAGCGAGGTGTACACGTGCGGGTTGATCACATTGCGCCCGGTCGGCGCGACGTAGCCGTGCAGGCCGTCCGAGAGCCGCTCGTAGTAGTACACGATCAACGGATACTTCTTGCTCGGGTCGAACCCTTCCGGCTTGTAGAGCATCCCCTGCAGGCGGACGCCGTCGTTGCTGAGCCAGCTCACGAGCTCGACATCACCACGCGGATATTCCTTCTCCTGCGGGTTGGCGTTCGAGATCTTGGTGGTCGAGGCGATGCTCGTGCCGGTCCAGAGATCGGGGAACTCGCGGTAGGTCTGCTGCGTCATCAGGTACTGCTCGGCCTTGCGGGCCTTGGCGAGTCCGGCGTAGCGGCGCGGGCCGTGGATGATCATCTCCGGCGTGGTCGAGGCGCCGAGCTTGGCCTTGGCGTAGCCGCCATCCTTCGTGGCACTGTCGAGCGTGGAGAGGATGAGTGGCTCAGCCGGATCGAGGAAACGGTCCTCGGTGTCGAGATTCACCACGCGGTACGTCCGGATCTGCTTGCGGCCGGCGCCGGCAGTCACGTTGCGCGGCGCGGCGATGCCCGCCGGATCGACTTCCCACACGTCGTAGCGATCGTACAGGAGGATCGACTTGTCGTCCTTGGTCCAACCGCCGGTTCCGTAGGCGGGAACGGCGTCCGGGCTGTCGAACTCCTCATTCTCGAACTTGATGCCCTTGATCTTCTCGGTGAGGTTGACCTTTTCCTTGGTGGCCACATTGTACGAGTACCAGACGCCGGCGTCGAACCAGGTGAGGTACTTCGAGGCCGGCGAGAGCGTCGGGCGGCCGTCGAGCTTCTTGATGACCACCGTGCGGGCACCGGTCTGCGGATCGATCAGATAGACATCGTTCGCCCCTTCACCCCACGTCGATTCGATGGCGTAGTCGATGGTGCTGATCCCCATCGCGATCTTGCCGTTGTCGGCGAGGGTCGCGGTGGTGAGCGAATCGTCGGTCAGGCGGGCCCACTTCTTGGTGGCGGGGGTGTAGGCCGCGAGGTAGGTGCGATTGCGATCGCGACCGGCCTCGATGCGCTGCTGCGGCTGGATGCGCGCATCCTGCCAGTGCCACAGGTCGTAGACCGCCTTGTCGATGAGCGAGTCGGCGGGGATGGTGTCCATCGGCGCCGGCGCGAGCGAGAACTCGAGCACGTTGCCATCGCGATTGAAGCCGAGGCGGCCGCGATCGGCCACGAAGAGACCGTTCCCGACGGTGCCGGCGGCGATCACCTTCTCGGCCGGTCCGATGGTCTTGGCGCCCTTCGCCGGGACGAGCGAGGCGAGGTACACGGAGTAGCGGGGCTTCGTGGCCGTGTCATCCTTATCGGAGACGAAGGCGGCCGACGTCCCCTTGCGATCGAGCGTCAGCGACTTGTAGTTCCCCTTCCCGCTGGCGAGCGTGGTGACGGTGCCGGAGGCGAGGTCACGCACCCAGACGCCGGTCTTGCTCGAGTCGGTGCTGGAGGTGGTGTAGGCGAGGAGCTTTTCCCCCTCGTCGAAGAAGTACGAGGTCACGTCGTCGATCCGCACATCGGTGCCCGCGGCGAGGTCGCGCAGCATGAGCGGAGCGCCCGGCTCGTTGCGGGCGGCACCGGCGGCGCCGCCGCCACGACCACCACGCCCGCCGCCGGCCGGCGCACCGCCGCCCGTCTGGGCGCTCGCGGTGTCCGACTCCATCAGGTAGGCCAGATACTTCCCGCCCTCGCGCGCGAACTTGAACGAGCGCACGCGGGCGATGGAGGTCAGGGTGCCGTCGGAGAGGCGGACGATCCCCATGTCGTTGCGCGGGAGCGGCACCGGCCGGTTGCGCGGCGCCTTGCGCGACGCCTCGACCGCCTGCGCCGACGGGTACTTCACGAACGCCGCGTACTGTCCGTTGCCGGAGAACTGCGCCGGCGCGGCATTGAAGAGCGCGGCCGAATCGGCGCCGGCCTGGAGCTGCGGACGCCCCGTATAGCCGCGCGGGAACTTGAACTCGGTGGCGCCCGACGTGCTGCGGATCACCAGCTCGCCCTCACCCACGGCGGGGGAGACGGTGTACATCGCCCACTTGCCGTCGGACGAGAGGGTCGCGCCCTGGATCGAGCGCCACAGGTCGTAGACGTCCTGGGTGATCGGCTTCTTGGCGCCCTGCGCGGCGGCAGGGGCGGCCGACGCGGCGAGGGAGAGCAGCAGGAGCAGGGCCCATCGGCCCAGCGAGGGGTGCGTGCGGCGGGGGAGATCTCTCATCGGCGAGCCCGGTAGGGGTTATCTTGAAGCACGGCGCTTTTATTCTACGTCATAGAGCGGCTCTCCGCTGGCCCGTCGCCGGCAGCGCGCCCCTCGCCTCCCTCGAACGTCCACGCGATGAAGCGACTGCTCCGGTATTTCCTGCAAGGGCTGGTGATCACCGTTCCCCTGGTGCTCACGGCGTTCGTCTGCGTGCAGGCGTTCAGGAAGGTGGACAGCTGGCTCGGGATCTCGATCCCCGGCGTCGGCTTCGCGGTGACGCTGGCCACGATCACGCTCATCGGGTTCTTCGGCTCGAGCGTGCTGACCAAGACGGTGATCGTCGAGTTCGAGAAACTGCTGGAGCGGTTGCCCTTCGTCCGGCTGGTCTACACCTCCACGAAGGACCTGCTCAACGCCTTCGTCGGCGAGAAGCGTCGGTTCGACAAGCCGGTGCTCGTCTCGCTGACCCCCGACGGCGCGATCAAGGGACTCGGCTTCATCACGCAGGAGACGCTCGCCTCGCTCGGACACACCGACAGCGTCGTCGTGTACTTCCCGCAGTCGTACGCTTTCGCCGGCTGGACCTTCGTCGTGCCGGCGTCGCGCGTGAGTCGTGTGGACATGGAGAGTTCCGACTTCATGGCCTTCGTGGTCTCGGGTGGCGTGACCGGGGTTCCGGGCACGGGCACCCATGCCGCCGTCGCTCCGTTCGTACCGACCCCCTGACCCCTCGCTGCGAGTGATGCCGATGCGTTGTCGTGGACTGATCCTCTCCTTGCTCGCGTTGCCCGCCACGCTCGCCGCGCAGGGTGGCGCTTCGGCCGCCATTCCCGCGGGGGCAGTCCGGGACTCGTTGGTCCTGCTTCGTCCGGCGGCGGTCTGGGACGGTGTGAACGACGCACCGCACACCGGCTGGACGGTGCTCGTGCGCGGCGAACGGATCGCCGCGGTGGGTCCGGCGGCCGAGGTCGGCTCGCCGAAGGGAGCCACGGTGATCGAACTCCCGGGCACGACGCTCATGCCTGGGCTTATCGAGGCGCATTCGCACCTGCTCCTGCATCCGTACAACGAAGCGCAGTGGAACGATCAGGTGCTGCGCGAGCCGTTGGCGCTGCGCACCGCGCGCGCGGTGAACCATGCACGCGCCACGCTGATGGCCGGCTGGACGATGGTGCGCGACCTGGGCACCGAAGGCGCCGGATATGCCGACGTCGGTCTCAAACAGTCGATCGATCAAGGGATCATCCCGGGACCGCGCATGCTCGTCACGACCCGTGCGATCGTCGCGACCGGCTCCTACGCACCGAAGCGCACCGACTTCGCCTTCGAGCCCCCGCAGGGCGCCGAGGAAGCGAACGGCCCGGAGGATGTGATCCGCGTGACGCGTGATCAGATCGCGCACGGGGCGGACTGGATCAAGGTGTACGCCGACTATCGCTGGGGTCCGAATGGCCAGACCATGCCGACGTTCAGCGAGGCCGAGTTGCGGGCGATGGTCGAGACGGCGCGTTCGAGCGGGCGCGCGGTGGTCGCACACTCCTCGACGCCCGAAGGGATGCGACGCGCGATCATGGCCGGCGTGGAGGACATCGAGCACGGGGACGCCGGTACGCCGGAGATCTTCGCCCTCATGAAGGAGAAGGGAGTGGCCTTCTGCCCGACGCTCGCCGCGGGAGATGCCACCTCGCAGTACGCGGGGTGGAAGAAGGGCGTCGATCCGGAGCCCGCGTCGATCGCCCGCAAGCGGGCGACCTTCAAGATGGCGCTCGACGCCGGCGTGACGATCTGCAACGGGAGTGACGTCGGGGTGTTCACCCACGGCGACAACTCGCGCGAGCTCGAACTGCTCGTGAACTACGGGATGACGCCGGTGGCCGCGCTCAAGGCGGCGACGAGTGTGAACGCGAAGGTGCTGCACGTCGAGAACCGCGTCGGCTCGGTGAAAAGCGGACTGCTCGCCGATCTCATCGCGGTCGATGGGGACCCGACGAAGGACATCGCGAAGACGCGCGCGAGCGGAGTGCGGCTGGTGATGAAGGGCGGCGTGCTGTATCGCCGGCCGTAGCGTCAGCGGTCGTCGTTCGCGGGTAGCGCGCGCGGACGGCAGATGCGATAGACGAGCGGCCCGACCAACATCGCCGTCCCCGCCCCGATCAGCGAGCCGAGCGCGACCTCGCCCTCGACATACGCCAGCACCACCACCCCGACGAGCACCGTCGCCGGCATCACCGAGAGGATCGCGACCCCGGTGGTGCCGATCGGGATCCGGAATGCCCCGCGGAGCTCCGGCTCCTTCCGACGCAGCTGCACCAGCGAGACGAGCTCCATCAACAGCGCCGTGCTGTAAAGGAGCACATCGGCCACGATCAGCGAGCTGAACGGGAGCAGGGTGAACACCGAGTAGCACACGGCCGCGATGAGGATCGCGTTGCGCGGCGTCCCGTTCTTGTCGGTCCCCGCCATCCAGCGCGGGAGCAGACCGTCGCCCGCCAGCGCGAGCGGCAATCGGGAGTAGCTCAGCAGGAGCGCGTTGAACAGCCCGGCCGCACCCACCATCCCACCGATGGCCAGCCACCACGCGACGATCGTACCGCTGCGCCCGCCGAGCGACTCGGCGATGTGCGGCCAGCTTCCCTCGGCCCAGGTCGTCCAGTCCGTCGCCGCGAGTGCCGGCACCACCGGGATCAGATAGGTGATCGCGACGAGCGGCAGCGCGATGGAAAGGGCTCGAGGATAAGTCCGCGAGGGATCGATCACCTCACCCTGCACCGTGCTCGCGTTGTCCCAGCCGATGAAGTTCCAGAGCGCGGTGGAGAGTCCGACCGCGAGTCCGGAGCCGAGCGAGCCGGTCGGCGTGGTGAAGGGTTGCCAGGGGGTGTGCGACCATTGGGGGAGCGCGATCGCCCCCAACGCGACGAATCCGGCGATGATGAAGCCGCCCGCCCACAGACTCACGCGGCCGACGCGCAACGCGCCGCGCAGGTTGATGGCGGTGCACCCCCAGATGAGCGCCAATGAGACGATCCAGAGCAGCCGGTCGTTCAGCCCCGGGAAGAACCACTTGAGATAGAGGTTGAACAGCACCGGATAGAGCGCCATGTCCACCAGCGAGTAGAGCCAGGTGGTCCACCCGTTCTGGAACCCCCACGCCTCGCCGAACGCCCGACGCACCCATCGGTAGTAGCCCCCCTCCTCGGGGAGCATGCTCGCCAGCTCCCCGACGATCAGCGTCTCGGGCAGCGAGTACACGAGCGGAAGCGCGATCAGCATGGCGAGCGCCAGACCGGGTCCGGTGGCCTGCACCAGGCCCTCGATGCTGTAGGCGCCGCCGGACACGGAGAAGAACATCACGGCCACCAAGGAGGAGGTCGTGAGGGTTCGCTTGAGCGCGGTCGAACGGACGTGGGACACGCAGGCAGCTCCAACGAGGTTCAAGGGGCGGGAATCTACGCACCCGTCGGCACGATGGACACCACCCGCGCGCCCCGCTATCGTGCGAGGAAATGCCCTCCACGCACCGAGATTCCGCCAGCGCACTCGCTCCCGCCAGCATCGGCAACATCGGCCCCGGGCTCGACGTGCTCGGCATGGCAGTCACCGGCGTCGGTGACCGCGTACGAGTCGAGCGCTTGCCCACCGCGGGGATCGAGATCGCCGACGCCGGCCACGCCGAACTCCCGACCGATCCCACCGCCAACACGGCGAGCATCGCCGCGCAGCACGTGCTGCAGCGCGCCGGGGCACTCCAGACCGGTCTGCGGCTCTTCGTCACCAAGGGGCTCCCGCTCGCTGGCGGCCAGGGTGGAAGCGCCGCCTCTGCCGTCGCTGGCGCCGTGGCGACGAATCGCCTCATCGGCTCGCCACTCGACGGCACGGCACTGCTCGAATGCGCGATCGAGGCCGAGGCGACCGTCGCCGGCCGTCACGCCGACAACCTCGCGCCGGCGCTCTATGGCGGCATCTCGCTCGTGCGCTCGGTCACGCCGATGGACATCGTGCGGCTCCCCGTCCCCGACGGGCTGCACGTGGTCCTCGCGCATCCGGATCAACGGATGAAGACCGCCGATGCGCGCGAGGTACTGCCGCGCTTCATCAGCCGGCAGACCACCATCCAGCAGATGGCGAATGTGTCGGCGATGGTCGCGGCCTGCTACACCGGCGATCTCGCGCTGCTCGGACGATCGCTCGACGACCAGATCGCAGAGCCGGCCCGTGGCGTCCTTCTGCCCGGCTTCATCGAAGCGAAGGCGGCCGCACTCGCAGAAGGCGCGCTCGGCGGATCGATCTCCGGCGCTGGCCCGACCTCGTTCTATCTGTGCGACAGTTCGGCGTGTGCCGACGCTGTCGCGATGGCGGTCGTGGTCGCGTACTCGCGACTCGGCATCGCCTGCACCGCTCGAGTCTGCCGCCCTGCCCTGCTCGGCGCCCTCGATCTCCCCGAGGACGCCCATGTCGCCTGATACGCTCTTCGGCGCCGAGCAGGCGCCGAGCATCCAACGCTGCGCGTCATGCCAGCAGGAGTGGCCGTTCACCCTCACGTCGAGTGCGTGCCCGGACTGTGAAGGGCTGCTCGGGGTGATCCATCCGCGCCCTGCGTTGAATGGGGCCGCGTTGCTCTCTCGCTTCGGCGGGCGCTGCTGCACGCACGCTGGCAGTGAGGCCAGCGGCGTCTGGCGCTTCCGTGAGTTGGTGATGCCTGGAGAAGGCGCGATCATCAGTCACCCTGAGGGGAACACGCCGCTGATGCATCGCGGCGCGGTCGCCGACTATGCCGGCGTTGCCGCCCTGCAACTCAAGCACGAAGGACGGAATCCGACGGGCTCGTTCAAGGACCGCGGGATGACCGCCGCGGTGACGCACGGGGTGCGCACCGGGGCGACGGCCGTGGCCTGCGCATCGACCGGGAACACTTCGGCATCGCTCGCGGCGTACGCGGCGCAGGCGGGATTGCCGGCGCTCGTCTTCGTCCCCGAAGGGAAGGTCGCGCTCGGCAAGATCGCGCAGGCGCTCGCGTACGGCGCGCGGACGCTGATCGTGAAGGGAGACTTCGACGACTGCCTGCGACTGGCCCGCGAATCCTCGCGCGAGCTCGGCGTCTATCTCGCGAACTCCGTGAATCCGTGGCGCGTCGAGGGGCAGAAGACGATCGTCTTCGAGATGCTCCAGCAGTTGGGGTGGCAGGCGCCGGATTGGATCGCGTTGCCCGCGGGGAACCTCGGGAACACTTCGGCCTTCGGCAAAGCATTGCGCGAGCTGCACGCGCTGGGGCTCATCGCGAAGGTGCCGCGGGTGCTCGCCGTGCAGGCCATGGGCGCTGCGCCCTTCGCGCACGCCTTCGACACGGGCTTCACGACGCACGAGCCGGTGCGAGCCGCGACGGTGGCGACCGCCATCCGGATCGGCGATCCCGCGAGCTGGGACCGCGCGGTGCGGGTGATCCAGGAGACGAACGGCGCAGTGTTGGCAGTGAATGACGACGCGATCCTCGATGCCAAGGCCGTCATCGACGCCTCCGGGGTCGGATGCGAACCCGCGAGCGCGGCGAGTGTCGCCGGCGTCCGGGCCGCTCGCGCCTCAGGACTGATCGGCGCGAACGACTCGGTGGTCGCGGTGCTCACGGGACATGTGCTCAAGGACCCGGAGCTGGTGGTGCAGTATCACGAGCAGATGCGCCCGGTCCCGCCGCGCGCCAACAAGCCGATCCCGATCGAAGCGACCGTCGCCGACGTGGCGCGGATCCTCAGGCGCTGAACGACCGCAACACCTCGCCCGCCCGCGCCGCCGCTTCGGCGATCCGCGCCGGCGAGGTGATGAACGACACGCGGAAGAACCCTTCGCCGCCCGCGCCGAGTGCCGAGCCCGGAAGCACGACCACGCCCTTCTCGAGCATGCGCTCGTGGAAGTCCTGGCTCTTGATGTGCGCCGGGAGCGGGATCCACAGATACATCGTGGCCTTCGGCGATTCGCACGGGAATCCGTTCGCCCGGAATGCCGCCACGGCGGCATCGCGACGCTCCTTGAAGACCGCGATGTTCCCGGGGAGCCACGCGTCCGCCTCAGCCATCGCCGCGACCGCCGCGTGCTGCACGCCCTGGAACTGCCCCGTGTCGACGAAGCTCTTCACCTTCGACAAGGCACCGATGATCGCCTTGTTCCCGGCCGCCCAGCCGCAACGCCAACCGGTCATGTTGAAGGTCTTGGACATCGAGTGGAACTCGATCGCACAGTCCCGGGCACCTTCCACGTCGAAGATGCTCGGCGCCACATAGCCGTCGAAGGTCATCTCGGCGTACGGATTGTCGTAGACCAGCACGATGTCGCGCTCACGACACGTCTTCACCACGCGCGCGAGGTAGTCGAGCGGCGCCACGGCGCCGGTCGGATTGTTCGGATAGTTGAGGTAGAGGATCCGCGCCCGCGTCATCACCTCCTCAGGGATCTCATCGAGCTCCACGAGGAAGTTGGTGCGCGGGGTGATCGGATACAGGTATGGCTCGCCATCCGCCAGCTGAGTGCCGCCGCGATAGGCATTGTATCCGGGGTCGGGGACGATGGTCGTGTCCCCCTTCTGCACATAGGCGAGTGCCAGGTGCGAGAGCCCTTCCTTCGAGCCGAGCAACGGCACCACCTCGGTGATCGGGTCGAACTCGTGCCCGAAGCGCCTCTTCATCCACTCCACGGCGGCCGTTCGGAAGGCCGGGAGTCCGAGGCCGAAACCATACCGGTTCAGCGCCGGAGTCGTGCCGACATCGGCGAGGGCGTCGATCGCGGCTTGCGGGGGCGCCAGATCGGCGTCACCGGCTCCGAGGTCGATCACGTCGACGCCGCGCGCGATGAGCTCCCGCTTGCGCTGCGGGATGGTGGCGAGCGGATAGGGCGGGAGTCCGAGGAAACGATCGGTGAAGCGAGGCATGGTCAGGGAGTCTTCGGGCGCGCCAACGACCAGAGGTCGTCGGGCTCCACGTTGAGATAGAGATCGGCGCCGAGGCGGCCGAGTTGCTGGAGCTTGGCGTTGTCGGGGAGCCCGTCGGCACAGACGGCCGCGTCGACATGGATCAGGAGGATCTCGCCGATGACATAGTTGCTGGCTTGCGCGCCGGCGCCGTGCCGCACGAGCTGTTGCAGGCGGCATTCCATCCGCACCGGCGACTCGGCGACGCCGGGCGGTGCCACGCGCGCGCTCGGGGCACGGGTGAACCCGGCAGCTTCGAACTCGTCCACCTCGGGTGGATACTCGAACGAGGCCTGGTTCATCTTCGCCGCCATCGGCAGCGAGACGGTGCTGACCACGAACTCCTGCGTCTCCTCGATGTTGCGCACGGTGTCCTTCTGCTTGCCGTGCCGATCGTTCACCGCGCAGAACACCAAGGAAGGCGGATTGCTCCCGCCCGCCGTGAAGAAGGAGAAGGGGGCGAGGTTCCCGACGCCATCGGCCGAGCGCGTCGATACGAACGCGATCGGCCGAGGAGCCACCACACGGGTGAGCAACCGCCCACGCTCGGGGAGCGAGAGCTCCCCGAGGTCGAAGGTCACTGGAGCATCAGCCACGCGCGTGCCCGATCAGGAGGTCGGGGGCGAGAAGCCGCCGCCCTGCGCGTCGAGCCAGCTGGTGGTGTACTTCGGATCCTCGATGGGCAGGATCGCCTTGGCGACCTTGAGCGGGCGGAACGAGTCCATCATCACCGCGATCTCGTCCGTGCCCTTGGCGCCGATCGATGCTTCGGCACGCCCCGGATGCGGCCCGTGCGGCAGGCCGTCCGGGTGCAGGGTGATCGAGCCGTACTCGATCCCCTTCCGGCTCATGAACTCGCTCGAGGCATAGAAGAGCACCTCGTCCGAGTCGACGTTGCTGTGATTGTACGGCGCGGGGATCGCCTGCGGATCGAAGTCGTACGGACGCGGGCAGAACGAGCAGATCACGAATCCGTCGCCCTGGAAGGTCTGGTGGACCGGCGGCGGCTGGTGCACGCGCCCGACGATCGGCTCGAAGTCGTGGATGTTGAAGGCCCACGGATAGAACATCCCGTCCCAACCGATGACATCGCAAGGATGATGATCGAGGATATGCTCCGTGAGTCCGTTGTACTGCTTCGTGATGATCGCGAAGTCGCCGCGCTCGTCGTTGGTCACGAGCTCACGCGGCACACGGAAGTCGCGCTCGCTATACGGTGCCCCTTCCACGATCTGGCCGTAGTCGTTGCGGTAGCGGCTTGGCGTGCGCACGTAGCCGCGGCTCTCCATGATCAGGAGCTTCGCCGGCTTCGTGAAGTGGTACCGATGCATGATGTTGCGATGGATGACGAGGTAGTCACCCGGGATGATCGGCAGGTTCCCGAACTGCGTCTCGAGGTGCCCCTCCCCTTCCGCCACATACACGACTTCGTCGCCCTGCGAGTTGCGATAGAAATGCTCGTCCTGCTGGTCCGGCTGCGCGAAGAGCATCGCGATGTCGTCGTTGAACAGCAGCGGTACGCGATCGAGCGTCGGACTGCCGCCCCGCGGCAGCGCCGCGGTGCGGAAGTGACGGTGACGGAGCGTGAGATCGTCGTCGGCCTCGTACTTGATGTCGCAGATGCGCCGCGCGGACTTCACCGTCGTCGGTGGATGCGTGTGGTACAGCAGCGACGAGACGCCGGTGAATCCTTCGTTCCCCATCAGCTGTTCGGCGTACAGGCCGCCGTCCGGCTTGCGGAAGATGATGTGCCGCTTGCGCGGGATCTGCCCGAGAACGTGGTACTGCGGCATCAGAGGTTCCCTCGAATCGCCTGCTCGCGCTCCAGCGACTCGAACAGGGCCTTGAAGTTGCCGGCACCGAAGCTCTTCGCCCCCTTCCGCTGGATGATCTCGAAGAAGAGGGTCGGGCGATCCTGCACCGGCTTGCTGAAGATCTGCAGCAGATAGCCTTCGTCGTCGCGGTCCACGAGGATCCCGAGCTCGGCCAACGGCGCGATGTCCTCGTCGATCTTCCCGACGCGGTCGAGGACGGTCTCGTAGTAGCTGCGCGGGATGCTGAGGAACTCCATCCCGCGGCTCTTGAGGTCGCGCACGGTCGTCACGATGTCGTCGGTGGCGACGGCGATGTGCTGCACGCCGGGGCCGCGATAGAAGTCGAGGTACTCCTCGATCTGCGACTTCTTCTTCCCGGCGGCGGGCTCGTTGATCGGGAACTTGATGCGCCCGTTCCCGTTCGACATGACCTTCGACATCAGCGCCGAGTACTCGGTGGAGATCTGCTTGTCGTCGAAGCTCAGCAGGTTGTAGAAGCCGAGCACGCGGGAGTAGAAGCCGACCCACTCGTTCATCTTGCCCAGCTCGACGTTGCCGACGCAGTGGTCGACGTACTTGAGCCCCGTCGACTTGGCGGCGAAGGCCGGCGTGGACTTCACGAAGCCGGGGAGGAAGGTGCCCTTGTAGTTCTTGCGTTCGACGATCGAGTGGATCGTGTCGCCGTAGGTCGCGATGGCGGCGATCACCACCTCCCCGTCGGCGTCCGTCTCGACGCGAGGGGCGTACACGCTCCGCGCGCCGCGCTCGATGGCCTTGGCGTAGGCATCGCGGCAGTCGTCGACCCAGAACGCGAGGTCACGGACACCATCGCCGTGCAGGCGGATGTGGTCGGCGATCTCCCCTTCGGGGCCCATCGGGGTGGTGAGGACGAAGCGCAGCTTGTCCTGCTGGAGCAGATAGCTGGCACGGTCGCGGACGCCCGTCTCGGGACCGCGATAGGCGAGGAGCTCGAAGCCCATCACATGGCGATAGAACAGCTGCGACTGCTTGGCGTTACCGACCCAGAACTCGATGTAGTCGGTCCCGTTGATCGGAAAGGTGTCGTGGGCCGTCTCGGCCTGGGGAGTGGTCATGGTAGCCATCGGAGTTACCTCGAATGCGGATGGTCGATCGACGAGGGCGCGCGCACGGGACGCGGCGCGCCATGAACGGTTCGAACGATCCGGCGCGTTATACGGCGCGCGCGCCCGTCGCGGCGCTGGTCCACCAGCGCGCCCACTCGAGTCCGATGGCGCGACGCAGGGTCGGCGCGATGATGCTGCACGTCCCCTGCGGTCCGACGGTGTTGTCGCGCGACATCCCCGGCATATGCCCTCCCGGACGGTTACCTGAAATATAGCGGTCCGGCGGCGGGGCGGACTACCGACCGGCGGCCAGCTCGGCGAGTCGCCGCTCGTCCACATTCCCGCCCGTGACGACGCAGGCCACCCGGCTTCCGGCCGCTGGTCGGACCGCGCCGCTCAAGAGCGCCGCGAGCCCGGCCGCGGCGGCGGGTTCGGCGGGAACCCCACATTCGTCGCGCAGGACCCAGAGCGCCTCGAGGATGGCGGCGTCCGGGACGGTGACCATCTCGCCGCCGAGCGCCTGGACGTGGTGCAGGTTCAACGTCCCGGCCCAGGGAGCTGCGAGCCCGTCGGCGATGGTATCGACGCGAGGAAGGCGCACCGGACTCCCGGCGCGCACGCTCTGCGTCATGCCGGTCGCACCATCGGGCTCGACGCCCACGATGCGCACCGTCGAGCCTCGGGCGCGGGCCGCCGCGAGCAGGCCGCTCACGATGCCGCCCCCACCGACGCCCACCAGGATCAGATCGAGCGGCGGCGCGTCGTCGAGCAGTTCGGCGCCGCAGGTCGCAGCCCCGGCGATGACATGCCGGTCGTCGAAGGGAGGGATGAACACCAGTCCATTCCGCTCGCGCAACGCCTCCATCGTCTGCAGGAGCGAGGCGCCCGGCGTCTGCACCACGGTGGCCCCCAAAGCGCGCGTGGCGTCGACCTTCATCTGCACCGCGCCATCGGGCATCACGACGGTGGCCGTCACCCCCGCGCCCCGCGCGGCCCACGCCACGGCCTGCGCGTGATTCCCCGCCGACACGGTGATGACCCCTGCGGCCCGATCGGCGTCGGAGAGCTGCGCGATCCGATTGAACGCGCCGCGCGCCTTGAACGACCCCGTGTGTTGCTGGAGCTCGAGCTTCAGGAACAGGTCGATCCCGAGTCGCTCGCTGAGCGCAACCGACCGTACCGTCGGGGTGCGGACGATCGCCGGACGGATGGTCGCTTCGGCGGCGGCGATCTCGTCGGCACTGACGACCGCGAGCGAGGGCACGCTCATCGCGGCGGCTCCGGCGCGAGCCGCAATGCCTCAAGATCGCGGAACTGTGCGAGCGACTCCGGGTTGGCGAGGGCATCGGTGTTGTCCACCGGGCGCCCGTGGATCACCTCGCGCACGGCGATCTCGGAGATCTTCCCACTGATCGTGCGCGGGATATCGTCCACACGCACGATCACCCTGGGGACGTGATGGGGCGAGGTCTGCTCCCGGATGCGGCGCCGGAGTCGATCCCTCAGCGGGTCGTCGAGCGCCACGCCCGCGCGCAGTCGGACGAACAGCACGATGCGCACATCCGGCGTGCCGTCGACCTGGATCTCCTGCCCCACGACGACCGCCTCCAGCACCTCGTCGACCTGTTCGACCTGGCGGTAGATCTCCGCCGTGCCGATCCGTACGCCACCGGGATTCAGCGTCGCATCACTGCGCCCGAGTATCACGAGTCCGTCGTGCTCCGTGCGCACGGCCCAGTCGCCATGACGCCAGACGCCGGGATAATGCGCGAAGTACGCCTTGGCATACTTCGCCCCGTCTGGTTCGTTCCAGAACGCGACCGGCATCGATGGGAAGGGCTTCGTGCAGACGAGATCCCCCGGCACACCGCGCACCGAACGGCCTTTCGCGTCCCACACCTCCACCGCCATGCCGAGGCCGAGCGACTGCAACTCCCCCTGCCAGACGGGGAGCATCGGATTCCCGAGCGCGAAGCAGGAGATGATGTCGGTGCCACCGGAGATGCTCGCCAGGTGGACATCGGAGCCGATGTCGCGATAGACGTAGTCGAAACTCGTGGGCGCGAGCGGACTGCCGGTGCTCAGGATCGCCCGCAGGGCGGACAGATCGTGCGAGCGACGAGGGACGAGTCCCTCCTTCTCCGAGAGCGCGAGGAACTTCGCGCTCGTTCCGAAGACCGTGACCCGTTCCTCGGCCGCGAGCGTCCAGAGGGCGTCGGGCGCGCTCGGCGGCATCGGCGCGCCGTCGTACAACACGATCGTCACGCCCGACGCGAGGGCGCTCACGAGCCAGTTCCACATCATCCACCCGCAGGTGGTGAAATAGAAAAGGCGGTCCCCCTCGCGCAGGTCGGTGTGGAGCTGATGCTCCTTGAGATGCTGCAGGAGCGTGCCGCCGGCTCCGTGCACCATGCACTTGGGGAGGCCGGTGGTTCCCGACGAGTACATCACGAAGAGCGGATGATCGAACGGCAATCGCAGCGGCGAGCGCGCAACATCACGCGACGGGCCGATCGATTCCCAGCGATGCGCGGAACGCAGTGTGTCGAGCGCATCGTCGGACACGCGCTCCGACAGGAACGAGACCACGACCACCTGCTCGATGGCATCGATCCGCTCCACGATCTCCCGCACGCGGGTCACGCAGTCGATCGACTTCCCCGCGTACCGATAGCCATCGGCGACGACCAATACCCGGGGTGCGATCTGCCCGAAGCGATCGAGCACCCCGCCGACACCGAAATCCGGAGAGCAGCTCGACCAGACGGCGCCGATCGACGCGGCCGCGAGCATCGCAATGACGGCCTCGGGGATGTTCGGCAGGAACCCCGCGACACGATCGCCGGCGACGATCCCCATCGCCGTGAACGCGGACGCGACGCGCGCTACCTCGGCCACGAGCGCGTCGCGGCTGATCTCACGCCTCCGGCCGCGTTCGTCGCGCGCGATGATCGCCGGCTCGGCACCACGGAAGCGGAGCAGGTTCTCCGCGAAGTTGAGACGCGCCCCGTCGAACCAACGGGGGCCGGCCACCGCATCCGGTGGTGCCATGCGATCGCCGCCGACCAGCACTTCGGACCATGGGAGCGCTCCCGCGCGCGCCTCGGCGACGACCCCACCGAAGTGCCACATCGCGGCCCAGAAGTCGGCGGGTCGCTCGGTGCTCCAGCGATGCCAGTCGGCATATGGCGCATGCGCCGCTGGTGCCCCCGGGACGGCGCTCGCGGCATAGGCGAAGAACGCCGCCATGCGGGAGGCGTTCGCGCGTGCGGCGGAGGGGGACCAGAGCGGAGCGAGCGGTTCGGCGGACACTGGGCTTGGGCGTGCGGAAAGGGAGCGAGCGACCGCAGGAAGATGCCCGAGTGACCGTCGATGCGCTATCGTTCCCGGATGCGCCGGATCCTGCTCGCCGATGCCGATGCGTTCTTCGTCGCGGTCGCCCGCAAGGTCGATCCGGAGGGAGCGGGGCGCGCACGCCTGCTGATCGTGGGCGGGCGTCCCGGGAGTCGCGGGGTCGTCTGCAGCGCCTCGTACGAGACCCGCGCTTTCGGCGTGCGATCCGCCATGCCGATCTCGCAGGCCCTGCGACTCTGCCCACAGGCGATGTGCGTCCCCGTGCCGCGGCACGCGTGCTCCGACAACAGTCGAGCGATCCGGCGCGTGCTCGAGCGCTTCACCCCGGCGGTCGAAGGGGCGAGCATCGACGAGTGGTATCTCGACATGACGGGAACGGAGGCGCTCTACCGCGGCGAGTCGCTGGACGACACCGCACGCCGCATGCGACAGGCGGTGCTCGACGAGGTCGGGCTCTCACTCTCGATCGGCGGGGGTCCCACCAAGCTCGTCGCCAAGCTCGCGGCTGAACGTGCGAAGCCATCCAAGCGGCCGGATGGCGGCGGCGTGTACATCGTGGACGACGAGCAGGTGCTCCCGTTCATGCACACCGTCGCGTTGGCGGACATCCCCGGGATCGGCCCCAAGCTCCAGGAGAAGCTCGCCGCGCTCGGCCTGAAGCAGGCCGCCGATGTGATCCCTCACGACGTGCTCACGCTCACCCGCTGGGTCGGACCGAAGACCGCCGCCTGGCTCCACGACCGGGTGCGTGGCGTGAGCCACGCGTCGGTTGAACCACGTGCTCCGGCCAAGCAGATCAGTCGCGAGGAGACCTTCTCGCGCGACATCACGACCGATGCGCAGATCGCCAGCGAACTGCGCATGCTCGCCGAGAAGGTGGGGAGCGACCTCCGCAGCGAGGGGCTCGGTGCGCGCACCATCACCGTGAAGTTGCGGGACCGCAGCTTCGACACGCGGACCGCGAGCCGGACCCTCGCCCAGCCGATCGAGAGCGACCGTGCGATCATCGATGTCGCGCAGGCCCTGCTCACCAAGCTCCGGGGGGCGCGGCCGGCTCCGGCGCGCCTCGTCGGGGTCGCGGCGAGCAACTTCGGCGCGGCACGGGATGCCGAACAGCTCTCGATCTTCCCCGCCGCCGGCCCGACGCCGGACGCCCCCGAGCGCGAGCGCGACCGTGAGCTCTCCCGCGCCGTGGACCGCGTGCGCGAGAAGTTCGGCGACACCGCCATCCGGACGGGAGAAGCGCGACGCGCTCCCCTCGGTGAGAAGGGAGCGCGCAAGCCACGCGACTGAGCGCGTGAGGACTACCGGATGCGCACCAGTTCGATCGGTGCGCCCGCGATCGCGAGCTTCATGAGCCGGTGCGGAGCGGCCTTCTCGACGTAGAGCGTGCCGGGCTGCTCGCCCCCGGCCATCTCGACCTTCCACGTGGCGACGGTCCCGGCCGGCACCTTCACCTCCTCTTCACCGACGACGGTCAGCGTCATCGTGACCGCGCTCCCCTTCCCAGACTGGAACACCGTCACCGGGATCTTGGCACCGGCGGAGAACTTCATCCCGGGCAGCATCGCGGTGAGGATGTTGTCGTCGAGGCTCCCAGCGGGGACCTCGGCATCGATCGCGACCGTCTTGATCTCACCGGCCGGGGGCTGCGGCGTGGCCGCCGAACCCTTCGCGCGACCGCCGGCGTAGGTGACCTCGATCTTCACGTCCTTCCCCGCCTGCTTCCCGCTCTGCATCACCGACTTCATCTCGAAGTTCTCGGTGAAGCGCACTTCGGTGTGCTGCTGCACGACCGTCGCGATCTGGCTGTCCTCGATGTACAACCAGCCGCCGTCGGCCTTGGCGAGCGACGACTTCTGGAAGCCGAGGGCGTTGCCCTGCAGCATCACCGCGAAGCTGTCGGTGCGCGGCACGATCATCTCGCGCGCGAGGTCGAGGGCTCCAGCCTTGGTGACCAGCTCCTCGGGCTTCATCGCCGCGCCATCGGTCCCGACGATCTTCACCGGTCCGATCTTCGCGAGCTTCTCGTAGATCTTGGCGCCGTCGCCCACCACGACCACCAGCGCCTGGGTCGGCCGGATCCCGGCCACCGCCGCGGCCTGCGCCGCGACCGGCGTGACCGCGGCGATGCGCTGCCGATACGTCTGCAGATAGCTGGCACCGAGGTCGTACAGCTTCACCGCCGCCACCTGCGACGCCACCTGCGCCGAGCTCTCGATCTTGAGCGGGAAGGCACCGGCGATGGCGTTCTTGGCCGCATCGATGTCCGCGGCCGCGATCTGCTCCGACGTGATCCGCTTGAGCTGCGCCATCAACTCCACCAGCGCCGAATCGGTGACGTCGGTCCGGACCTCCGTGTTCGCCACGAAGTATCCCATCCCCTTCCGCCGCTCGAAGCCCGAGTAGGCCCCGTACGTCCAGCTCTTCGCCTCGCGGAGCGTCATGAAGAGCCGACCGCTGCTGCCGTCGCCAAGTACGCGATTCATCACCGTCGCGGCGTACGTGCGCGGGTTGGTCGGCTCCCAGGTGAGGTTGCCCACGAGCACGTTGGACTGCACCGATCCGGCGCGATGCACCAGCACGATCTCGGTCGCCTTCCGGGCGGGCGGCATGACCGCCGACGTGACGGCCGCGGGCGCGCCTGTCCATCCGGCGAAGGCCGTCGTCGCGAGCTTGCGCGCATCGGCGAGCGAGATGTCGCCGGAGACCACGAGCAACGCGCCCGACGGACGGATGCGCGCCTTGTGGAACTTGATGAGCTCTTCGCGCGTGATGGCCTTCACGCTCGCCGGATCGGCCTTCCGGCCATAGGGATGATCGCCGTAGAGTCCCTTGCGGAAGAAGCGGTCGGCGATCGAAGCCGGCTGCGATTGCTCGAGCTGGAGTCCGGAGAGGGTCTGCGACCGGAGCAGGTCGAGCTCCTTCTCGGGGAAGGTCGGCCGGACGACCACGTCGGCCAGCAGTTCGAACGCGAGCTTCGTGTCGTTGGTGAGGACCGCGGTCCGGACCGAGAGGAAGTCGGCGTCGGCGCTGGCGCTGATCCCGCCGCCGACCCCTTCGATCGCCTCGGCGATCTGGTCCGCGTCACGCTTGCCCGCTCCCTTCGTGAGCATGCCGGCGACCATGTCGGCCATGCCGGCGCGCCCCGCCGGATCGTACGCCGATCCCGCCGGGAAGGCGAGCGAGAGCGCGACGACCGGTTGCTTCTTGCTCTGGACGACGACCAGGCGGACCCCGTTGGAGAGCGTCGCTTCCTGGAAGGGCGGGAAGACCGCCGCCTTGATCGGCGTCGGTGCCGGCGCCGTGGTCGGGTACTGCGCCTGCGCCGTCGCGACGGGGATGAGGAGACCGCCGGCGAGCAGCACGCGCTTCATCGAAAGGGGCAGCATCACTTGGCCTCCGGCGGAACGATCATCAACACGAGCGAGTTGGCGGGGTGGAGGTACTTCGCGGCGACCCGCTTGATGTCCCCCACCGTCACCGCGCCATAGCGGGCGAGATCGGTGTTCATCTTGGCCGGATCACCGAGGAAGGTCTCGGCGTAGTGGACCGCCTCGGCGATGTTCAGGGCGCTCTCACGCTCCATGATCTTGCCGGCGCGGAAGGAGTTCTTCGCCTTGGCGAGTTCGGCGTCGGTCACGCCGTCGGTGCCGATCCGGCGGATCTGCGCCGCGACGAGCTTCTCGACCGTGTCGACGCTGACGCCTTGGTTCACGATCGCGAGCACGGCGAAGGCATTCGGCCCGCGGGTCGGGCCGTAGAGGCCCAGCGTCTGCGCCGCCGCGGCCACCTTGGCCTCACGCACGACGGTCCGATTCAACCGCGAGCTCTCCCCCTGCCCGAGGATCGTGGCGAGCAGCTCGATGGCCGGATGGTCCTCGTGCGACTCCTCGGGGACACGATAGAAGCCGACGACCGCGGGAAGCGTCGCATTCTTGTCGGTGACCCGACGACGCAGCTCACCGCCGTTGAACGGCTGATCGCAGCTCACCTTCGGCGGGGCCGCGACGCGCGGGACCTCACCGAAGTACTGCTCGATCAGCTTCTTCGCCTCGGCCGGCACGAAGTCGCCGACGACGACCAGCGACGCGTTGTTCGGTGCATAGTAGAGCTTGAAGAACGATGCCACATCCTCGACCTTGGCCGCATTGAGGTCGTTCATGGACCCGATCACGGAATGGGCGTAGGCGAAGCACTTGTCGCGGTCGAAGAGCGAGGCGATGGAATCGACCACCACGCCGATGTACGGCTGGTTATCCATGCGCATGCGACGCTCTTCCTTGACCGCTTCGCGCTGGTTGTCGAGGTTCGGCTGCGTGATCGCGAGCGAGCGCATGCGGTCGGCCTCGAGCCAGAGCCCGAGATTCAGCCGGTTCGACGGCAGCACTTCGAAGTAGTTCGTCCGATCGATCGTCGTGGACCCGTTGAGGATCCCGCCCGCCTTCTCGACGAACTGGAAGTGCTCAGCCTTCTTCACGTTGGCCGAGCCCTGGAACATCATGTGCTCGAACAGATGCGCGAACCCGGTGCGACCGGGACGCTCGTTGCGCGCCCCGACGTCGTACCAGACGTCGACGGCCACGACCTGTGCCGAGTGGTCTTCAACGAGATGCACGCGCAATCCGTTAGGGAGGACGTAACTCTCGATCGCGACCTTTCCGGGCTCCTGAGCCAGAGCGCTGCCGGCGACGACAGCCAGCGCGAGGAGCGCCTGTACGACACGCATAGCCAGATACCTCGATCAGTAGGATGTGACGAGCAGGACGACGCCTCGTTCGTCGTGCGCACGATGGCACGCACACGACCCGGCCGATCGCCCGTACGTCCCGTCTGCGATCGGCTCGAATCAATCTGTGAAGAATAACACCATCTCGGTTCCATCGGGCGTGGCGCGTCGGGAGTTCCTCCGACGGACCGCCGCGGGTGCTGCCGGCGCCGCGCTCCTCGCGCTCCCCGAGAAGCTGTACGCGTCTGAGACCGATCCGTCGATCGATGTCACGGCCGGCACGACCGGCGCTCCGACGACGGGCTTCGACTTCGAAGAGATCACCATCGCCGAGTTGCGCGAAGGACTCCAGACCGGACGTTGGGACACGCGCACCGTCACGGAACGGCATCTCGCCCGGATCCTCGAGATCGACCGATCGGGGCCACGCCTCAACGCGATGCTCGAGATGAACGGCGAGGCGCGCACCATCGCGGCCACGCTGGACGCCGAGCAGCAGTCGAAGGGCTTCCGCGGGCCGCTGCACGGCGTACCCGTCGTGCTCAAGGACAACATCGGCACCGCCGACACGATGCACACCTCGGGCGGATCGCTCGCACTGGCGGCGTCGATCGCCCCCGCCGATGCGTTCGTCGTGCGGCAGCTGCGCGCCGCAGGCGCCGTCATCCTCGGCAAGGCGAATCTCAGCGAGTGGGCCAACAGCCGCGGTCGATCGGCGGTCGGCGGCTGGAGCGGCCGCGGGCATCTGACCAAGAACCCGTACGTTCTGGATCGCAGTCCATCCGGTTCGAGTTCCGGCTCCGCGGTCGCCGTGGCGGCGAGTCTCGCCACCGCCGCGATCGGGACCGAGACGCTCGGCTCCATCATGAGTCCGAGTTCGGTGTGCGGCGTCGTGGGGCTCAAGCCGACCGTCGGGCTCGTCAGCCGGAGCGGGGTGATCCCGCTCTCGATCACCCAGGACAGTGTCGGACCTATCTGCCGCACCGTGCGCGATGTCGCGATCATGCTCGGCGCCATGACCGGCATCGACCCCGCGGATCCCGCGACGGCCGCGAGCGCGGGACATGCGGAGACGGACTACACGAAGTTCCTCGACCGGCGCGCCCTCGAGGGGGCGCGCGTCGGCGTGGCCCGCAACCTGTTCGGGCCCACGGCGGCTGTCGACCGGGTGATCGATCGGGCGCTCGACGTGATGGCGGATGCCGGTGCGGTGATCGTCGATTCGACGAACATCGGGACCGCGAGCGCGCTCTGGGACTACGAGACGGAACTTCTCGCCTACGAACTCAAGCACGCGCTCAACGAGTATCTCCGGGGATTGCATCCCTCGGTTCGTGTTCGTTCGCTCGAGGATCTCATCAAGTTCAACGACGCGAACAGCGACCGGGAGCTGCAGTGGTTCGGGCAGGAGAGCTTCCACTACGCGCAGAGCAAGGGGGATCTCTCGGAGGCGGAGTACCTCGAGGCGCGCGCGCAGCTCCGCAACCTCTCTCGCACGCTCGGGATCGACGCCACCCTCGGCAAGCACAAGCTCGATGTGATCGTCGCGCCCACGCAGGGTCCGGCATGGATCGCCGACATGTTGTGCGGCGACAACAGCGCGCACACGGCCTTCGTGCCCTCGGCGGTCGCGGGCTATCCGACGCTCACCGTGCCGGCCGGCGATGTCGCGGGGCTCCCGGTCGGGATGCTGCTGATGGGACCGGCGTGGAGCGAGGGGAAGCTCCTCGCGCTCGGCTTCGCCTTCGAGGCGGCGATGAACGCGCGCCGGGCACCGCAGTACCTGCAGTCGCTCCCGTTGCATCCCTGACCGGCGCGAGCCCGGTCGGGCGCCAGCTAACGACCGGTCGAGCCGAATCCCCCCTCGCGCTCGGTCGTCCGCTCGACGGCCCCGGGCTCGAACTCGAGCACCTCGAAGCGGGCGAGCACCATCTGCGCGATCCGCTCGCCGTGGGTGATGCGCAGCGGCGCGGATCCGCCGTTCTTCACCGGGACGCACCATTCGTCGGGATAATCGGCGTCGACGGTGCCCGGAGCATTCGCGATCACGAGGTCGGTCTTGACGCTCGTGCCCGAGCGCGGACGGATCTGCGCCTCGAACCCCTGGGGAAGGCGGGCCTTGAAGCCGAGGGGAACGAGCGCCTTCTCGCCGGGGGCGAGCGTGAGCGTGGCGGCGGCGCCGGAGCCCTCGGCGGGCACCTCCGACATGACGCCGGAGCGGAAGACCCGCACCGACCGCCCGTCGAGACAGGCCGCGAGGTCATAGCCGGCACTCCCGGCGGTCCCGCGGCGCGGGGCGGAGACGTCGGGATGCAGCGATTCGAAGACGATGGGATTCACGTCCGCAAGCTATCGGGGGCCTACGCCGGGGGGTAGGCGCCATTAACGTTGTCCGGGGTATATATGACCATGCCTCGTCGACTCCCCGCCCTCCTGCTCCTGCTCGCCGGCTTCGCCACGGCGGCCTCCGCCCAGATCGTCCGCGTCGGTGCCCCCGCCGCGACCAGTCCGGCCGATTCGCTCACACCCCTCGAGATCGGCCGCCGTGCGCAGCGCGACTTCGAGATGTTCCGCCGACTGCATCTGCCCTTCCAGTCCTCGGGACGGTCGCCGAGCCAATGCGACGAACGCGTCGGACGCTTCTGCTATTGGTACGACGAGAAGGCGCCCGCCGCTCCGGCCGAGCCGCCCGAGATCACCGCCAAGCGCACCGCGCTCGTCGCGACCCTGGACTCGCTGGCGCGGCGCGCCCCCGACGACCGGTGGATCGTCGCGCAGCGGATCCGCTATCTCACCGAAGCCGAGCGTCGCGGCGACGCCCTGACGGCGGCACGCGAGTGCCGCGTCGGTGGCTGGTACTGCGACATCATGCTCGGTTTCGCGCTGCACATGGTCGGCGAGTATCGCGCCGCCGACAGCGTGTATGCCGACGGGATCTCGAAGATGCTCGTCCGCGACCGGTGCGTCTGGCGCGACCTCGGATACCTGATCGACGAGGACACGCGCCAGAGCTATCGTCGTCTCCCGTGCGCCAGCAAGGAGCGCATCGCCTACGAGGACCGCGTCTGGTTCCTCGCGAAGGTCCTCTACTCGACCGAGGGGAACGATTCGCGCACCGAGTGGTATGCGCGCATGACCTACGTGGAGATGATGCGCGAGGCCGCCGGTGTCTACCAGTTCGGATTCGACGACGACGAGCGCGAACTGCTGCTCCGCTTCGGCTGGCCGCGCGCTTGGGCCCGCGGGCGCGGCGACGTCCGCACGGGGGAGTTCAACACCATCGGGCACGAACCGAGCCCGGCCTACCGGTTCATCCCGCCGGGCTACGTGCTCAACAACCCGACGATCTCCGACTCCACCGATTGGGCGGTGCAACTCCCGCCGGTGCTCGGCCGTTACGCCCCTCCGTATGCGAAGTCGCTGAAGCCACTCGTGCACCAGAAGGCGATGTTCCGGCGGGGCGACAGCGCGCTCGTGGTCATGTCGTACGATGCGCGCAACATGCCGGAGCTGGACAGCACGACGATCACCGCCGCGCTCGTCGTCTCGCCCGTCGAGGGCACGCGCGCGTTCAGCACGGTGCACAAGAAGGCGCCGCACAAGGATGTGATCACCGCCAAGTCGCCGTGGGGACCGCTGATCATGAGTGCGGAGGTCTGGTCTTCGGCGCGCAGCGCCGTGCGTCGCGCGCGCTACGGGATGGCCCCGCCCTTCGCCGTCGGCGCGCGTGTGACGCTCTCCGACCTGCTCTTCTACGAGCCGTACGGCGAGTTCCCCCAGACGGTGGAGGAAGTCGCCCCCCACGCCTTGTCGACGGAGAAGGTCCGGGCCGGAGAGAAGCTCGGCGTGTATTGGGAGGCCTACGGCACGGACCCGACCGGTGAGCAGATGAAGGTCTCACTGACCGTGGTGCGCGAGGTGGAGGAGAGCGGCTTCCTCCGCCGTCAGGCCAAGACGCTCCGCGTCGTGCGCGAGGCCACCCCGGTGAGCATCACCGTGCAGGACATGTCGGCACGCGGGTCGACCACCTCGCCGCGCGCCCTCCAGTTGGACATCTCGACCCTCACGAAGGGCTCCTACGTCGTGCAGCTCGAGATCGAAGTGGCCGGGCAGTACATCGTCCGCGCCGACCATCGGATCGAGATCGTCGGGCGCTGAGTCGGGCGCTGCCCCCGGGAGCTCCTCCACGGGGGCGATCGACACCCTGGAACGAGTGACTTCGTCGAGGGGCTGGTGGTCTATTGGGAGAGAAACTCCCCCCATTCAATCCGTCCCAACAGCCGTGTCTCATCTCGTGAATCCGCGCGCGCTCCGGTGCGCGCTCTTCGCATTGTCCGTCGCTGCGCTCCCACTCGCCGCGCAGCAGGACACGTCCGCCAAGCCCGTGCCCGCCGCCAAGTCCCCGGCGAAGCAGGGTGCGAAGAAGTCGCTCCCCAAGAAGAGCCTTCCCTCCTCCAAGGGGAAGAAGAAGTCGATGGCTTCGCTGAAGCCGCCCGGTGACGCGGACTCGATCGCGCAGGCACGTCTCGATTCGATCCTCGACGCCAAGTGGCCGGTGAAGGGCCCCGAGCCGCTCCCGGGCTCCATCCTTCCGGCCAAGCGCATCGTGGCCTACTACGGCAATCCGCTCTCCAAGCGGATGGGGGTACTCGGCGAGTATGAGCCGAACGAGATGCTGCGCATGCTCGATGCCGAGGTAGCCGCGTGGACCAAGGCGGATCCGACCACGCCGGTGCAGCCCGCGCTGCATCTGATCGCGGTCGTGGCGCAGGCAGGACCGGGGAAGGACGGCAAGTATCGCCTCCGCATGGACTCGTCGCTCATCGAGAAGGTCGCCGGCTGGGCGGCCAAGCGGAACGCGCTGGTCTTCCTCGACGTGCAGGTCGGCCATGCGACCCTGCAGGAGGAGCTCCCGCGCCTGGTGAAGTTCCTCCAGCGGCCGAACTTCCATCTGGGGATCGACCCCGAGTTCTCGCTCAAGGACGGGACCGTGCCGGGGAAGAAGATCGGCAGCTTCGATGCGGCGGATGTGAACTACGCCGCGTCGCTCCTCGCCGACGTCGTGACGCAGTACAAGCTCCCGCCGAAGGTGTTGGTGGTGCATCGCTTCACGCAGCGCGGCGTGACCAACGCGCAGCAGATCAAGCTCGACGCGCGCGTGCAGATCGTGATGGACATGGATGGCTTCGGACCGCCGTGGCTCAAGCGGAACACCTTCCGCAAATGGATCAAGGCGGAACCGGTGCAGTTCGTCGGCTGGAAGCAGTTCTACAAGGCGCGCAACGACAACCCGCGCACGACGATCGCCGAGATCCTCAAGCTGCACCCGCGGCCGCTCTACATCCAGTACCAGTAGAGCCTACCGACGTCGCATTCCGCTAACGGAATGCGACGTCGCGTCCGGCGAAGCGCCGCTTCATCACGCGGATCGCCGCCGCCGAGGAATCGACGAGCGTGACATCCCGCCCGTGCCGATCCGCCGCGTCACCGAAACTGCCGCTCCCCGCGAAGAAGTCCAGCAAACGGTCCTTCGGCCGCGAGTGCACCTTCACGATCCGCTCGAGCACGCCGAGCGGCTTCTGCGTCGGATACCCCGTCTTCTCCTTCCCCGTCGGGCTCACGATCGTGTGCCACCAGGTGTCCGTCGGCATCTTTCCCCGCGCGACCTTCTCGGGCGTCACGAGCCCCGGTGCCATGTAGGGGATCCGGTCGGCCGCGTCGGCATTGAAGATGTGTCGTCCGGGCGTGCGAGAGTACCAGAGGATCGTGTCGTGCTTGGGACTCCAGCGCGTGCTCGAGCGCGCGCCATAGTCGTACGCCCAGATGATCTCGTTCACGAAGTTCTCGCGCCCGAAGAGCGAGTCCAGCAACACCTTCACGTAGTGCACTTCGCGGTAGTCGAGATGCACGAACAGGCTCCCCCGCACCGTCAGTAACCGTCGTGCCTCGACGAGCCGGGGCGCGAGCCACCCGGTATAGTCGTCGAACTGATCGGCGTAGGTCTCGCTCTTCCGGAGCGTCGACACGTAGCGCTTCCCGCCGAACCCGGTGCGCGTCCCCGCCTCCCCCTCCTCCGCCTTGCGCGACGTCACCCGCGACCGGCGCACCGTCCGCCCGGTATTGAACGGGGGGTCGATGTAGATGAGCCCGAACGACCGGCTCCGCAGTTGCGGGAGGATCTCGAGGTTCTCGGCGTGGTGCACGGTGATCATACGGGGCAAGATATGCCGCGGCACGGTTGCCGACGAGGCGGCATTCGCGGACATTCAAGGCGCCCCCCCACCCCCCACCCCCCCCGAGGTCCGCTGCCATGCGCCTGGCCCCCTATACGATCGCCGTTCTCCCCCGGCGCCACCCCGCCGCACTCGCGGCGCAGGTCGCCACCGGAAGCAACACGGCGACGACCACCGTCACCGTCTCCACGCCGGCCCAGTCGCGCACCATGACGGAGCGCTATTCGCGCGCCGAGCAGATGCTGCCGTGGAACACCAGCAAGATCATCTTCGGGGGCACCGTCGCCCCGCAGTGGTACAAGGACGGGACCCGTTTCTGGTACCGGAACACCACGCGCAACGGTGCCGAGTTCGTGCACGTGGACCCGACGCTGAACACGACGCGCCCGCTGTTCGACAACGCGCGGCTCGCCGCCGCCATCAGCACCGCCGCCGACTCGGCGATCGATCCCAACAAGCTCCCCTTCTCCACCTTCCGGTTCGCGAAGGAGAATGAGGACGAGAGCACCATCGAGTTCCGCGGTGGCCGCAAGCGCTACAGTTGCGACATCATCAAGTACGCCTGCGCCACGCTCGACACCCTCCCGACCGAGACGCCGTACGTCCTCTCCCCCGACAAGCAGTGGGAAGCGTACGTCGTCGCGTACAACGTGTGGGTCCGGAAGCGCGGCGGCGGCGACAGCACGCAGCTCACCACCGACGGTATCCGTGGATGGAGCTACGGGCTCGGCGATCCGTCGCCGCAGCAGCAGCTCTCTCCGCGGCAACAGCCGCGTCGTCCGCAGATCACCTGGGCACCGGACTCCAAGCACCTGCTGGTGAACCGTCAGGACACCCGCGGCGTGCTGACCATGCCGTACATCAGCTACACCTCGCAGCGGCCGCGCGCCTTCTCGCAGCCGTACGCCCTCCCGGGGGATTCGATCATCCCCGTCCCCGGCGCGCACATCCTGGATCGGGTCGCCAAGACCAACGTGAAGCTCGACATCCCGGTGAAGGTCGCGCAGCTCTCGCTCGGCGGCTCGGTGCGCGATTCCGTCTGGTCATCGAGCTCCGACAAACTCCGCGTCTCGGGGATCACGCGCGCCTCCAAGAGCGCGTACCTCTGGGAGATCGACGCCGCGACGGGCAAGGCGACACTCCTCGCGAAGGACACCACCAAGACCTACATCGAGACCGCGCCGCCCACCGATCGCGAGAGCTGGTACGTGACCAAGGACGGCCAGGACATCCTCTGGTGGTCCGAGCGCGACGGCTGGGGACACATCTATCGCTACGGGCGGGACGGCAAGGTGAAGAACCAGGTCACCAGCGGCCCGTGGCAGGTCGGCAAGATCGTGCACGTGGACGAGAAGCTGAAGCAGGTCTGGTTCACCGGGCGCGGCCGCGAGTCGGATCACCTCGTGTACTACCAGGCGCTCTACAAGGTGGGCTTCGACGGCTCCGGCCTCACCCTCCTCACCCCTGAGGATTCGTACCACGACGTCGATGTCAGCCCGAGCGGCAAGGCGCTGATCGACCGCATGTCGCGCATCGAGAAGCCCACGGAGGTCGTGCTCCGCGATCTCACGACGGGCAAGATCACCAAGTCGCTCACCAAGGCCGACGTCTCGCAGCTCGCGGCGCTCGGCTGGAAGCCGGCGCGGCCCTTCGTCGCCAAGGCGCGCGACGGGGTGACCGACGTATACGGCGTGATGTACCTCCCGCCGAACCTCGACGAGAGCAAGAAGTACCCGATCATCTCGAACATCTATCCCGGGCCGCAGGTCGGTTCCGTCGGCGCCTGGACCTTCAAGGGAGGCGGCGAGCCCTTCGCCCTCACCGAGCTCGGCTTCATCGTGGTGCAGATCGACCACCTCGGCACGCCGAACCGCTCCAAGTCGTTCCACGATGCCTACTACGGCAACTTCATCGACAACGGGCTCCCCGATCACGTCACGGTGATCAAGCAGCTCGCGGCGCAGTACAACTACATCGACGTGGAGAAGGTCGGGATCTTCGGCCACTCCGGCGGCGGCTTCGCCAGCACCGACGCGATGCTCCGCTTCCCCGACTTCTTCAAGGTCGCCGTCTCCGGATCGGGCAACCACGACAACCGCAGCTACAACATCTACTGGGCCGAGAAGTACCAGGGACTGCTCAAGAAGGATTCGACGCAGCGCGGCACCGATAACTTCACCGCGAGCGCGAACAAGACCTACGCCGCCAACCTCAAGGGGAAGCTCCTCCTGATGCACGGCGACATGGACGACAACGTGCATCCGGCGATGACGGTGCAGCTGATCGACGAGCTCACCAAGGCCAACAAGGCCTACGATCTGGTGTGGGCGCCGAACCGGCCCCACTCGCTCACCGAGCCGTATTTCATCCGCCGTCGGTGGGATTACTTCGTCCAGCACCTGCTCGGCATGGCGCCGCCGGAGAACTACAAGATCACCCCGCCCGATGGCGCGCAGGGCGGCGGCGACGGCAACACGCCGGACGACGATGAGGATCCGCTCTGGTGGTGGCCCGATCGCGACTGATCGCGCATCGCACTGATGGAAACCCAGACGGGGGTACGGCGAAAGCCGTACCCCCGTCTGCTCTCCACGCTCTCGAGAAACGTGGATCGGCGCGGTCAGCGGACCACGCCTACGTCGCTCACCCCTGTTTGAACTCGACGGCGCCGAACATCACGCCGTGCGGATCGACGCCGACCACGATCGTGTCGCCACCGGGGATCTCCATCGGACCCATCGCCAGCGTGCCACCGTTCGCGGGGATCGCCGCGGCCACCGCCGCCGCGCTCGCCACTCGCGCGTAGTAGCACCAGACGGTCGGCATCTTGTCCGGCGGCGCGAAGAGCCCCGCCATGTCGCGTCCATCGTCCACGAGGATCTGATACGGCCCGCCCGGAGTGTCCATGCGCTGCCCCTTCTGCCAGCCGAAGAGCGCGCAGTAGAACTCCACCGCGGCCGCGAGATCCGAGGTCATCAGCTCGTTCCACGCGATGTGCCCCATCGGAACCGGACCCCGAGGGGGCGCTTCACCGGGATTCTCCGGCTGGAACAGTTCGAATCGGCCGCCCTGCGGGTCGACCACCGGGACCACCCGCCCCACCGACGGGATGCTGTTGATCTCCCCTTCCTGCGTCCCGCCGAGCGCGAGCAACCGCTTGAGCGCGTCGTCGACGTCAGGGACCGCCACATGTCCGATCCAGTACGGGCGGGCGTCCGCACCAGCGGCCGTGGCGACGAGGGGCCCCACGCCACCGATCGGAACCTCACCAGCCGTCCACATCGTGTACGGCACCGGCGAATCGTCCCACCGCTGCGTCCCCCACCCGACGACGGCGGGGTAGAACGCCACCGACTTCGCCGGCTCCGGCGAAACGAGGTCATACCACATGAACCGTCCCTTCGGCGTCTGACTCATCGGCGTCTCCTTTCTTCGGGTTTCGTTCGGGTGTCCCGAAAGTACTATCCCCAGATCGCCGCCGCAAGCATCCAGGCGCCGACCACGCATCCCGCCCCCGCCTTGGTCCCCATCGCGACCACGCGACCGAGTGCCGCACCGGTGGCGGCGCGTGTGGCATCGTCATGGCGCATCCCGCCGTGGTACTCCCCGATCAGCGCCCCGACGAAGCTCCCGCCGATGGCGCCGAGCACCGACCCGATGACCGGCACCGGCACGCCCATGATCGCGCCGACGAGGCCGCCGAGGATCGCCCCCCACGCTCCGCGATTGGTGCCCCCGTACGCCTTCGTGTATTTGGCGGCGAGGGTCACATCCAGCACCTCGGCGATCAGCGCGACCACCAGGCATCCGGCCAAGGGGAGCCAGCCGATCCCTCCGCCCGGGGCGAGATAGTGATGCGCCACGCCGCCGGCGAGCATCAGCCAGATCCCGGGGAGTCCCAGCGGGATCAGCAACAGCCCAAGGATCAGCGCACCCGCCAGTGCGATCGTGTACATGGTGTTCCTCGAGATTGGGGTCGTCCGTTCTCCTCTTCCCTACGGAGGCGCGGCCCGCCGAGTTGCAACACCGTCCGTCCCAACCATTTGCCTGTTCGGAGCATCTATTATTCTGTCGGCCCCCCAGAACGCGCACGACACCCTGTCCGCCACCCCAGTCGAGGTCGTCCTGATCGTGCGCATCGCCGGTTCTTCGTGGGTCCGCCTCTGTTTCACCTGTCTCTCGCTCCTGCTCGCCCCGCTACAGGCCCACGCGCAGGGTTCCGATATCGACATCCTCCGGGGCCGCATCGTGGCCTCCGACTCCACCCCGATCGTGAACGCCAATGTGCGGGTCACGTCGATGATGTCCCAGGCCGTGCGGCAGGTCCGCACCGACGATCGCGGGCGCTTCCAACTGGTGTTCCAGAACGGCGGCGGCGATTTCATCGTCGCGGTGACCTCGATCGGCGTGGCGCCGGTCGAGGTGCGGATCCGCCGTGAAGGGGACGAGGACTTCCTCCTCGTGAACCTGGTGATGCGGAAGATCCAGGCGCTCCCGACGCTGATGGTCACCGAGCGGGACCGTCCGAAGGGGGAGCTCGTCCCGACCGAGGTCGGCGCCGCCGCTGGGCAGGTGAACGCGGCCATCATCCCGCCGGAGCTGCAGGGCGATCTCAACGCACTCGCCGCGACGCTCTCGGGGATGCAGCTCACCTACAATGCCGACGGCACCATCGCCGGATTCAGTGCGCTCGGCCTCGATGCGTCGCAGAACGCGATGACGCTCAACGGGATGCGGATGACCGGGTCGGGGCTCCCCCGTGATGCCGCCGTGGTGACCCAGGTCAACACGACCAGCTTCGATGCCTCCAAGGGACGCTTCAGCGGCGCACAGGTGAGCAGCTTCGCGATGAGCGGCGGACCGATCCAGCAGCATTCGGTGCGTTTCTCCTTCGACGACCCCGCCCTGCAGTACAACGACCCCGTCACGCGGTCGCTGCCGCAGCAGTCGCGCAATCTCCAGATCAGCGGCAATCACAGCGGCGAGTTCGTGAAGGACCGTTCCACCTACAACGTGTCGTATCAGCTCGGCCAGCGCGCGCGCGCCCTGAACACGCTGCTCGACGCCGATTCGGTGGCGCTCAGCCGCCTGGGACTCACGCGCGATTCGGTCGCGCGCTTCATCGATATCCTCCAGACCATCGGCGTTCCCTACGCGATCGCCGGGATCCCCACCGATCGTCGCGATCAGAATGCGTCGATCTTCGGGCGCCTCGACTACAATCCGTCGAACGGCGGATCGTTCAGCACCACCTTCAGCGGAGGCTGGAACGGGAGCGATGCCAACTCGCTCTCGAACCGTGCGCCGGCGAGCTACGGGGGGCGGAGTCGCAGCTGGAACGGGAATGTGCAGGCGAGCTACAATGCCCCGATCGGCGCCATGTTCCTGAACGAGTTCCAGGTGCAGATGACTCGGTCGGCGAACCATGGCGACCCGTATCTGACCCTTCCCGCTGCGAGCGTGCTCGTCAGCAGTCTCGGGATCGATGGCGGGACCGCGGCGAGCGCGCTGCAGTTCGGGAGTGCCTCGGGACTCTACAGCGACGCCACGAGTGGCGAGATCGGGCTCTCGAACAATCTGTCGTGGTTCAACGGCAGCAGTCGCCATCGACTCAAGTTCAACCTCGAGGTCGACTACGAGTGGTACCGCCAGCTCCAGTCGGGGAACGCACAGGGCACATTCAGCTACAACTCCCTCGCTGACCTCGAGACCGGACGTCCCGCCTCGTTCGTCCGCCGCATCGGCGCGCAGGAGCGGACGGGCGATGCGATCTCCGGCGGACTCTCCATCACCGACACCTGGCGCAAGACGAACGCCCTGCAATTCCAGCTCGGGGCGCGCCTCGACGGACTCACCTATCCGACCAGACCGCAGTACAATCCCGACCTCGACCGCCTGCTCGGCCTCCGCACGGATCATGCGCCGCAGGTGTTCACCGTCAGTCCCCGCTTCGGCTTCTCATGGAATGTGGGGAAGGCACCCGCCGCGGTCGGTTCCAACTTCGGTCCCGGCGTCTTCGGCACGTTCCGCGGCGGGCTGGGTCGCTTCGTCAACACGCCGGGCGCCAACTACCTGACCGGGGCCATCGACGCGACCGGCCTGCCCGGCGGTGCCCAGCAGCTCACCTGTCTCGGCAGCTCCGTCCCCGATGTCGATTGGCGCGCCGTGCTGCGTGATCCCTCGCTCATCCCGTCGACCTGCGCCGACGGCACCGGCGCCTCGCCCTTCACGGTCAACACGCCGCGCGTCACCACCTTCTCCCCGACCTGGTCGCCGAGCGCGGCGTGGCGCGCGAACGTGGGGTGGAGCAGCTATCTCACCTCGCGCTTCCGTGCGAACGTCGACGTGCAGTACTCGATCAACACGCACCAGGCATCGTCGGTGGACCTCAACTTCGACCCGACGTCGCGCTTCACGCTTCCCGCGGAAGGCGGGCGGCCCGTGTTCGTCTCCACGTCGGACATCGTCCCCGCGAGCGGCGCGGTGTCGCTCATCAGCTCGCGTCGGACGGCGTCGTACAGTCAGGTGATGAGCAGCATGGGCGACGGGGAGTCCCGGTCGCTGTCGCTCACGCTCGGCCTGAGTCCGGTGCAGCGCAGCTTCTCGATCAACCCCACCTCGTGGAACCTGTCGTGGACGACGGTGGCGGTGCACGAGCGCGTGCGCGGTTTCGGCGCGAACCCGAGCGGGAATCCCTCCCTCTTCGACTGGTCGCGCGGCGGCGGCGACATCGCGCACCAGATCAACGCGAACATCCGGAAGGGGTTCGGCACCGAGTGGAACGTGCAGCTCAACATGCGCGCGCAGTCGGGCTCGCCCTTCACGCCGACGGTCGGCGGCGACGTGAACGGCGACGGGCGCTCGAGTGACCCGGCGTTCGTGTTCGACCCGGCGGTCACGACCGACTCCGCCGTGCAGGCGGGGATGCGCACGCTGCTGGCCAACGCACCGGCGGGGATCCGCAGCTGCCTCGCGCGTCAGCTCGGGAAGGTCGTCGAGCGGAACTCGTGTCGCGGTCCGTGGAGCGCGTCGTTCAGCCTCGGCGTGCTCTGGACGCCGCGCAACTCGCTCTGGGGTGACCGCGCCCGCATCAACTTCAACTTCCAGAATCCGCTCACCGGGCTCGATGCCCTCTGGCATCGCGGGCGCCTCGAGGGATGGGGCCAGCCCGGCTTCGCCGATCCGACGTTGCTCAACGTGCGCGGCTTCGACCCGACGCAACAGCGCTTCGTGTACGAGGTGAACCAGCGCTTCGGGGAGACCCGCGGCACGCGTTCGCTCCCGGCGCAGCCCTTCCGCGCCACGGTCGACATCCGCTTCACGCTGGGCCCGAGCATCGAGCGTCAGCAGGCGCGCATCGAGTTGCAGAACTGGCGTCGCCCCGGCGGCCCCACGCCGACGGTGCAGACCATCAGTCAGCGCAATGTGACGCAGGCGGCGGCGAACCTCCGACCGGTGCTCGCCCAGAAGGACTCGATCGGCCTCAGCAAGGTGCAAGTCGACTCCGTGAACGCCCTCATCACCACGCTCACCAAGCGCGCCGAGGCGCTCTGGACGCCGACGGCCGAGTACATCCTGAAGCTCAACACCACGGACGCCGACGCCGAGCTCGTGCAGAAGCTGAAGGACACGCGGGCGGCAGTGCTCGACGCCCAGTTCACGGCGTACCGTGCGCTGCGCAACCTCCTCACGCCCGAGCAGCGCAAGAAGCTGAAGCCGCCGATGTCGTTCATGATCGAAGAGGACTACATGAAGTCCATCAAGTTGCAGGGCGCGGGCACGACGATGGGGTTCCAGGGGTGATCGCAGTGGTTACTCGCCCCTGAGAGCGCTTCTCAGATGCGAGACCTCTAACGACTGGAGGGGGTAGAACGTTATTGTACTGAGAGCTCCATCCCCGCCCATTCTTCGAGAGGAACCGATGCTTCGTCGCCTTGTCGCGCTCGCCACTGTCGCCGCGTTCACCATCCCGTCTGCCGCGCAGGCTCAGGCCAAGCCCAAGGTCGTGGCCGCCACCCCGGAAGAGGCTGGCGCGTACCTGCTCATCCTCGGCAGCTGTCACGACTGCCACACGCCGAACTGGGTCGAGTCGAAGGGCAAGGTCGGCAAGGACTCGATCATGACCGGGCGCGCCCTCGGCTTCAAGGGTGCGTGGGGCACGAACTATTCCAAGAACCTCCGCACCATCGCGGCGCGTCAGAGCGAGGATCACTGGGTGCAGGTCATGAAGACCGCCGACGATGGCGAAGGCAACCTCCCGATGCCGTGGCACAACACGGCGATGATGAACGAGGAGGATGTCCGCAACATGTACAAGTACATCAAGTCGCTCGGTGCGGCGACGGTCGAGCGGATCCCGCGCGGTGCGAAGCCGGGCGCCGAGCCGACGTCCACGTACATCGATCTCACGGTGAAGCAGCCGGCGGCGGCTCCGGCCGACGCCAAGAAGCCGGAGACCGCACCGACCAAGAAGCCGTAGTGGTGCGCGCCGCACACCGCACCCTCGTCGGGGCCGCCATCCTCCTGCTCTCGGCGATGGCAGCCCCGAGCGTCGCCGCAGCGCAGCAACCGGCGCCTGCGGCGGTGCGGATGTCGCATCTCCAGGGGACGATCCTCGATCCCATGGATCGCCCCCTCTCGAACGTCATCATCGAGATCGACGAGCCGGCGATGGCGACCTTCTCCAACGACTCCGGGTTCTTCCGCCTGCGCAACATCCCCGCGGGGGCCCGGACGATCCGCGTCAAGAAGATCGGATTCGACGGCGTGGACTTCGAGCTCAACCTGCTCGCCGACTCCACGGTGCACATCGGCGTGAAGCTCCAGCCGGTGGCGCAGACGCTCGAAGCGGTCGTCGTGAACACGAAGGAAGAGGATCTCCATCCGACACTCGCGGCGACCGGATTCTACGCCCAGAAACGTGCCGGATTCGGCACCCTCTTCTCACCGGAGGAGATCGACAAGAAGAAGGAATCGGTGAACGATGCCTCGTCGATCTTCCGCGACGTCCTCGGCGTCACGCTGCGCCGGGAGCGCACGGGCGGCGCCAATCTTCTCGGCAAGCCGTCGGGAGGCGGATCGATCCAGAAGGGGATGCAGCTGACGTGCATGATGAACGTCCTGAAGGACGGCATGCTCGTGAAGATCAATCCCGGCGAGACGCTCGATCAGATCGTGAGCAAGGACGAGGTGTACGCCGTGGAAGTGTACCCGCGCGCCGAGTACACCCCGGCGGCGTACCACGTGCTCAATGGCAATGACCTCTGCGGGACGGTCGTGATCTGGACCACCTCCCGGATGACGCTCAAGGCCAAGCCGGACAAGTGATGGTCGTGTGAGCGAGACGGGGCGGGCGTCGATACTTCGACGCCCGCCCCGTTGTTCGTCACGCAAGCACCGCGCTCAGGGGCGACGGCCGCGGGTGCTCGCCGCCCAGCCGTCCCACACGCCCATCGACTTCATCTGTGCTTCCAGGTCGGTGCTCTTCATGAGCGCATCGATCTGCGCCCGCGACTGGCGCGGCAGCGCTTCGGGCATCGTCGCGAAACCGTACACCAGCGCGGCGGCCACCACGGCGTTTTGGCGCAGTACGCGCGTGTCGCACTTCTCGTAGGTGTCGCTCCGGGCATGATAGTTCGGCCCGTAGCTCGCCGACTCCTGGTCGGCGACGATGTTCGCGATGCCGTGCAGCATGAAGTCGAAGTTGTCGGTACCGACCAGCGGCGCATCGGTCTGCTTGAACGGCCCGAGCCCTGCCACCGGCGCGATCGCCTTCTCGACCAGCGGGACGAGCTCGGGCCGGCCACCGGTGAAGAAGCCTTGCACGCGCCCGCAGCCGATGTCGAAACTGGTGGCCATCACATGCTTGTCCAACTCGTTCGCGTGCGACCGGGTGTACCCGAACGAGCCCTCCATCCCCTGCTCCTCCCCGTTCCACATCACGAACCGGATGGTGCGCGCGGGACGGATCCCCAGGCGCTGGAACTGCCGCGCGACGTCGATCAGCATCACCGCGTTGGCGCCATTGTCGAGCGAGCCGTCGCCGAGGTCCCACGAATCGAGATGCGCGCCGATCACCACGACTTCGTCGGCCTTGGTGGTGCCCGGGATCTCACCGACCACGTTCCAGCTCTCGTACGGACCGCCGGTATCGAGATCGAGCATGGCGGTGAGCGAGAGCGCCGTGCCACCGCGCAGCAGCCGCATCGCGCGCAGCCCGGCGTCGCGCTCCATCACCATCATCGGACGCGTGTTCTTGGCCCCGATCGCCACGTTGTGGCGGTAGAGCAGCGAGTTCGCCCGCGAGCCGACGTACACCACACCCGCGACCCCGGCCGCGAACGCCCGCGGCTCGATCTCCGCCGTCTCGGCGTACTCCTTGAACAGCCCCTCGATGTCCTTGAGTTCGTCCTGCTCCACCAGAACGAAGGCCCCCTTGGCGCGCGTCCCCACGCGCGCGAAGTCCTCCTTGCTCCCCCGCCCCACATCGATCAGCGGAGCGGTGACACCGGACGCCGGTGTCGCGGTCGAGAACGGCATGGCCGCGATCCGAGGGCTGAACTCCACGCCGGAGCCCCGCACGACGCTCCGCGCCGAACGCTCCAACCACCGAGTGGGCATCTGGAACGACTCCTTCCGCGCCCGCACTCCGGCGGCCTGGAATCGCGACAGCGCCCACTCCACGGCTCTGACATTCGCCTCCGACCCGGTCGCACGGCCGCCGATCTTGTCGGTGAGGTCGTGAAGGTCGCGCTCGAGCGGGGTGTCGCCCAGCAGCGCCGCGGTGAGCCGACTCAGCGCCACGCCCGAAGCATCCGATGGCATCGCGGCGACCGCCCCCTGCGCATCGGCGATCGAAACGGACAGCGTGGACACCAGCAGCACGGTCAGGGCACGACGATTCACGGGACACCATTCCTCGGACGGGGGATGGGGTAATATGTTCAGGCGTCGGAACGGGCGATACACGCCCGCCTCCCTGTCCCCCGCGTCATTTCGGAGCGCCGGTGCTCTATCTCTGGGTCAAGTCGTTCCACATCGTGTTCGTCGTGAGCTGGATGGCGGGGCTCTTCTACCTCGTGCGGCTCTTCGTCTATCATGCCGACGCCAATCGCGGTGACGCGGATCGACTCGCGGTCCTGGGGCCGCAGTTCGCGCTGATGGAGTCACGGCTCTATCGCATCATCACCACACCGGCGATGGTGCTGACCTGGCTCACCGGCCTCGCGATGGTCGGACTCCAGCCGTCATACGGCGCACAGTCCTGGTTCATCGCCAAGTTCTCGCTCGTGCTCCTGCTCTCGGCCTACCACGGCCTCTGCGCCCGCGTGATGCGCGAGCTCGCGCGGGGTGACTCGAGTCGCACCGGCGAGTTCTTCCGCGTGGCCAACGAAGGACCGACCCTCGTGCTCGTGCTCGTGGTGCTGCTCGTGGTGTTCAAGGACATGATCACCTTCGGCACCCTGGGCTGGGTCCTCGCCGCGACGCTCTTGGCCATCTGGGCCGGCTTCAAGGCGTACGCGGTGCACCGTCGCCGTTCGGCGGAAGCGGGCTCCTCAAGGCGCTGATCGCGCCGGCGCGCATCACTCGAAGCGGAGCGCCTCGATCGGATCCAACGATGCCGCGCGCCGCGCGGGCCACACGC
The DNA here is from genome assembly GCA_964484775.1 of uncultured Gemmatimonas sp. Lineage (GTDB taxonomy): Bacteria > Gemmatimonadota > Gemmatimonadetes > Gemmatimonadales > Gemmatimonadaceae > Fen-1231. Next base: position 5,736 of record CAZAGK010000008.1, on the reverse strand, counting down.
CGAACACGAGCCCGATCCCGCTCGCGAAGCCGAACGAGAGGAGGATGCTCTTCAGGTCGACCGAGGTGTTCCACCCCGCGACCTTCTGGAACTCGTAGGCGGCGAGCATCCCGGCCGCGATCCCCATCGCGCCGCCGAGCAGGCAGAGCACCACCGACTCGGTCAGGAACTGCAGCAGGATGTTCACCCGCGTGGCCCCGAGCGCCTTGCGGATCCCGATCTCGCGCGTGCGTTCCGTGACCGAGACGAGCATGATGTTCATGATCCCGATCCCGCCGACGAGCAGACTCACTCCCGCGATCCCCGCGAGCAGCATCGTGAACGTCTGCGTCGTCTCGTTCAGCGTCTGCAGGAAGTCCGCCTGATTGCGGATGCTGAAGTCGTCCGGACGCCCGGCCAACAGCTTGTGGGAACGCCGCAGCGCGGACTGGATCTCCCCCATCGCCGCGTCCACCGAGTCCTCACCGACCGCCTTGACCCAGATGTCGTTCAGACGGTCGGTGCCGAAGGTCCCGAAGCGCCCCGTCTGAAAGGGGATCAGGATCTGCGCGTCGCCATCGCCGAACCCGGTCGCGCCCTTCTTGGCGAGCACCCCGATCACGGTGAACTGACGGCCGCCGATGCGCAGTTGCTCGCCGATCAGCGCGTCGGGGTTGTCGGCACCGAGCAACTCGGGCACACCACCACCCAGCACCGCGACCTTCTTGCGCGCATCGTCGTCGGCCGCGCTGAACATCACCCCCCGCTCCACGGTGAAGCTGCGCACGGTCAGGAAGTTCGGGAGCGTGCCCGTCACCTGCACGTTCGTGTTCTTGTTCTTCCAGACGACCTGCAGATTGCGATCCTGCTGCGGGTTCACATCCACGACCGCCGGCGACCGATCGATGATGAAGTTCACGTCCTGAGAGGTGAGCTTCGCCTGCGTCCCGGTGCCGACGCCCCCCTGCTGCACGCGCTGAGGGTTCACCTGGAGCACGGTCGTGCCGAGGCGTGAGATGCGCTCCTTCACCGAGTTCTGCGCGCCGTTGCCGAGTGCGATCATCGCGATCACGGCCCCCACGCCGATCACGATGCCGAGCATCGTGAGCAGGGAGCGCATGGCGTTGGTGCGCAACGCCATCAGGGCGACGCGGATCGTCTCAGAGAGCAGCATGTCGAGAACATACGCGGGCGCCGGTCCGGATGCTGACAGGGCCGGAGCCGCGCCGGCCCCGACCGCCCCCCCTCTAGCCAGCCGCGCCCGGACGCTGCAGGATTAGGCGCCCCCCAATCCCCCGGAGCCCCAACGTGCGACCGATCCGATTCGTCACGGCCCTGGCGTGCCTCTCGGCAATCTCCGCCGCTCCCGCGGCAGCCCAGACGCGCCCCCAGCAGACCAAGCTCGCGCTCGAACAGTACCTTGACTGGGAGGACGTCCAGTCGCCGCAGCTCTCCCCCGACGGCTCGCAGGTCATCTACACGCGCCGCTGGGTGGACAAGATGAATGACAAGTGGGAGACCACCCTCTGGCTCATGAACGCCGACGGCACCCGCGCCCGTCAACTCGGGAACGGTTCCGACGTGAAGTGGTCCCCCGACGGCAAGCGGATCGCCTACATCTACCGGGGCGAACCGACCGGGCCGCAGATCTGGGTCCGCTGGATGGACGCCGAGGGTGCCACCTCGCAGGTCACCCACCTCACGGAGGCGCCTTCCGGACTCGAGTGGTCGCCCGACGGCAAGCAGATCGCCTTCACCATGAACGTCCCCACGCGCGACAACTGGCGGATCAATCTTCCCGCGGCGCCCAAGGGCGCCAAGTGGACGGAAGCGCCGAAGGTCGTCACGAAGCTGAACTTCCGCTCCGATCGCGTGGGCTACACCGACGAATCGTACCGCCACATCTTCGTGGTGCCGGCCGATGGCGGCACCCCGCGGCAGATCACCGACGGTGACTGGAACCACGGCGCACCGTCCTTCTCGGCCGACGGAAAGTGGGTCGCGTTCTCCGCACTTCGCGTCGAGGACCCGGAGCATGTGTTCCGGAAGTCCACGATCTATGTCGCGAGCACCGAGACCGGCGAGGTCCGGGCGCTCACGAAGAACAACGGCACCAACTCCGCTCCGGCGTTCTCCCCTGACGGCAAGATGATCGCCTTCATGAACGCCGACTCGGTGGACCACTCGGCGTGGGCCGAAGCGAAGTTGTGGGTGATGAACGCCGACGGCTCCAACGCGCACGCCATCTCCGGGAATCTCGACCGCCCGATCTCCGGCCTGGTCTGGGCGCATGACAACAGCGGCGTGTACTTCGGCGCCGAGAGCGAAGGGTCCAAGAACTTCATGTTCGCGTCGGTCGCCGGTGCCGTGCGTCCGATCACGAGCGGCAAGCAGGTGCTCACCGTCGCCGACGTCTCGGCGAGCGGGGTCGCCGTCGGTGTGCGCTCCACGCCCACCAAGCCGAACGACGTGGTGACCTTCACCGTCCCCAAGACCGGCGGGCCGATCTCGACGTTCACCCAGCTCACGGCCGTCAACGACGACGTGCTCGCCGGCAAGGCGCTCGCCGAGACGGAGGAGCTCTGGTACACCTCGCGCGATGGGCTGCGCATCCAGGGATGGATCGTGAAGCCGGCCGGGTTCGACAAGAGCAAGAAGTACCCGCTCATCCTCGACATCCACGGCGGCCCGCAGTCGATGTACAATGTCGGCTTCAGCTTCGCGCGTCAGGACCACGCCGCCAACGGCTTCGTGGTGCTCTACACCAACCCGCGCGGCAGCACCGGCTACGGCGCGAAGTTCACGAACGAGATCAAGAACGCGTACCCCGACAAGGACTACGACGACCTGATGGCCGGCGTCGACACCGTCCTGAACCGCGGCTACATCGACAACAAGAACCTGTTCGTGTACGGTTGCTCGGGTGGCGGCGTGCTCACGGCGTGGATCGTCGGACACACCGATCGCTTCGCCGCCGCGAGCAGCAACTGCCCGGTCATCAACTGGATGAGCTTCGTCGGCGAGACCGACGGCGCCGGCTGGTACCAGAACTTCGACAAGCCGTTCTGGGTGGACCCGAGCGAGTACCTGAAGCGCTCCCCGATCATGTACGTCGGCAATGTGAAGACCCCGACGATGCTGATGACCGGCGTGCTCGACCTGCGCACCCCGATGCCGCAGACGGAGGAGTTCTACCGCGCGCTGAAACTCCGTGGCATCCCTACCGCCATGATCCGCATGAACGGCGAGTACCACGGCACAAGCAGCATCCCCTCGAACTTCCTCCGCACGCAGCTGTATCTGCGGAGCTGGTTCGATCGCTATTCGAACAAGCCGGGGAAGACCGCGTCGGAGTGAGCGCGCGACCGCGCGCGACGATGGAATGAAGAAGGCCGGATCCCTCAGCGGATCCGGCCTTCTTCACATCAACGGGTGCAGGTCAGGCTCCACCCACCCGGCGCGTGCCTCGGCGCCCAACAGCCGCTCACGACTCCAGTACCGGAACGGGAGCTCCCGGTCGCGACAGAGCGCAACGACGGCGAGCCCGATCTGATCCGGATCACCGAGACCGTCGATCGTGTCGAGCGCCGAGCGCACCGCCCACATGTAGAAGCGCGTGAGTGTCTCGTGATACCCTCGCGTGGGGGTCTCGACGAGCCCATGCGACGCGTTGAGCCGCTTGATCCGCGCGCGGACGAGCTCCAGCGCCTCGGTCTCGCCGTGGTGCAGCAGATGCCACGTGGCCACGAGGATATGCGCCTCGTGCGTCCACGCCGACTTCGGGAGGGTCGCGTCGATGAACTGCGCGGCGAGCCGATCGAGCTCCGATCCGGCGAACTCGGCGTGCGCGGCGCTGGACTCGGTGCCGCTCATCGCTTGGCTCCGGTGCGGCGCCCACCGGCCCGCTTGGGCAGCTCGAGCGGAGGGAGCGGGAGTGCCGACGTCTCCTTCGCGGTGCCGAGGGCGATCATCGTGCGGGAGCGCAGCTCGGCGCCCATCCCCTTGAGGTGATCGCCGATGAGCGTGTTGAGCTCTCCGGCGTCGCGGCAGCGGATCTTGAGGAGATAGTCGTAGTCACCGGTCACGTGATGGCATTCGAGGATCTCCTCCCGTTCGGCGACAGTCCGGAGGAATCCCGCCCGATGTTTGGGATGCGCGAGCGTGACCTCGACGAAGGCGAGCATCCCCGCGTCCACCGCGGCCGGGGCGAGCCGGGCATGGTAGCTCGAGATGACGCCTCGCTCTTCCAGCCGACGCACCCGTTCACCCGTCGCGGCCGGCGAGAGGTCGACGGCGGCGGCGAGATCGGCGAAGGAGAGTCGCCCGCCGGCCTGGAGGACGCGCAGGAGGGTGAAGTCGACGGGATCGAGTACGGTCGTGGTGTTCATGCCAGTAATTATACGGCACACGGCACGTTTGTCAATCTTTTCCATTGCATTCACTACATATTACAATGGAATCTTTTGCGTAACTATCGCAACACGGCACTTTCACCGGCATCCGCCCCCGCGACGGCACCCGCCGACTCGCCCCGCCATCTCGCGCTCCCACGCTCGGGGCGTACTTTTCCCTCCCATGACCTACGCCGCCATCACGGGCTGGGGTAAGTGCCTCCCCCCGGCCGTCCTCACCAACGCCGACCTCTCCACCTTCCTCGACACCTCGGACGAGTGGATCGTCTCCCGCACCGGGATGAAGGAACGGCGCGTCTCCCACGTCTCCGCCATCCAGCTCGCCTCCACCGCCGCCGCCCGTGCGCTCGCCTGCGCCGGACTCGACGCCGGCGACGTGGACCTGATCATCTACGGCGGCTGCAGCAACGAGGAGCTCGTCCCCAACTCCTCCAGCGGCGTCCAGATCGAACTCGGCGCCACCCGCGCCGCCGCGATGGACATCAACACCGCGTGCACCTCCTTCCTCTACGGCCTCAGCACCGCGACCGCCATGATCAAGAGCGGCGTCGTGCGCAACGCGGTCGTCATCGGCGTGGAGCTCATCAGCCGCTATATGGACTGGAGCAATCGCAACGTCGCCGTGCTCTTCGGCGACGGCGCCGCCGCCGTGGTGCTCCAGGCCTCCGAGACCGAGTCCGGCGTCCTCGGCTCCGTGCTCGGCTGCGACGCCGAAGGGCGACAGACCCTTCGTGTCCGCGGCATGGGATGCGGCTACGCCGGCAGCGGCATCTCCTACGGCGACACCATCTGGGACTTCGACGGGCAGGCGATCTTCAAGCGCGCCGTGAAGGGGATGAGCGAAGCCTCGGCCAAGGTGCTCGCGCAGTGCGGCGTGACGGCGGAGCAGATCGACCTCGCCGTCCCGCATCAGGCCAACCTGCGGATCATCGAGGCGGTCGCGAAGTACGCCGGCATCCCCATGGAGAAGGTGATGGTCACGGTCGAGAAGTACGGCAACATGAGTGCGGCGACGGTGCCGGTGAGTCTCGTGGACGCGCTCGAGCAGGGGCGCGTGAAGCCCGGGAGCCTGCTGCTCATGCCGGCATTCGGCGGAGGACTGACCTTCTGCTCCCTCCTCGTGCGCTGGGGCGACCGCGTCACACCGCTCGGCACCTCCGACCGTGAGCTTCCCCCGCTCACGCGGACCGCGCTGGAGATCGTGAACGAGTATCGCGCCGAACAGGATCCGCACGGACGGTCATTGAGCGGGCTGATGTCGCCGGTGTTCGTGGAGCAGCGCGTGCACGCGGCTCAGGGCTGATCGCCTCGGCCAGCCACGCGCGGCGGAAAACGAAAGCGCCGC
>CAZAGK010000007.1:0-63129 GCA_964484775.1 uncultured Gemmatimonas sp. | reverse complement strand
AATCGGATCTTCCTGCGTAGACGCCCCCGCCGTCCACCCCCGAAACTACCGCGTCTGCCCCGCGGTCAATAGGCCGCCGCCGCCGTGGGGGCGCGACCTCTCCGTGATATTGGATCCCTTGACGGTGCTGGTTATTGTATATACATTTACCCGGTGATCCTCACCTGCGACCCCGTCAAGCGCCAGCGCACCGTCGAGTCGCGTGGATTGGATTTCGAGGACGCGACACATGTCGTTGCCGGTACAACCGTCGAACTCGAGGATATCCGACGCGACTCGGGGAACGTCGGATCATCTGTTACGGACGACTGGCGGGACGGCTGGTCGTGATCGGCTACACCCCGCGCGGTTCCGCGCGGCACATCTTCAGCATGCGGAAGGCCAATGCCCGGGAAATCGCAAAACTCGCGCGCTATGAAGTCTGACCTCCCGCGGGTCGATGCGCACCCGATTCACGCGAGTGAATACGCCGAGCTCCCGGAACTCACGGACGCCGCGTTGGCGCGGGCACAAGTGAACCGCGGCGGCCGGCCCCGGCTGGCGCAGCCCCGACAGGCGATCTCGCTCCGCCTGCCGGTCGAGGTCATCGAACGCTGGCGCGCCACCGGCCCGGGCTGGCAGACGCGCATGGCGCAACGGCTCGCCAAGGTCTGAAAGGTGTTATAGATGCCCGGCGAATCGGATCACGCCGAGACTCTCAAGGGACGTGCGCAAGCCGACAATGGGTCTCTGACCTAGTACGTGATACACTTCCTGGCGAGCTGCAGCGTCAGAGGCCCGACTGCCGCGAGAAGTCGCTCCCGCGATCGCACTGCAGTCTGCGCCAGTAAGGCCTCAAGGACAGACACCACGAGTACGGTCTGCACTTCGTCGTCGCTCGACGTCGCCATTTCCTCCAGGAACTTGCAGGCTTCGCTCAGATTCAGAGTCGCGTCTGAAGTAGTGACGCAGTCCATGATATAGGGTACGAATGCGTCCTCGAAGAGTACATGAGAGCCGAGCGGCTCCCCTGGCTCCACGTTCCAGCGTCGCAGCCGATCCGCCTCCGGCCCCAAGTCCGGAAAACCGGCCAGCAATCGGTTATTCAGGTTGTCGCTCGTGAGCAATGCGATCTCCTGATCTCGTCCGGCCGTGGATAGAGTTCGCGCAGGTGCGTGCGCGTCCTTTCGCAGTACGCGAAGGTCGGCGGCCGGGAAGGCACCGACTCATCCCGCATTCCTGAGATACGACCATGCGACGAATGCCAGCACACCAATGATGCGCGAGAGTCGCCCGACCCCGCGAAGCGAACGGGCCCCTGCTTTCAGGTGACGGGGGTCCACGCCGGCTCCCCAGGTGCGTACCACCTCCTCGGACTCCGGGTCGGTAGCCGCACGGACCAGCGCCCGATAGCTCGCGAACGAGACCGCGAAGGCCGCGATCGCGAGGGCGAGAATCAGGTCCGCCGAACGCAGAATCATGTGCCCCGCCGCTCGGGTGAAGGAGACATGCGACTCGGCCTCACTGCTCGACCTTGTTGCTGAAGGCGCAATCGGTGGGCACGGTGCCGCGGCCGTAGGCGAGCCGGGTCTGGCCGTCGGTATGTCGCATGAACTCGACCAGGGTCTCGCGCTCCTGCCAGTACCACAGCCGGCCGGCGGGTAGTGGGCAGGAGCGTCGGGGCTCGCCGAATCGTGCTGTGAGCTCCACAGGGGCCTGCTCCTCGACCGAGCGCGGCGCGACCTTCCAGTTGCGGATCACCACGACAATACTCGTGTCGCTGGCTCGACCGACGGTGAACGAGGTATCGCCGACCTCCCCGTCGCAGGTCTCCCTGAGATTCAGATCTTTGATCATGCCCCCTGGAACCGGCGCGCAGGTAATCGCCGGGAGTGCGAGAGCCTGTTGCGCCTCGCGCTCGAGTAGTGAGGGTAGCGGCATCCGGTCGGCGGAGCGGCAGGCGAGCGCTACACCGAACAGCGACGCGATCACGAGCGTTCGTCGGAACGTCACCGTATCCTCGTCAGGGGTTGGCCGAGAGAGTCGCCGTAGTCACGAATCCGCCGCCACGATCTCGAAATGGTACTGCGAACCCACGTGCGATGCCAGAAACGATTCCATGATCGTCCACGCATCGCCGGTCTCGCCGCTGAGATCGATCGAGTGTTCGAGGACTGGTTGTGTTGTGACCGGAGACAGAATGAACGCATCCGCACCGAGCACGCGGAGCCCCGCGCGGCGCGCGCTCTGCACCATCTCGATCGCGACGTCCACGGGCAGGAAGAGGACACCGCCCCGGAGTTGGCCGCGTGCGGAGAAGGTGGTCTCGAGTTCGGCCGCGGTCATCGGCCCTGGATGAGCGCGCCGAGGTCCCGCCCGAGCGCGATCGCGCCAAGGAGGATACCCGCGATCGGGAACGAGATGAGGCTGGTCTGCTCGAGGGACTCTCCCGCGCGACGCACCATGAAGAGGAGGCGGACGAGGAGTGCGATCAGCCCGAGGTCCGCGAGGCTCCGGACCGCCAGGATCGCTGATGAAGCATCCGGCAGGGTGAGTCCGATGCGCACGATCAGCAGTCCGACGAAGCCGATGATCGGCCCCGGCGGCGAAACTAGAGCGTCCAGTTCACGAGTGGTTGGCATACGTCGTGAGGACCTCCGACAGAGGTGTCCGGGTTCGGCCATCTCAGGGTGATCGCGTTGCGGTGCTCGCGCCTCGCAAACGTACCGCTCACGATGCCCGATGAAAAGGCATGCCGTTCAGCGGGAGCGCTCTGACGCACAGAGCGCCCCGCGTGTCTTGCACGCGGGGCGCTCTATCCTCCTTGTTTGTCGCTACCGATCCACCATCCCCTTCAACGCCTCCCGCACCCGCGGATCATCCAACCGCGCCAGCATGCCCACCACCCGCTTCCGCCGCGCCGCCGGCTCCGTGGGCGAGTTCGCGATCTGCAGCAGCCACGACGTGTTCTCACTCCCCCCGCTCGTCGCCGCAGCGCTCAGGATCACGTCGCGCTCACGATCGGAGTTCGCCGACGGGTACAGCTCGCGCAGGGTCTTCAGATCCGCACCGGTGGCATACTCGTTCCCCAGCGCCCGGAGCGCCTCGAGACGATTGTCCTCGCTCAGATCACTGCGACGCACCGACTCGCGCACGAACTGACGCGCGCGCGGATCCCCCGACCGGGCGAGATTCTGGAACGCCTGCTTGGAAAGCCATGGATCCGTCTCACGCGCCAGCTGAAGCATCGCCGTCGTGCCCTCGCCGCGATCGAGCCGCGACAGCGTGCCGAGCGCCGACTGCCGGATGCTCTCGCTCTCGGCACGGTCACGGATGATCTGATCCAACGCCTTGTCGGCCGCGCTCGCACCGATACCGCCCACTTCGTTGCGACGGCGCGAGAGCCAGGTGATCGCACTGCGCCGCAGTTCACGCGGACGGTTCTGATCACGCGCGATCGCCACCAGCGTCGGCGTCACCACCGCACTGTCCGCCAGCATCGCCGGGAAGATCGCATCGCGCGCCGGCTTGCCGTCGAGCGACTTGGCCTGCTCCAGCAGCCAGTTGGCCGCCTCACGCGCGCCCACGGCCCCGAGGTCGGGGCCCGCGTTCGGGTCGTTGAACAACGGACCCGCGAGCGCCTCGATCCGCACGATGTCGCGACCGGTCTTCGTCACCACCACCCGCACCGGCCCCACCGTGCACGGCATCTCGCGCCCACCGTTGATCGAATAGGTGCCGTACCAGCCGTCGTCGTCCACGCGCAGGTAACTGCGTCCGTCGCCGCATACCCCGTCGCGCGCGGCGAAGTGGAACTGCGCGCTCCCGTCGCCCATCGCCGCCACCTTCCGCTCGAGCGATTGCGCGCCCAGTGCTGTCGATCCGGTCGCCGCGATCACCACTGCGGCCATGACGATCCCACGAGTCTTCGACATCAGTCCTCCTTGTCGCGATCGATCAGATCCATCAGCAGCTTCGTCGTGCGCGGGTCCTTCTTGCGCGTGAGCGCATTGATCGCCGACCGGCGCCACTGCGGGTTGGTGCCGTTCTTCACGATGTCGATCAGCTTGTCCGTCGCTTCCGCTTCCTTGCGGTTGCCGAGCACGTTGATCAGTTCCTCACGGATCTGCCCCTGCGCGGTGGCGTCGTAGAGCTTGGCGATTCCGGCCACATCCATCTGCTCGGTGGCGCGGCGGAGCGCCGAGATGCGGACCTCGAGCGGTTCGTCCTCGTTGCGGGCGAGCTGCGCGAGCCAGGCGTCGGTCCCTTCACAGCCGACGCGGCCGATGGCGCTGGCGAGCCGCGCGCGGACACGCGAGCTCGTCACCTTGCCGTAGGTGGCGCGCATCCACGCCACGTCGTCACAGGTCGAACGCTCGCGATCGAACGCGTCGAGCGCGGCGAGACGCAGATTCTCGGTGGCGTCGTTCTTCTCCACCAGCGAGCGGATCCCGACGCGCGCCTTGGGATTCGGATGTGTGGCGAGCGCCTGCACCGCCACGCGCTGCATCTTCTCGTCCTCGCCCGACCGGGCGAGGTCCTGCAGGGCGGCGAGCGCTTCGTCACCGGGGAGTCGGGCGAGCGCCGAGGTCGCGTCCGAACGCACCATGCTCGAAGGATCCAACTTCGCGGCCGAAACGATCACGGAGGTCGCCGTGGCATCACGTCGATTCCCGAGCAGCCAGACCGCATTGCGACGCAGCGGCGCCGAACAATCGTCCCGCTTGGCCAGGATGCGCTTCGCAAGCTGCAACCCGGACTCGGGTTCGGTCTGCATCAGGGCATTCAGCGCTTCGGTACGGACCGAGGCGTCCTCCTGGTCGCAGGCGCTGGCCGAGCCTTCGAGCGCGCGCTTCACCGCTTCGTTGCTGGCGAGGCCGCGCGACGAGAGCACGCCGGCGATGCGCGTGGCGAGCGCCTTGGCATCGTTCTGCGTACGGCTGGTGCGCGGGAACTTGCTGCGCTGCGACTCGAGCGTGCTCAGCGCATCGAGCGCCTGCTGCAGGTCGCCGGTCGCGCCGATGTAGTAGAGCGAGAGCGCCTGGTAATAGTAGGCATCCAACGCGTACGCCGACGACGGGAACTTGCTCGGCAACTCCTTGAACAGCGCCGCCGCCTTGCGATAGTCACCGCGGTTCAGCTGATCGCGCGCCTGGCGGTACAGCGTGTCGGCCGGATCCTGCTGCGCCCACGACTGCGGGGCGTACTGCCGGAACCCGCCGCCGACGTCGGTGGCATAGTTGAGATTCATCGTCTGCCCGAAGGCGATCGGCGCTTCGACGGCGTAGCGCATGGCGTCGGCGCGGGCCATGGCGGCGACCTCGCCGATCTCCGCGTTGTACAACCGCGAGAGACCGAAGGGCGCCTCTGCCGGGAATGGCGTGGCGAGCGGAGCCAGTGGAGCCATCGGCGACGGCGGTGACATCGGTGACAGGACCGCCGGCGCCTGCCCCTGCGGGGTCGGCACGCCGGGGACCGACGGTGCGGCCGGCGCCGGCAACGGCCGCGGCGTGGAGCTCTGCTGTGCGCCGAGCGGAAGAGCCAGGGCAAGTGCCGCGAGGGCGAGGATTCTGCGCTTCATATGGATCATCTCCTAGTGGTCGCCCGCTGCGAGATCGGCCACGGCCGACCGCAAGCGCGGCACGAGATCGCGCTGCTCGAGCGCGCTGCTGATGAACTGCATTTCGGTGCGCTGGCGCTGCGGCTGCAGCCGCGCGACCTGCGCGAGGACGAGTTCGAGGTCCTGCAACAACTGACGCATCCGCTGATCGTTGCCGACCGGCGAGTCCATCATCAATCGAGTGGTCGTGAGCAGCTGCCCGGCCTGCGAGACCAGCTGCGCGCTCGCGCCATTCCCGGAGGAGTTGTCGGCCGGAAGGGCGGCGAGCAGCACCGCCGTCTTGCCGAGGAACTCCTCGGTCTCCACCTGATACTGGTCGCGTACGGTCGAGGCCTCGGTGGCGGCGATCGTACGTTCCGTGAGCCGAGCCGGCGCACCGTTCGACATGCGGCCGATCGCCACGCCGATCATCAGCGATGCTGCCACGAGCCCCGTGAGCAGCTGCCACGGCAGGCGACGCGGTGCGCTCGCACCCGAGCGAGAAGTAACCATCGTCGGCGCGTCGAACGCCTCCGCTTCGATGCGTGCCCAGAGTTCGTCCCCTGGAGCCGGTGCATCGGTGCGGTATGTCGCCGCGGCATCATCCAGCAGTTGGTCCAGCCGTTGTTCGTCCATCGTCATTGCTCCTCCCTGTGCGGGGCGAGCGCTGTGCGCAACAGTGCGCGCGCGTCGAACACCCGCTTCTTGCTCGTTCCTTCAGCGATCCCGAGGGCCGCTCCGATCTCCACGTGGGTATAGCCTTCCAAGCTGTGCATCACGAGCGCGATCCTGAGTCCTTCCGGCAGTGCTTCGATGGCCTTGGCCAGTGCTTCGCGGGTCTCCGGGTCGACCGGATTCTCCGGTGTGGCGTGGTCCTTGGCATCGTCCAGCTCCGCTTCGCGCAATCGCAGTCGCTTCACCTTCCGCATGGCGTTGAGCACCGTCGTCACGGCCACCCGATGGAGCCAGGTGGTGAAGGCGGACTCGCCACGGAAGGTCCCGAGCTGGCGGAACGCCTGCACGAACACGTCCTGCGTGAGATCGTTGGCCAGTTCCATGTCCCCGCACATCCGGTACGCGAGGCGGTGCACACGCGCCGAGTGCCGGTCGTACAGGGTGCGTGCAGCCCCCCGGTCGCCAGCGGCCGCTCGGGCCACCAACGTTCGGTCGTCGTCGCTGCCTTCCGACGTTGGGGCGGTCACGGCCTGACTCATGATCTCGGGGGGTTGGACACCGTTCCCTTGGAAACCGTTGGGGGTGGGCCGTTGGGCGCGAGCTGGCTCTTGCGAAACCTAACGGTTGGGTTATACTTTATCATGCCGACAGTCCTTCGCCAGAATGGCTTCCGGATCGTGATCTTCCTCCCCCCTCGAGAGCATGCGCCACCGCACGTCCACGTGCAACATGCCACGGGAGAAGCGGTGATTCTTCTGGCGACAGGCGGGCGTTCGCAGTTACTTGTTTCGGTGTCCGGTCTTCGCGATGCAGATGTGGCACGCGCGTTCTGGCTGGTCGAGTCGAACACGGAATACCTCCTCGAACGCTGGACGGAGTTCCATGGCTAAGTCCAAGACCCCGCTCTCCACGATCCTCGGGCAACTGCCGGCAGCCCGGGCGGTCGGCGAACGTGAGCAGGACGAGGGGCGCCGAGCCATCAGCGCCCACTATGATCGGCGCACGCATCGCGTCCTCGTCGAGCTCACCAGCGGTTTCCTCTTCGGATTCCCGGCCGATGCGATTCCGGAGTTGGCGGACGCGTCGGCGGCCGACCGAGCGCGCGTTGCCGTGAGTCCTGGTGGAGGCGCACTCCAGTGGAACGGCCTTGATGTTGACCTGAGTGTTCCGGGACTTCTGCTCGCGTCGGTCGGACGCAAGGAACGCCTGCTTGAGTTCGCCCGCATGGCCGGCCAGTCGAGCAGTCCCGCGAAGGTGGCGGCGGCTCGAGCGAACGGCGCGAAAGGCGGACGACCGAAGAAGGCAGCGGCTCGATAGTCCCCGCAGACTCATGATTCGCGCACAACGCTTCGCGATCGCGAGCGTGTGTTTGACCCTGACGTTCGTCCCTTCACGCGGAGCGGGGCAGGGGCTCGTCCGCGCCCGCCCCTGCCGCGGCGAGAAGATCACCGCCATCACCTACTCCCAGCGCCCTCCGGCCTTCGGCGGCCGACTGGCCGAGGCCGACCGACTCTGGCAGGAGGTCACGGGACTTCCCCACACCACCACCAAATCCGAGGTCGTCCGGAGCTACCTCCCGGTCAAGGTCGGGGATACCTGCACCGAGTTCGCCCGGCACGAGGCCGAACGCGTGGTCCGCGGGCAGCCCTACATCGCCGATGCGGTGGTCCGTCCGATCCGCGATGGCTCGGGAGGGGTTCGGCTCGAGATCGACACCGTCGACGAGCTCCCGCTGATCCTCTTCGGGAGCCTCGGCCACGGCACCTTGGCCAGCATCGGCGTCGGCAACGGCAACTACGATGGGCGCGGGCTCGCCGCCAACCTGTTCTTCGAGCGCGGCTTCAACTACCGCAACGGCTACGGGTTCGACGCCGTGCAGTACGGCTTCCTCGGCCGCCCCTGGTCGCTCGCGGCGCGCGCACGCCAGAGTCCCACGGGAGAGGCATGGGGCGTGGAGCTGGCCAAGCCACTGCTCACCGACCTGCAGACGAGCAGCTTCCACACCGGCGTGACCTCGACCACCGACTACTACGGACTCACGCGACCGACCGGCGACGCGATCGCCCTCTTCGTGCGTCGCTCGGCGTATGACGCGGGGATGGTCTGGCGACTCGGCAGACCCGGAGGGGTGGTCGGACTCGTCGGTGGACTGCTGATGGGCGAGGACTCGCGCATCGACCGCGACAACTTCGTGGCGCTCTCCGACAGCGGTCTCGTGCCGATCGCGCCGATCCCGTCATTGCTCACGGGGGTAGCGCCATTCACCGTGACGCGCACCGCACTCGTCGCCGGATACCGCGCACTGCGCTACAAGACGGTGCGCAACTTCGACGCCCTGCGCGCGCAACAGGACGTCGCGACGGGGTCACAGCTAATTCTGCTCGGCGGGCCGAGCCTGCGCGCCTCGACCGGCGCCGACGACTACTTCCTGAGCGGGGACTTCTATACGGCCAGCGGTGGGCCGGGCTCGTTCGCCGAACTGCGGATCGTCGGCGAGACGCGGATGCAACGCGTCGATCGTGAACTGAAGGGGATCGTGGGGAGCGCCGATCTCGCGTGGTACAGCAAGCCATCGGACACGCGCACACGGATCATCAGCGCTGAGTTGTCAGGGATCCGCCAGCTCACCTATCCGATGCAACTCACCTTCTCCGACCAGGAAGGTGGACTCCGCGGCTTCGTGAACTCGCATGAGGCCGGGAGTGCGCGGTTGGTGCTGCGCGCGGAGGAACGACAGCTGCTCACCTGGTTGCAGCCGCGGGGCGATCTCGCCGTGGCGGCGTTCACCGATATCGGCAAACTGTGGGAAGGGAGCGCGCCGCTGAGCCGCACGAGCGAGATCAAGGCGGCGGTCGGCGTGTCGTTGATGGGCTCGTACCCGTCGGGCGGGATGCGCGTGTATCGACTGGATGTCGGCGTGCCGCTGAACAATCGCGGCGGATCCGCGTGGGAGGTCCGGCTCAGCGCGAACGACATCACGCATTGGTTCCTGCGCGAGGCGCGGGACGTCACGCGAGCCCGCTCGGCGGCGGTGCCGCGCAATGTGCTGAACTTCGCGCCGCGGTGAGCCGCGGATCGGTCCTCACCATCCGCTGTACACCACGGTATCCTTCAGTCGCTTCTGCTCCCTCTTTTCTCACACCACACGTCGCACATGGAAACCTACCTCGGCTCGATCCAGCTCTTCGCCTTCAATTTCACGCCCAAGGACTTCCTCCCGTGCGACGGAGCGCTCCTCGAGATCTCGCAGAACTCGGCGCTCTTCTCGCTCGTCGGCACCATGTATGGTGGCAACGGTCAGACGACCTTCGCGGTCCCGAAGCTCGCCCCGCCGCTCGAAGGGATGCACTACGCGATCGCAGTGGCCGGCATCTACCCGACCCGCCCGTAGTCGGTGCGAATGGCGAAGGGCGCGCGCCCGGGGGGTCCCCCGCCCCTCGTGTTTCTGATGCCGTGACGACTACGGCTTTCCGACCGGCTTCGCCGGAGCCGCCGCCGGAGCAGCTGGTGCCGCCGGCGCCGCCTTGGCCTGCTGCGCCACCGCACCGCCGAAGAAGAGCGAGTTGAACACCACCTTGAAGGTGCCGAAGGGCTGACCGCGCCACTGCGGACGGAACCCGATCAGCACCACGTGGCCGCGACCATGCTTCACATCCACCGCGGCCGCCTGCCCCTGCAGGTACTTCTCGCCGAGCAGATAGCCGCTCAGCAGCGGTGACCCTTCCTTGGCGTAGCGCGCGAGCACCGTACCCTCGAACCCTTCGATCGTGGTGAACACCGGGCTCCCGTCCACGAACACCTTGGACTTCTCCGGCATCCCGGCCATCACCGGGTGCGACGGATCCGCGTTCACCTCGAGGATGCTCCCGCTCGCGAAGAAGTCGCTGCGCTTGAGCCCCGCGGTCGCGTTCTTCACCGGCAGGTGCAACGCGTTGATCGCGAAGTCGCTGCTGGCGCTGAAGGTGATCATCGAGCCGCCGGCGCGCACGAAGGCATCGAGCGCACGGATCCCGGCGTCACCGATCCCCCCTTCGTAGCGCGGCGGGACGCTCCCCTTCGCGAAGCCATCGGTGATCGACCCCGCACGGTCGCTCGCGAAGAGGATCACGTCGTACTTGGCATTGAGATCGCCGGCCTGGATGTCGGAGTTCGTGAGGATCGTGTACTTGAATCCCCACGAGTCGAGCAGCCACTCCGTCCACCCTTCATCCATGCTCGCCGTCCACGACTTGTAGATGGCCACACGGTTGCGGACGGTGGCTCCGGCGGCGGCCCCTGCGCTCGCGCGACGTTCCGCGCGCAACCCAAGCTCCTCGGCGTGCGACACCGCCTTCTCGGCACCAGCGCCGCCGATCACATAGCGCCCGTTCTCGAAACTCACCGACGCACCGTCGTTCAACGCGCGGGCGAGCACACGGAAGGAGTTGTTCTGTGCCGGGTCGAGCACGAGTTGATCGCCGCTCCCGCCGATCCGCGCCGGCGGTGGAACGATCGCGGCCGCGCCCGGATCGGTGGTGAAGGGAGCATCGGCGCTCGCGAGATCCGTTCCCTTCCCTTGCAGTGATTTCATCGCGGCGCGGAACTCGGCGGGCAACGGCGTCCGTGCCTCGAGCACCTTTACATCCATCTGATACGGCAGCGTCCACCCGGCCGCGTCGTACGGCTGCTCCGGCGGGCCGCCCGGATATTCGCGCAGATCCGGATACTCCTGCTTCTCCAGCACTTGTCGTGCGAGTTCCCCGAACTCCTGATCCATCGGGATCACCCAGGTGCCGCGCGCATAGGTGGTATTCTCGTAGCGCACATCGCGCTCCAGCTGCGACACGCGGATCCCGTTGAAGGCCAGGCGACGCAACAGCTCCACCGCTGTTCCTGGATCGCGCTGGTTCTGCGGCACGATGTACGCGTATGGGGGGTTCGCCGCGTACTTGGCGATCGTGTTGCGCCCCGCCTGATACCGATTGTACATGAGCTCTTCACGGTACTTCACCGCGTAGTCGAGCACGGCCATCGACGCGGTGCGCATGTAGTCCACCGCGTCCTTCAGGCGCCACCAACCGCCGGGCCACGGGCTGCTGTAGAGCGAGGTCGGGCGCAGGTTGTCGGCGCCGACATCGCGTACCGTATAGAAGTGCGGGGTGGCGTACTGATACAGCGCCGTCTCCGTCCAGAAGGCGGCGATGTTCTGCAGCATCGGCAAGTAGTCGATGTACCCCGGATACCAGGCGTCGAATCCGGTGCCCATGTGCGTGGCGCCGGGCTTCCCTTCCTGCTCGAGCGTCTGCGCGATCGTCATGCCGATGGTGTTCACCTCGCGCGACATCATCGGGTTCACCCGCGGCGCGATCGGATCAGCGAACGGCGGCAACCAGATGCGCGTCGGGAAGGGCGCCGTCTGATGCTGCACGTAGATGATGTTCGGTTCCCACTGCCGCCAGGTGCGCGCCACCACCCGCGACTCCACCACGTTCAGCATGTAGCCGTCGCGGTTGTTGTCGTGCCCGATGTACTTCTGGTACAGCTCGTGCAACGGGCTCACCTCGTAGGGCGTGCCGACGTTCTCACGGTACCAGTTCACCACGATGTTCTGCCCGTCCGGATTGATGCTCGGCCAGAGGAACAGCACCGTGTTGTCGAGGATCGCCTTGATGCGCGGATCGTCGGGCTTGGAGAGTAGATCGTACGCGAGCTGGATCGTGTGCTGCGATCCTGCGATCTCGCTCGCGTGGAGTCCGCCGCTGATGTCGACGAAGGCCTTCCCTTCCTTGGCCAGCGCGCGCGCCTGCGCATCGGTGAGTCCGGCCGGGTGCGCCAGACGCTGCGCGATCTCGCGGTAGCGGTCGAGCTTGGCCAGGTTCTCCGGCGCGGAGATCACCGCCAGCGTCCACGCGTGCCCGGTGGAGGTCTTCCCCACATCGATCAGCTTGATGCGGTTGCTCGACGCGGCGAGGCGCTGGAAGTAGCGGATGCTCTCGTCGTAGGTGGCGAGCTTGAAGTCGGCGCCGACGCTGAAGCCGAGGACGGACTCGGGAGTCGGGACCGCGCCCTGCTGTGCCTGGGAGCGCGTGGCCGAGAGGGTCGCGAACAACGAAAGAGCCGCAACGACGCGGATGATCGGCGTCGTGCGGCTCTTGCGGAACGTCTGGTGGTGGGCGGTCATCCTGCCAATATGCGACAGTCACCGCCCTGCGGGAATGTCCGTTACGGGGTACCCGGTGTCTTGCCGTCCGGCGTCCGCGGCTGCGCGGTGCGACCGCTCGACGACGAGCCGGCGCTCGAGCTCGACCCGGCACTGGATCCCGCGCTCGACGATGCACCGCTGCTCGTCGCGCTGCTGGAACCGCTCCCCGACGAATAGCCGGTCGAGGTCGCGCTCCGCGGGGCGCCCGCCTTGGCCGTGCTCGACGGTCCCTGCGTGTAGCCGGTACCGTTCACGACGCGACCATGCGGCTGCCGCGCCGGGCCCGAGCCGTCGTTCCGCACGATCACGACCGGCGTGTTGCCGTAGTACCAGCCACCGAAGCCGCCGTAACCGTAGGCCCCGTACCCGTAGCCGTATCCGTACCCGTAGTAGGCGTACGGGGAGTAGCCATAGGGCGAGTAGCCGAAGGGCGACAGCCCCATCCCGTAGTAGCGGTCCCATCCGTAGTACATGTCGACCGCGCGACCGTACTCGTTGCGACGCGACGTGCGCGACGCCGGCTTCTCCTCAGGCGCGAAATCGGCCTCACCCGTCGAGGCATTCACCGTGAACAGCTTCGGGTAGGTGAGCGCGACCATCAGGTCCACCACGCGATCCGGGACCTTGGCGTCGGCCAGGTCGAGCAGTGCCTTGTCGTCGAGCTTGTAGCTCTGCTTGCGCTCGGTGAGGAAGGCCTCGACCACCTGCTCGTCCACCATCTTCACCGCTTCCTTCACCGCGTCGTTCGTGAAGGGACGCGACGCGAGCAGCCGCGAAGTCTCCACACCGGCGCGGTTCACCTGCAGCGCTGCCACCGCGTCCTCGGGCAAGCCGGCCGCTGCGGGGGCGGCGTTGTAGCGCGCCGCACGTACCCCGGCGTACTCACCGGAGGCGAGTCCCTGCACCTGCAACATCGACGATCCGGGCGCGATCGCGATGATCGCGCTCGATGCACGCTTCATGTCGGTGCCGCAGCTGAGCTCCGACCGCACGTACACGCGGTCGTTGTCCTTGGAGAAGCTCGCCTGCTCCCACCCGGAGCACCCATCCTTGGCCACGGCACGGCGTGCGCCGCTGGCATCGACGGCGGTGCGTTCCGTCACCTTCCCGTCGGCGATGGTGATGAAATCCACCGTCGATCCGCCGGTCGGCACCACGCACAGCTGCGGCGGCGTCACGCCACCGAGCATCGCCCCCTGCTGCGGTGCCCAGCATCCGACCCACGGATGCCAGCGTGCATCGCCACCCTGCTGCGCCGAGGCGGCGGGTGCGATCGAGACGACCAGCAGTGCCGCGGCCATCGCCGCGCGCACGGTACGTCCTGCGAGAGTATCGGTCATGGTCGAGTCCTCAGAACCTGACGTGGACACCGACCGTCGTCGCAAGACCAGAGAGGTCGATGCGATTGAAGCCGGAGAAGTCGGAGCCGAGCGTGGCACTCGCGGCGGAGTAGCGCATCTCGGTGGAGAGGGCGTAGCGCGGGCTCAACGAGTAGTCGAAGCCGGCGAAGAGCTGACCGGTGGGCGTCCAGCCGTCCGACTTGTAGTCGTCGGGGAAGACGTTCTTGGTGGTCATGTCGATGAAGTCGCCGTTCTGGCGGTACTGATACCACATCCATCCGCCACCGACCCCGACGTACGGCGTGAACCGCGTCGGCACCCAGGCCAGGCGCCCGATCGTGCGGCCACTCGGCACCAGGTAGTACTTGAGCGACATCGTCACCGGCATGCGCTGCAAGCCGGTGAACTGCTCGATCGGCTTGTTGGCATTGTCCACCCAGTTCCGGAACTCCGACTTGGTGTTGGAGCTCGAGAAGTCGAAGCCGAGGGTGATGTCGTACCGGTCGCTCGCATGGATCTGGAGATCCGCGCCGATCGACGCCGCGTTGAAGGCGCTCTTGCCGAGCGTCAGGTTCGTCGTCGCGAAGGTGAAGATGTCACTCCCCGCGTTCGGCATGGCGAACCCGCCGCGCAGCACCAGCGAAGCATCGGGGCGTCCGAAGAGGAACCCCTTCCCGTTGTCCTGCGCCTGCGCGGTGCTGCTCGAACTGCTGATCGCGATCGCGAGCACTGTCGCGAACGCGCACAACGCGGCCACGCGAGTCCGGATGGAGCTCACGAGCCGCTGCGTTCCTGAACCGTCCATTGTTCCCTCCTCCGCCGTGCTGGCGGACGGGCCCCCCGTGACGTACGGAGACGACCGGACCATCCGGGGCGTGATACTTATATGTACAATACGCATTCCCGGACGTTCCGTTACGCCAGCCGGGCCCCCGGAAGTAACCGGTTCGGTGACAATTGCCCGGCCGAGGTCACAAAGCTGATAGTCAGCGCCGCTCGAAGGTGACCGTGGCCGCCATCCGCTGCATCGCCTCCCGGCGACTCTTCGGCATCAGGAGCCCGACCACCCGCCAGAGCCACATCATCGGCATCTCGCGCTTCAGCCGCCGAGCCTCCAGGGCGTTGTAGCGCGCCCGACGCTCCTTCCACCCGGTCGGCAGGAACCAGGCCGTCCCCTCGGCGGGGGCGAACTGGAAGGGGGCGTTCCCTTCCTGCACCGTCTTCCCCCAGCTCTTGCTCATGAACTCGATGAGCAGCGGGTTGGCGAGGTCGATGATCCACCAGCCGAAGCTCGGTACCGCACTGAGAGCGCGCGCGAGCCCCTCGACGTCGGCCGGCGTCAGATAGATCAGGAGCCCCTCGGCCACCACGAGCACCCGATTGGCCTGGGCGCCGAGTTCGGCGAAGAGCGCATCGCGGTCGGCGGCGATCCGGAGGTCCACGCCGCGTGATTCGTAGCGGCACTTCGGGGTGGCGTCGCCGATGATCCCCGCCTTGTAGGCGAGGATCTCGGGGAAGTCCACGTCCACCCAGCGGAGATTCGGGTCGAGGTCGAGTCGCCAGGGACGGGCGTCGAGCCCGGCGGCGAGGTTCAGCACGAGGTCGACCTTCTCGCGCTTGATGGTGTCGAGGATCTCCTCGTCGAACACCTGCGTGCGCACGATCATCGCCCACGCGGTACGACGCCCGTACTTCATGGAGTCCACGATGCGCTCCCCGTGCTCGCCGGCGAGGCGCGCGGCGAAGGGGTCGCGGAAGAGCGCGTCGGGACGCGCGCTCTCCATGGCGCGGTAGACCGCGACCCAACGGGCGGTATCGGAGACGTGCGAGATCGTCATGTCGGGCTCCCTGTGCAGCGAAGAGGGTGACGCTCGCCCGTGCCCAGCTTCTTGAAAGCTATTTGCGCACGAGCGGCTTGAACTTGATGCGGTGCGGCTGATCGGCGTCGGGACCCTTCCGCTTCTTCAGGTCCTCGATGTAGAGCCCATAGTTCCCTTCGAACCACACCACTTCCGAGTCGCCCTCGAACGCGAGGATGTGCGTGGCGATACGGTCCAGGAACCAGCGATCGTGGGTGATCACCACCGCGCAGCCGGCGAAATCGAGCAGGGCTTCTTCGAGCGCGCGCAGCGTGTCGACGTCGAGATCGTTGGTCGGTTCGTCGAGCAGCAGCAGGTTGGCGCCTTCCATGAGCGTCTTGGCCAGGTGCAGACGATTGCGTTCACCGCCGGAGAGGATCCCGACCTTCTTCTGCTGATCCGACCCGCGGAAGTTGAACGAACTCAGATAGGCGCGGCTGTTCAGTTCCTTCTTGCCGACCATGATCTGCTCGAGACCGCCGGAGATCTCCTGCCAGGCGGAGTTCTCCGGATTCAGCGTGCGCGACTGATCGACGTAGGCCATCTGCACCGTCTCGCCGATCTTGATCTCGCCACTGTCGAGTCGCTCCTTCCCCCCCATGATCTTGAACAGCGTGGTCTTGCCGGCGCCGTTGGGGCCGATGATCCCCACGATCCCGCCGCGGGGCAACGAGAAGTTGAGATCATCGAACAGCAGCTTCTCACCGAACGCCTTGCTCGCCTTCTTGGCGATCACCACATCGTTGCCCAGACGCGCCGGCGGCGGGATCACGATCTCGTTCGAGGCGACCTTGGCCTGCTGCTCTTCGCTCTGCAGATCCTCGAACGCCTGGATACGGGCCTTGCTCTTGGCCTGTCGCGCGCGCGGGGCCATGCGCACCCACTCGAGCTCGCGCTGCAACGTACGCTGACGGGCGCTCGCCGTCTTCTCCTCGAGCGCCATGCGGTTCTGCTTCTGGTCGAGCCAGCTCGTGTAGTTCCCTTCCCACGGGATCCCCTTGCCGCGATCGAGTTCGAGGATCCACTGCGCGACGTTGTCGAGGAAGTACCGATCGTGCGTGATGGCCACGACCGTGCCCGGGAAGCCCGCGAGGAAGTGCTCGAGCCAGGCCACCGACTCGGCGTCCAGGTGGTTCGTGGGTTCGTCGAGCAGGAGCATGTCGGGCTCTTCGAGCAGCACCTTGCACAGCGCCACGCGGCGACGCTCACCGCCCGAGAGGGTGGTGACGTCAGCGTCGGCCGGCGGGAGGCGCAGGGCATCCATGGCGATCTCCACCTTGCGGTCGAGCTCCCACAGGTTGTGCTGATCGATGTACTCCTGGAGCTTCCCCTGCTCTTCGAGCAGGGCGTTCATCTCGTCGTCCGTCATCGGGTCCGCGAACTTCATCGAGACCTCGTTGAAGCGATCGAGCTTGGCGCGCTGCGCGGCCACCGCCTCCTCGACGTTGCCCAGCACGTCCTTGTTGGGATCGAGCTGCGGCTCCTGCGGGAGATAGCCGATGCGCGTCCCCTTGTGCGCCCAGGCTTCGCCTTGGAATTCCTGATCGACACCGGCCATGATGCGCAGGAGCGACGACTTGCCGGCGCCGTTGGGGCCGAGCACGCCGATCTTGGCGCCCGGGTAGAAGGAGAGCCAGATGTCGTCGAGGATGATGCGCTGCGGCGGGATCACCTTGCGCAGCGCCTTCATTACATAGATGAACTGCGGAGCCATGGTCTTCGTCTTTCGCTCTGAGGAACGCCCCGTTCGCGCGGTTCCGCGGGGCAGGATTCGCTTGATAAAGCTATCAATTTCCCGTACCTTCGTAAGCTTGTCCGCGATCTCCCCGGATCATCTCGGAGCGTCCTGATTGACCGCCCGCCGTCGTTCGTGGATCGCCCCGGCGGTCCTGCTGGTGACCGGGCTCGCGCTTCGTGCGCCCGGTGCGGCGCGTCTCCCGATGAACGTCGATGAGCCGCTCTATCTGGTGACCGCCCAGGTCCCGGAGCGGTTGCTCACGCTCTATCGCGACACGCTGTTCAACAAGCCGGTCCTCGCGATCCTGTACTACAAGGCCGCATTGCTGAGCGCGCATCCGCTGATGGCGCTCTGGGTGATCACCACGCTGATGATCGTGGCGACCGCCCTGTTGCTCTCGCGCGTGGCCACGAAGCTCTCCGGCGACGATGCCATCGGTGTGCTCGCCGGCGTGCTCTTCTATGCGTTCGTGAACCGCGCGCCGAACGGGGTGGCATCGGCGCAGTTGGAACATCCGATCAATCTGCTGATCGCCTTCGCGATGTACCTGCTCGTCGTGCACGACATCAAGCGGATCGGCGTGAAGGCGCTCGTCGTCTCGAGCGTGCTCGCGCTGGCGTTGCTCAAGCAGTACCTCGTGCTCTTCGCGCTCGTCGTCGGGATCGCGGCGCAATCGTTCGCGCTGTTCTTCGTCGCAGGGTGGGTCGTCGTCGGAGCGTTCGCGGCGCACTTCGCGCTCTTCCCGGAGAGCTTCGGGAATCTCTTCCTCTTCTCGAGTCGGTTCTACCCACCTGAGCCGGTGCCGGCGGTGATCGCGCTGGCGAAGTTCACGGTCAAGTCGCTGGCGCTCATCGCAGGAGCTTGGCTCCTTTCGGGAGCGTGGCGGCGATTCCCCGCCTCGGGGATCGAGCCGCGCCTGCGCGCGTGGGCCGCGACGCAGCGCGTTCCGCTGGTCTTCGTGGCGGGCGGTGCGCTGACGGTCTTCGCCACCAAGGGGTGGCCCCCGCATCTGCTTCTCCTCGTCCCACCGGTCGCGGTGCTCGCTGCGGTGGCGATCGGCGGCTTCGCACGCGGTTCGCGGATGGCGCTTCCGCTGATCGCGGCGTTCGCCGGTGTCTATATCTGCTACGGCATTCTGCGCACCAGCGGGTACGACAACCGCTCCGCCTGGACCTTTCAGCGGGTAACCGAACAGGATTACGACAGCGCACTCCAGACCGTACGTGCGGCAGGCGTACAGAGTGTATACATCTTTCCCTCACCGATCCCCGAGTTCTATCTGGACGCCGGCGTGAAGCCGGCAGGGTTCGACCCCGAGAACGATCACCGCAAGGCGATCGGGAGCTCGGACGATCTCCAGCAGCGATTCCGCGAGCGGTTCGAGCGGAACCGTCCGGATCTGTGCATCGAGATCGAGCCGAGGCCGGGGAATGCCGAGTATGTGGACGCGCGCTATGCGCGCTTCGTGCACGATCTCGTCGCGGAACGCGGACGCGCGGTCAGCGCGTCGGGCGGGGTCCGCGTGTGGGACTGTCGCCGGGAGTCCGACGCAGCACGATCTGCCGCTGCATCGCCAGGAGTTGCGGCGCCATCGCGGTGAGCAGGTGGTCCACCGCGCCCACGGCGCGGAGCAGCGGATCGGGGAGCGGGATGTAGATCGTCTTGGCGATCACGCCCCCGGAGTTGATCATGGTGAGGAACTCGGAGAACCCCGTGTGCTCGCAGCGGAAGCCGGGGACTTCGCGCTCGAATCGCGCCATGTCGTCCCAGAGCAGATTGGGAATGGCGCAGTTCGCCGACCAGAGGTCCTCCGGGTCGGTGCAGATCTCGTTGCCGAAGACGTCCACACCGAAATCGTATCCCTCGTGGCGCATCGTGCGGAGCAGGACGCGCATCGCCAGTGAGGCGTTCACCTCCTGGATCAGCAGCACGCCGTCCGGCTTCAGGATGCGCCGCATCTCGTCGAAGAAGCGCATGGGATACGGCACATGGTGCACCATGTTGCTCGACACCACGAAGTCGAACTGCTCGTCGGCGAACGGGGTGTGGAGCGCGTCCACATGCTTCACGTCGAGCCACTCGGCGTCGGTGAAGTCGGTGAGGAGATAGTGCTCGTTGCGGATGAAGGTGCGGCCGATCCCCGTCCCGCACCCGACTTCCATGCCGTGGTGCTCGGGACGGATCCACGCGTTCATCCAGCTGAATCGGCCCGCGAGCAGGTAGCGGAGATTCCGCGACCCGCCGCCGAAGTACCGTGCCCGGGCGGCCACGACATTCCCTTCGTGGCGCATCCGGTTCTCCTCATGGAGCGCTCGATACGGACCTTTCAGCACGCGACCTCGACGGCGATTCAGGGGGCCGGCGCTCAGTCGCCGGGTGTGCCGCCCCTGCTCGATCCGCGCGCGGGGCGACGGGCGAAATGTACCGACCGCGTCGCTTTGGAGTAAATTCGTCGAGTGCGCTTCCCCCGTCTCCGCGACCCCGCGGCATGAGACTCCTGCACCCGCAGGCTGACGCCGATCTCTCGGCGCTCTGGTACCGTTCGCGGTTCCTGGCGTCGTACATCGTCATCGGGGCGCTCTCCCTCGTGCTCGAAGTCGGGATCATGCGCGCGCTGGAAGGGGCGGGGCTCGAGCACCTCTACGCCGCCATGCTCGGCGTCTCCTGCGCAGTGGTGGCGGCCTACTATCTGAACGCGCGTTTCAATTTCAGGATCCCGCCGGCCAAGCGGTGGCGCGCCTTCCGCTACTTCGCCATCATCTCGGGCTTCTCCCTCGCGCTGAACTTCACCCTCAAGGCGCGCCTCAGCGCGATGGGGTGGACGTATGAGGAGTCCCGGATCGTCACCTCGGGCGCGCTCTTCCTCATCGCCTACTCGCTGCATCGGCGCTTCTCCTTCCACGACTTCAAGCAGGTCGGGATCGCCGTCTACGTGGACCGCGTGGAGGACATCCGCGGCATCTGGGAGAAGGTCGGGGTGTTCCCGAACTTCATCCACGTCGATCTCGTCGATACCACCGTCGCGCCGAACAACCCCGAGCCGGCGAGCAACCGAGCCGAGGTGGTCCGCGCCTTCTGGCCCGACAAACCGGTGCACGTGCACGTGATGTCGCGCACGCCGTCGCGCTGGTTGCCCGATCTGCTGCCCTACGCCGATGTGATCTTCGTGCATCTGGATCTCGACGAGCCGATCGCCGAGGTCCTCGCGGCGATCAAGCTCGGCAAGCGGAGGCCGGGGATCTGCCTGCGCGTCACCGAGTCCACCGAAGCGCTGCGCCCGCTGCTGCCGTGGATCGATCACGTGCTGCTGCTCGCGATCGCCAATCCGGGGATGTCGGGTCAATCGCAGGACCCGCGCGTGCGCGACCAGATCGCCGAGATCAACAGCTGGGCGGAACGTGAACGACTCACGGTGTGCGTGGACGGCGGGGTGAACGAGCGCAACATCGGCGGACTCGACGTGGAGCTCGCGGTCTCGGCGTCCTCGGTGCTGAACAGTGCGAACCCGCGGCAGCAGATCCTGCGGTTGCAGACTTCCAGCGCCTACGAAGCGCCCTGACGTGCCGCACACCGCCGCGTCGATCCCGGACGACACGCAGCGCGACGCCGCGCGCGCGGCGCTGATCGACGCGCTCGCCCCGCTCGACGGGGTCCGCAGCGTACGCTTCGTGGGTTCCTACTGGGAGCCGGGCGCGACCACCACGCCGGGGGATGTCGACGTCGTCGTGATCCTCGCCGAGCTCACGCGCGCACGGTTCGACGCCTGCGTCGCCGCGGTCGCGGCACTCGACGGCGCGCCCTTCGGACTTCCGGGTGTGCCGGTGCGCATCAACGATACCTTCGGCCCGCGCAAACTCGGCGCGGGCGAGCGGATCGTCGTGCATCTCATGATCTACGACGTGGCCTCGCACCGACACCATGTGCTCGTGAGCCCCTTCACCTGCCTCGACTGGGAACGGGTCGATCACGGCTATGGTCCGTCGCTGCGCGAGACTTATCCTGTGCCGCCGATCGCGCCGCCGGCACTGATCGACGCGCGCCGCGGCGTGGCGAATTATCTGCACGACCTCAACGCCGGCACGTTGAGCGTGCGCTCCTACTCGTGGGACGCCGAGGGGAAGCTGTCCACGATCGTGTCCCAGGTCGCACTCGATCCGCGGAACCGCGGGGAGTTCGCGGTGCATGTGGTGAAGCATCTGCTCTCGAACCTCGCCAAGGTCCTCACCGGCCGGAACGAGACGCTCGCCGATGCCGCGCTCGCCGCCGCATGGGAACAGTGGGCACCGGACTCCGCCCATCTCGCACCGGAATACCTGGCCATGCTCGCGACCAAGCGTGCGGGGGCCGCGGAATACGGCCCACGCGCGGTGGAACTGGCGATCGAGTTCGCGGCCGGGTTCGGTGCGGCGCTCGACGCGCTGATCGCCTCGCTGCCGCGCGTGGTCTGGGTGCGTCACGCCGCCACGGCGCTCAACGACGGCACCTTCCTGGGGCAGGGCCGCGATCCCTCCATCCGCGACGCTGCGACGGTGCGGCCGCTCCCGGGCGAATGGACGCGCGTGCGCTCCAGCCCCGCGCGGCGTGCGCTCGAGACCGCTGCGGCACTGGTGCCACAGCGCCCGGTCACGCACGATCCGCGACTCGCCGAGATCGACTACGGCGCGGCAGAGGGACTCACCGTCGCGCAGCTCGCCGAGCGCTACCCGGAGATCGTGCGCGACTGGCAGCAGGGACACGACGCCCGCTTCCCGGACGGCGAGTCCCACGCCGATGTGCTGCGCAGACTCGATGCGGCGATCGGCGATCTGCTGCGCCTCGCCGGGAGTTCGGTGGTCGTCACCCACAACGTCGTGCTGCGCGTCCTGCTCGGATCGCGCCTCGGCCTGCCGCCGCAGACCTGGTATCGGATCGTCATCGATCACCTCGATCCGATCGAGAGCTACCTGATCGGTGATCGTGTGGTGCCGCATCTCTCGCCCACACGCATGGGAGAGATCCTCGACCTCGGAGTCCGCGCATGAGCATCGGCTGCTTCGTCGATCCCTCGCCGGCGCTCGACGCGCTGGTGTCGTCGCGCAAGGCGATGGCCTCCGTGCACTGGCCCACCGCGCCGTATGTGTCGCATCCGGTGCACGCGACGCTGATGGCCGGACGATATGCCGATCCGGACCTCTGGCTCCCCGCGCTCACCGATCGTCTCGCCACCATCGCGCCCTTCACCGTCGAGTGCCGCTCGCTCGTGGTGTTCAATCACGATCCCGCGACGGGTGGCACCACGGTGACGATCGGGGTCGAACCCTCGTCCGCGCTGCACGCGCTGCAGCTCGCCGTCGCGGAGATCGTCGCGCCCTTCCGCGATGTCGATGCGGCGGAGATCCTGGCCCGGCGGATCACCGATCCGGTGGCCGCCGCCAGCGCGCGGGCCTACGGCGCGCCGTGGGTCGGCACGCACTGGCATCCGCACTTCACCATCGGATCGTTCGCGCTTCCTGCTGAAGCGCCCGAGCTGCAGCCGCTGCTCGAACCCTTCGATCCGCTCGTCGTTCCGGTGCGCACCATCTCGATCTGGGCGATCGCCGGGGACATGCATGCTCGGCGGGCCACCGTCGCGCTCGGCACCGGAGCGGAGCGTTGAGCCGTCGCGTGAACCTCATCCCGGCGGCCGGAGCGGGAGCGCGCTTCACCGCTGCCGGCTATCAGACGCCGAAGCCGTTGCTGCCCGTCGACGGCGAGCCGATGGTCGTGCGCGCCGCGCGCGCGCTTCCCGAGGCGGAGCTGTACATCTTCTGCTGCCGCACCGAGCATCTCGAGCAGTCACCGCTCGAGGAGACGCTGCGACTCGCCTTCGAGCACTGCGAGATCGTGCCGGTCCCGGCACTGACGGCCGGACAGGCCGCGACCTGCCTGCTCGCCGAACCGTGGCTCAGGGAGGACGACGAGCTCACGATCGGCCCCTGCGATGCCGCCGTGCATCGCGTCTCCGATGGGCCGTTGTGGTCCCAGCCGGGGATCGATGCCCTCATCTGGACCTTCCGCGGCAATCCTGCCGTGCTGCAGGACCCGTGGATGTACGGCTGGGTCGATGTCGGCACCGACGGCGTCGTCCGCCGCGTCTCGGTGAAGGTCCCGATCAGTGACACGCCACTCGACGATCACGCGGTCGTCGGCACCTTCAGCTTCCGGCGCGCCGGCGATTTCCTCCGGGCGGCGCACCGGAACGTGGAGCTCGATCGCCGCGTGCGCGGCGAGTTCTACGTGGACGAAGTGATGAACGACGCCATCACCCTCGGCACGCGCACCGGCGTGCTCGAGGTCCGCGAGTATGTGGGGTGGGGAACTCCTGCCGATTACGAGCATTACTTGAGCAGGAGGCCCTGACCCGATGGATTTCACCCATATCGCCGATCGACTCTCGGGAAGTCCCGTGAGCGCCATCCCGCTGCTCTTCCTGGCGGGGATGCTCACGAGTCTCACCCCGTGCGTCTACCCCATGATCCCGATCACGGCAGCGATCGTGGGGGGATCCTCGGTGGGGGCCCCGCCCACGCGCGGCCGTACCGTCGCGCTGACACTCAGTTATGTCCTGGGGCTCAGCGTCGTGTACTCCGCGCTGGGACTTTTCGCCGGTCTCTCGGGTACACTCTTCGGGAGCGTGAGCAGCAACCCGTGGCTCTATTTCGGGATGGCGAACCTCCTGATCGTGGCCGCGCTCGGGATGCTCGACGTGATCCCCGTGCGGTTGCCATCCTCGATCATGCAGCGGGCCGCGAACGCCGGTGAGGGCGGGCGCATCGCCGGGGCGCTCACGATGGGTGCGGTGAGCGGATTGGTGGCGGCGCCCTGTTCGGCGCCGGTGATGGCGGCGGTGCTGACCTGGGTGACCACCACCAAGTCGGCGGTGCTGGGGTTCATCTATCTGTTCGCGTTCTCGCTGGGGATGTGCACGTTGCTGGTGGTCGTCGGACTCTCGTCGGGATCGATCGCCAAACTCCCGCGCGCCGGTGCCTGGATGCTCTGGGTCAAGCGTGCGTTCGCCATCATCATGGTGGGTGTGGCGGAATACTACCTTCTCAAAGCAGGTGAGTTGTGGATCTGATCAAGTCGCTGCGCGGTGCGGCCGCGCTCGTGTTCGTCGTCGCCGCTTCGGCGCTCTCGGCACAGGAGTCGGGGATCCCCGTCGGGAGCAAGGCGCCGGGCGGGATCCTCCAGGGGCTCGACGGGCAGCCCGCCGACCTCGGCGCGATCGTCGCCAAGGGGCCGACGGTGATCGAGTTCTGGGCCACCTGGTGCGAGAACTGCAAGGAGCTCGAGCCCACGATGCTCGCCGCGCAGAAGAAGTACGCGGGCAAGGTGCAGTTCGTCGGGGTCTCGGTGAGCGTCAACCAGTCGCCCGAGCTCGTGAAGCGCTACGTCGCCAAGCATGGACTCGCCGGCACGCAACTGTATGATCGCAAGGGCGTCGCGATCGATGCGTACGACGTGCCCGCGACGAGTTTCGTGGTGGTGATCAACAAGGCCGGGAAGATCGTCTACACCGGACTCGGCGGGAAGCAGGATCTCGACGCGGCCATCAAGAAGGCGCTCTGATCCCGCGGGGTGATGTCGAACGGGGCCGACCGCGAGGTCGGCCCCGTTCGCGTGCTCACCCGGTGAGCGTGAGATCGAAGAGGAGACGCGGCGGCTGCGGATCGCGGGTGTGGTACACGCGCAACGTGTGCATGGTGAACGGTTCGCGCTCACGGACCGCGAGCATCGGCCGGAGCGATTCCGGGGTGATGGTCGGGTAGAAGCTCAGCGTGCAGTGCGGGGTGAAGGGGTAGCGCGCCTGCGCGCAGCGCACGCCACTCGTCGCGAGCTTCTCGTGCAGCGTGCGGATCGGCCCGTGCGGATCGAGCGGGAGCACCACGATCTCGCGCTGGAGGAATCGCACCGGTGGGCCGAAGGTGAGTTCCAGCGGCGCACTCTCGGCGGCGATCGGCTCGAGCAACCGCTTGAGTTCCGCGATCGGCGTATCGGGGGCGATCGGCCCCACGCCTGAGGAGCCGAGCATGGTGATGTGCGGCGGCGCCTCGCGCGCCATCTTGGGATCGAACCGCTCCTGCAGCGCCTTCACCCGCGCGGCCACCGGGCCGTCGAGCTCGGCGATGATGAAGATCCCGTTCACGGGTGGCGGTCGTGCCAGCGCACCGTCATCAGTCCGCCGACGGTGCCGATCCCGGCACCGAGCAGCACATCGCTCGCCCAGTGCTTGTGGTCGTAGATGCGCGAGACACCGGTGAGTGCGGCGGCGGTGTACAGCAACGGCCCGATGATCCGCGCATCGCGCGGTGAGCGCCGCGATACGCTGGCGGTGATCGCCGACGCGAAGGCGAAGGCCGCCGTGGTGTGGCCCGAGGGGAAGGACTGATACGCGCCGTCACCACGGAGTCCGCGCCCGAGCGCGAAGTTGCGCGCGTTCGTGGAGTCGGCGTACGGACGCGCACGTCCGGCCATCCCCTTCACCACGAAGGTCACGACGCTGCTCAGCGCCACCGCCTCGAACGCCATCTGCCCGTCGTGCGCGGTGTTCGCGTCATTGAAGATCCGGCCGCCGGCCCACATCGCGCCACTGATCGCGAGCGATCCCGGATCACCGAAGAGCCGCGCGCCGGTGAGCGTGTTCCTGAGCGCACCGCTCTGCTGCAGCGACGACTGCCGGAACCAGTTCGTGATGGCCTGGTCGCGCTGGAAGAGCAGCACCGCGCCGGCGGTGGTGACGCCGAGCAATGCGGCATCGCTCCCACGGAAGAGCGAGCTGTCGTGCGACACGCTCTGCGCGATCGCCGCACGCGGCACCGCGCACGGCGCGAGCGCCGAGAGCATCAACGCGAGCGAGACCGACCAGCGCCGGCGAATGGACATCAGGGAACCTCGAGAGTGGCGCCGAGCATGAATCGATCGAACCGCGAGTTCGGATGGCGGGCGTGCAACCGGGCCAGCCACACCCCGGTACCGATGCCGATCGCCGCACCGACCATCACGTCGCTGAACCAATGCTGATCGGTGTACATGCGCGCGAAGGCCACCAGGAACGCGGCGGCGAAGAAGAGCGTGGTCGCCGACCACCGCAGCAGCGCGGTCTGTCGGGCCAACACCGTGAAACATACCGCGGCGGTGAAGCCGAAGGTCGCCGTCGTATGGCCGGACGGCATCGAGAAGTAGTGCGCGTCGCTCCAGCCGTGCAGGAACGACCAGTGCCAGGGCTCTTGAGGTGCCACGAAGGGGCGCGATCGCCCGGCCGCACCCTTGATGATGGCGCTGATGCTGCTCGCGATCGTGATCCCTTCGGCGCCGCGCAGTCCGAACTCCGCCATCCCGCGGCGCTTGAGGGCGCGTCCGGCGATGAGGACGAGCAGCGTGTAGTAGATCACGCCATCGCCGCCCCACCAGTTGAAGGCGCGGCCGATCTCCTGGAGCGCTGGCGAGGACTGCATGGTGGTGCCACGCAGGGTCCGCTGCAGGTCGGCGTCGAGGGCGTAGAGCGGATTCCCGCGGGGCTCCTGCATGCTACCAGTCACCACGTTGTCCGGTGGTCGCGATCACTCGGGTCAGTCGTTCAGCGGCATTGGCCCAGTTGGTGCGCGTGGCCTCACGCGCCTTCGCGGGCTCGCCGTTCCGGATGGCGGCGACGATCCGCTGGTGCTCCTTCACCGAATCACCGATCGCGGTGGCCAGCAACGTCACGTACAGTCGCTCGTAGCGTTCGGCCTGCGGCTTGACGGCATCGTGCAGCGCGCGCAGCCGTGGCCCGGCGGAGTGATGCACGTAGAGCGCATGGAAACGATGATCGAGTTGGAAGAGCGCCGCGTGATCGGGGCGCTTCACGGCCGCGGCCGCGGCGAATTCCGCGTTCACTTCGCGCAGCGACTCGGCCAGTGCCTTGCGTTCCGCTGGTGGCAACTGCGCCGCGCGCTCGGCGGCCTCTCCCTCGATCGCGCCGACCAGGATGAAGAGCTCGTGCGCATCGGCCGCGGTCAGGGGCGCGACCACCAGGCGCAGCTGCCGCGCGGTGCGTTCGCCCTGCACATAGCCTTCCTGGCGCAGGCGCTCCAGTGCGGCCCGCAGCGGCGTACGGCTCACGCCGAGTCGTTCGGCGAGCTCGAGTTCGACGAGCCGCGTGCCGGGCGAGAGTCGTCCCTGCACGATCAGGTCGCGCAGACGCTCGTACACCGCGGTCGGCCGCGGCCTCGTGCTGTGTCGTGGACTCACGATCCGCTCCGTCCGCTCACTTGGGGGTGGTCCAGCCCGTCCATCCCGGTCCGCGCACCACCTGCCCCGGCTTGGCACCGGTGTGCGCGCCGTCGCGGAGTACCTCGACGCCGTTCACGACCACGGTGTTGACGCCGACGGACAGCTGATGCGGCTTCTCGAAGGTCGCCTTGTCGGCGATCGTCTCGGGATCGAACACCACGAGATCGGCCTTCATCCCTTCCTTGATGAGCCCGCGGTCTCCGATCGACAACCGCGTGGCGACCGCCGAGGTCGCCTTGCGCACCGCCTCCTCGAGCGGGATCACCTTCTCCTCGCGCACATACTTGCCGAAGAGGCGCGGGAAGTTGCCGTAGGCGCGCGGATGCGTCATCCCCGTCGCGGTCGCCGGATCGTAGGCGCCGGCATCGGTGCCGAACTTCATCCACGGCTGCTTGATCTGCAGCTTCACGTTGTCCTCGCTCATCCGGAAGAGGATCTCGCCGAGCCGCCCCTCCTCCGCGAGGTTCAGGTCGATCAGCGCATCGGTCCAGTGTTTGCCCATCGCCGCGGCGATCTCGGTGATGCGCTTCCCCTCGTACTGCTTGAGCTCGGGCATGGTGAAGCCCACGACCATCACGTTCTGCGGCGCTTCGAGACAGCTGTTCTCGAACCCCGGGATCTCGCGCTGCAGATCGGCCTTCACCTGCTCGCGGATCTTCGGGTCGCGGAGGTTCTGCAACAGCTTTCCGTCGGCCGCGTACTGCGGCGCGATGCAGCTCGCGAAGTTGTTCGCCCCGGCGATGTACAGGTACATGTCGGCCTGCACATCCTGACCGGCCGCGCGCGCCGCTTCGATGCGCGCGATGGTCTGCGGGATCTTGTCCCAGTTCCGCATGCCGGCGGCCTTGAGATGATAGATCTCCGTCGCGACCCCACCCTCGCGGCCGATCCGGATGGCTTCATCCACCGACTCCAGCAGATGGTCCCCCTCGTTGCGCATGTGCGTGATGTACACGCCACCGAACGGGGCCATGGCCTTGGCGGAGTTGATCAGATCTTCCGTGGTATTGTAGTTGTCGGGCGGGTACATCAGGGCGCTCGCCACGCCGAAGGCGCCGTCCTGCATGGCGCGGCGCACCATCGCCATCGAGCTGTCGCGCTGCGCCGGCGTGAAGGGGCCCATCTCGGCCCCCTTGCTCCACGCCCGCACGGTGCCCGAGCCGAGGAAGGAGCCGAGGTTCTGCGAGGCCCCGCGGGCGACCATGAAGTCGAGCCACTGGCCGAAGCCGTGCTCACCCATGAAGCGTGGGGCGAGGCGACGGCTCGCGCTGTCGGTGATGAGCGCCATCAGCTTGTCGTTCACCGGCGCCGGGGTGTCGCCCTCGCCGAGGATGGCGGTGGTGATCCCCTGCACGATCATCGAGAGGGCGCGGCCGTTGCCGGTCATGTAGTCGTCGTACGACTGCGCCTGGATGTCGATGAACCCCGGCGCGACGACCTGTCCGCGGGCGTCGATGCGCCGCCGGGCCGGACTCGACGCGAGCGCCCCGCGCGGCGCGATGCGCACGATCCGGTCGCCGCGCACCCCGACGTCGCCCCAGAACCAGGCGTTCCCGGTGCCGTCCACGATCCGGCCGTTGCCGATCACGAGATCGAGCTCGCCCGCGGCCTGAGCAGGACCGGGAGCGGTGGCCGTGCCGCGCGAGATGTTCACCGAGCAGGCGG
The DNA here is from genome assembly GCA_964484775.1 of uncultured Gemmatimonas sp. Classification (GTDB taxonomy): domain Bacteria; phylum Gemmatimonadota; class Gemmatimonadetes; order Gemmatimonadales; family Gemmatimonadaceae; genus Fen-1231. The sequence continues at coordinate 33,803 of CAZAGK010000007.1, read as the reverse complement.
CAGCGAGAAGCAGGACGGGCAGAGCGGACAGGACGGCGACCAGCTTGCGCATGGGAGGCTCCCGGAACAGTTTTGTATACAATACTGCGTACAATGTGCGACTCCGGCGCGACGCTCGCAAGGCGTTCGCACGACGCGCCGGACCCGCCTCCCCGCCACCGCCCGCCGCCCGCGCATGTCCGACGTCCCTTTCGTCCCCACGCCGCCCGGCTACACGATCCGCCACCTCGGGTCGCACGCCGAACGCGCCGAAGCGGTCCGCATCCAGGAGGAGACCTGGGGCGAAGGGTTCACTGAGCGCGTCCCCGCCGCCATCCTGCTGGTCGGGCCAAAGCTCGGGGGCATCACCGGCGGTGCCTTCGACGCGTCGGGGCGCATGGTCGGCTTCGTCTTCGGCCTCACCGGCCCGCGCGACGGCGCCCTCGCCCACTGGTCCGACATGCTCGCCGTCCGCCCCGAGGCCCAGGGACGACGACTCGGCGAGGCCCTCAAGCACTGGCAACGCGCCGAGTGCCGCGCCCGTGGGGTGGAGGTCATGTACTGGACCTTCGACCCCTTCGTCGCCCGCAACGCGCACCTGAACCTCAATCTACTCGGCGCCGGGGTGCACGAGTTCGTCCCCGACATGTACGGCACTCAGACGGGGAGCCGCGTGCACGGAGCGTTGGGCACGGACCGGTTCGTGGCGTCGTGGAGGGTCAGCACCGAGCCGGCGCGCCTGCCGGACGATCCCGCGCTGCTGCGCGGCGTCCCGGTCGTCGCCGGTCCGCCCGGGAGCTGTCCCGAACCCGAGGAACCGCTCCCGGGGAGCGATCGCGTCGCCGTCCGCATCCCCACCGACTATCATCACCTCTTGGACCACGATCTCGAGCGGGCGCGCACGTGGCGCACCGCGGCGCGACGTGCCTTCCTGCACTATCTCTCCACAGGATACCGCGTCACGGCCTTCATCCCCGACCGGGCCGCCGACGCCACCTATCTCCTGACGCGGAGTACCTGAGCATGCGTGTCGATCGCATCACCCTGCGCGAGATCCGGCTCGCCCTCAAGGAACCGTTCCGCATCTCCTCCGGCGTGGTCCAGGACCGCCGCATCATGCTGCTCGAGCTGCACGACGCCTCGGGGGCCAGTGCATGGAGCGAATGCGTCGCCGGTGAGGCTCCCAACTATTCGAGCGAGACCATCGACACGGCGTGGATGGTGATCGCGCAGTGGGTCGCCCCGCGCGTGCTGGGACGCGAGATCGGTCACCCGGGCGAGCTGCACGAAGTGCTCGAGCGCGACTTCCGCGAGCACCGGATGGCCAAGGCCGGTGTCGAGATGGGGTGCTGGGGACTCGCCGCGACGCTCGCCGCACAGCCGCTCGCGCGGTTCATCGGCGGCACGCGCACCGAGATCGCCACCGGGATCTCGCTCGGGATCCAGTCCAGCCCCGAGGCACTCATCGAGAAGGTGCGCGCCTCGCTGGCCGAAGGGTACCGGAAGGTGAAGATCAAGATCGAGCCGGGGCATGATGTGACCTGGCTCCGCGCCGTGCGCCAGGCGCTCGGGAGCGAGGCGCATCTCATGGCCGACGCCAACAACGCCTACTCGCTCGACGACGCCGATCATCTGGCCCAGCTCGACGAACTCGAGCTCATGATGATCGAGCAGCCGCTGGCGCACGACGACCTCGTGCGGCACGCCGCACTGCAGCGGAAGCTGCGCACGCCGATCTGCCTCGACGAGTCGATCACCTCGCTCGACCGCGCGCAGGACATGGTCACGCTCAAGAGCGGCCGCATCATCAACATCAAGGCCGGGCGGGTGGGCGGGTTCGCGCAGTCGCTGGCCATCCACGATCTGTGCCAGTCCGAAGGGATCCCCGTGTGGTGCGGCGGGATGCTCGAGAGCGGCATCGGGCGCGCCTACAACGTGGCGCTCGCCTCGCTCCCGAACTTCACCATGCCGGGCGACGTGAGTCCGAGCGCGCGCTACTGGGCGCGCGACATCGTGAACCCGGAGTGGACCATGAAGAACGGCATGGTCACCGTCCCGCTCGACGCGTCGGGGATCGGCGTCGAGGTCGATCGCGCGATGATCGACGCGATCACCGTGCGCCGCGAGGAGCTGGCGTAGTGAGCGGCGCGTTCACTGCGTTCACCGCGCTCACCGCGGACGATCGCGCGTTGCTGTCGGCGCTGCGCCGCGATCTGCACGCGAACCCGGAACTCTCCTGGCAGGAGACGCGCACGCAGGAGCGGCTCGAGCGCGCGCTGCGTGCGGTCGGCGTGACCGATGTTCGGCGCATCGCGAAGACCGGACTCGTCGCGACGATCCCCGGCACGGAACCCGGTGCCCCGGTCGTCGCGATCCGTGGCGACATCGACGCGCTCCCGATCACCGAGGCGACGGGACTCCCCTTCGCCTCGACCGCGAGCGGCGTGATGCACGCCTGCGGCCACGACATCCACGCGTCCTGGGCCGTGGGCGCCGCGCTGCTGCTCGCGCGCACCCCGGCCGCGGGCGAGGTGCGGATCGTGCTGCAGCCCGCTGAAGAGGTCGGCGAAGGGGCGAGCGCCGTGCTCGAGAGCGGCGCCCTCGACGGCGTGGCGATGATCTTCGGCGCGCACGTGGATCGCCGCTTCACCGTCGGCCAGCTCGTGGCGCAGGCGGGACCGCTCGCGGCGAGCACCGATTCCTTCGACATCACGCTGCACGGTGCCGGCGCGCATGGGGCACGGCCGCAGGAGTCGGCCGATCCCGTCGTCGGGGCGGCGGCGCTGATCATGGCGTTGCAGACGATCGTGTCTCGGCGGCTCGATCCCGCGCTCCCCGGCGTGGTCACGGTCGGCACCATCCACGCCGGAACGGCAGCGAACATCATCCCCGAGTCGGCGGTCCTCTCGGGCACGGTGCGCGCCACCACCGCCGACGCGCGCGCGCTGCTCACCCGCGAGGTGCGGCATATCGCCGAGTCGGTGGCGCGGACGCATGGACTCACCGCCGCCGTGACCTTCAGCGGTGGGACGCCGCCGGTGGTCAACGACGCGCGTGCGGCGGCGATCGCGGCCGATGCCGCGCGCGCGGTCCTCGGTGCCGACGCCGTCGTGCCACTCGGCACCACGAACATGGGCGGCGAGGACTTCGCCTTCTATCAGGAGCGGATCCCGGGGTGCTTCCTGCGCGTCGGCGCACGAGAGCCCGGAGGCGAGCCGACCGCGGCGCATTCGCCGCGTTTCGCTCCCGACGAGGCGTGCCTCTTCGTCGGCGCCGAGGTGCTCGCGGAGTGCGCACGACGCACCGCGCGGTCGGGGCTCGCACCGCTGTGACGGCACGCGCGAACCGCACGCTGGTCATCGATGCGCGTGCGCTGTGGGGATCGGGGATCGGGCGCTACACGCGCGAGGTGACGCAGCGGCTCGCGCGACGGGCGGCCTTTCACGCGATCGTCCTGGCCGGCGACCCGGATGAACTCGGCGCGTTCGTGAGCGCCGCGGGGATCGCCGATGCGGTGCGGATCGCGCCACTCGCCGGCGGCCGCTACTCGCCGCAGTCGCAACTCGACTGGCCGCGGCTCGCCGCCGAACTCCCGCGCGAGTCGGTGCTCTGGTTCCCGCACTGGGACGCGCCGCTGCGCGACCCCGGGCTCCCGAGCGTCGTCACGGTGCACGATCTCATCCATCTGCGTGTCCCCGGCGCGGCGGGCCCGGTCAAGCGCGCCGTGCTGCGACGGTTGCTGCGCACCGTCACGCGGCGTGCGTTTGCGGTGATCACCGACGCCGAGTACACGCGCGCCGATCTCGCCGCGCTCGACCTTCGCATCGCCGGACGCATCGAGGTCGTGCCCTGCGGGGTCGGGGAGCAGTTCACTCCGGGACCGGTCGGCACCCTGCCCGCCGGACTCACCTCGCCGTACCTGCTGTGCGTCGCCAACCGGAAGCCCCACAAGAATCTGACGGCGGCCGTACGGGTCCTCGCCGCGCTCCACGATGCGCACCCCGCGCTCCGTCTCGCCGTCGCGGGAGAGCACTTCCCCGAGTGGCAGCAGGTGCTCGACGAGGCCGCAGCACTCGGCGTCGCCGACCGGATCGTCGATATCCCCTTCCTCGACGACGCGACACTCGTCGGACTGTATCGCGGCGCCTCGGTGCTGCTCTTCCCCTCGCGCTTCGAGGGGTTCGGCATGCCGGTGCTCGAGGCCATGGCGTGCGGCGTGCCTGTCGTGGCGGCCAACACGACGAGCATTCCCGACGTGGCGGGCGACGCGGCGATCCTCTGTGATCCTGACGACATCCCGGCGATGCGCGATGCGGTCGAACGACTGCTCGGCGATGCCACGTTCCACGACGAGCGGATCCGCCGTGGAACGGTCAACGCGGCACGCTTCACCTGGGATCGCACCGCCGCATCGGTGGAACGGATCCTCCTCGCCGCGGCCGCGTCATGACCGCTCGCGTCACCGTGCTCGTCCTGAACTGGAACAACGAGCGCGACACCGCCGAGTGCCTCGACTCACTCGCGCTGCAGACGGGTGTCGCGCTCGACGTCTGCGTGATCGACAACGCCTCCGCCGACGGCAGCGGCGACGCCCTCCGTGTGCGCTATCCGCAGTACGCCTACCTGCAGACGGGCGCCAACCTCGGCTACGCCGGCGGGAACAACGTCGGCTGGCAGTGGGCCATGGAGCGGCACGCCGAGTGGGTGCTCGTCGTGAACAACGACACCGTGTTCGCCCCGGACTGCGTGCGCTCGCTGCTGGCCGCGCTCGAGGCGCGTCCTGATGTCGCGATGCTCTCGCCCTCCATCGCGCGGTACGATGATCCGTCCCGCTCGTGGTTCGCCGCGGGTCGCTTCTCCAAGCTGAAGGCGATGGGGATGCATGCCGACGCGCCGACGCAGGGCGATGCCCCGACCGTCCGCGAGTGCGAGTTCCTCAGCGGGTGCTGTCTCCTGATCCGTCCCGCCGCGATCGACGGCGCGCTCTTCGTCGGCGAGTACTTCGCCTACATGGAGGATGTCGAACTCGGGTACCGTCTCCGTCAGGCCGGATGGCGACTCGGCGTGGTGCCCGCCGCACGGTTGCTGCACAAGGTGCCACCCGAGGGCGCGGAGCCGTCGCCGATGCAGATCCGTCTGCGCGACCGGAATCGGCGACGGTTCGTCGCCACGCACTACACGCCGCTCTGGCGGATGGCGTTCGCGGCGTGGTTCCTCCCCACGCGATTCGTGCATCTGCTCCGCTACACGCTGCAGGGCGATCGGGCGCGGCGCGATGCCCTCATCGCCGGCCTCCGCGAACCCTAGGCGTGCGGGTCGCGCGTGGCGACGGGACGCTGCGCGTTGGTACGACCCAGCAGACGGCGGACCCAGGGCGCGACGATCACCTTGGCGTACGGCCAGCCCCAGACCACGGGCCAGAGCGCGCCGCTCCAGCGCCGACAGAAGTGCGCCCACGACCGCGGCGGGAGCATCTGGCGCGCGGTGAAGCGGCCGAGCCGCGCACGGAGCGGGAGCCGATCGTGGTCGACGAACCGATGGCGCCGACTCGTCCCGACGATCCCCGGCGCCACCCAGAGCTGCACCCCGAGGGCACGGGCGCGCAGACCGTAGTCGTAGTCGCCGAGCCCGTGCTCGTACACCGGATCGATGTTGCCCACGCGCGACGCGATCTCCGACGGCACGAACAGACAGTTCCCCTGCAGCATCGTGCAACGCCGTGGCGCGGCGCCCGGCGCGATGAGCCGCACCGTGAGCCAGCGGTTCGCGCCGGTGAGTTCGCCGCCGCCGAAGGTCAGCTCGCCGCTCTCGGGATCAATCACCGTCCCCACGATGATCCCGGCCGCGCCGTCGGTGGACCGCACCGTGGCGTCCGTGCGCGCGATCAACACCAGGGCGTCGGGCGCGAGCATGGTGTCGTCGTTCAGCCAGAGGTATCCGTCGTAACCGGACGCCATCGCGTGCGCGAAGGCCCGATGCATGGCACGGCCCCAGAACAGCGTGCCGTCGGCCGGCAGGATCGTCACCGCGGGGTGCCGCGCCGCGACCGCCGCTGCCGTGCCGTCGGTGCTTCCGTCATCCACGAGGATGACGTCGAGCGTCACGCCGTCAGGGCGATGACAGGCCGCGAGATGATCGAGCGAGGCGAGCGTCGTGTCGCGACGGTCGTGACACGCCATCAGCACGGCCCATCGCGTGCCCGTGCCCGGCGTCATCGCGCCTGCTCGAGGGTCGCTCGGCCGTCGTCGATCCGCAGGATCCGGTCGCAGTGATCGACCGTCGATTGGCGATGCGCGACGATCAGCAACGTCTTCTGGCCACGCAGCGCATCCACCGCGGTCATCACCCCACGCTCCGTCTCGCTGTCGAGCGCACTCGTGGCCTCGTCGAGCACGAGCACGGCCGGGTCGTGATAGAGCGCGCGCGCGATCCCGATGCGCTGCAGCTGACCGCCCGAGAGACGGACACCGCGCTCCCCGACCACGGTCTGCAGTCCGCCCGGCAGCGAGGCGATGAAGCTCTCGAGCTGCGCCGCGCGGATCGCGCGCGCCACGGCCGCGTGGTCGATCGCCGCATCAGGCACGCCGAAGGCGACGTTCCGCAGGATCGTGTCGTCGCTCAGATAGAGCCCCTGCGGGACGTACCCGATCTGATGATGCCACCCGCGGGGATCGGCCCGCACATCGAGGCCGTCCACGAGCACCCGTCCGGAGTCGGGGGTGAGCAGCCCGAGGATCACATCGATGATCGTGCTCTTCCCCGCTCCACTCGTGCCGATGAACCCAACCGACTCGCCGCGCCGGATCGTGAGCGAGAGATCGCGCAACGCCGGCTCGCTCGCACCGGGATACGTGAAGGTCACCGCGTCGAGCCGGATCGTCTCGCGGAAGGGGACCGGCGTCACCGAGGGCGGCGTCTCCAGCACCGGGAGTCGCAGTTCGCGGTCCAGCAGTTCGATCACCGGCTGGCTGTAGCGGAGCGACTGGATGGCCACCAGCACGCGATTGATCGACGGGGTGAGCCGGAACGCGACCGCACCGAAGAACGCCAGCGTGGCGAGGATCTCCGGCATCCCGCGGCCGGCCACGATCATCGTGAAGACGACCGCCGCGAGTCCGGTCACCGCGAGCAGCTCGATCCAGAGCCGCGGGAGCTGCGACTGTGCGTAGCCGAACTCGAGCGCGCGCGCGCTGACGTCGCTGTAGCGCTCGTACGTCTCCAGGAACTCCTGCTCGCGCCCGAGCAGCAGCACCTCCTTCACCGCACCGAGTCCCTGCTGCAGCCACTGCATGCGCTTCTGCTCGTGTTCCTGCCGCGCTTCGCCGAACGCGCGGGTGCGCGCACGCGTGGTGTGGTACACCGACCAGGCCCCGAGCCCGATCACCGCGGCCGCCACGACGGTGCCGACGGGCTCCACGATCAGCAGCAGCACGACCAGCCCGAACAGCACGAGCCCTTCCGAGAGCAGCTGCAGCGCGGGGATGGTGCAGTGATAGGTGAAGACGTTCACTTCCGTCATCGCGGTGCTGATCAGCTCCGCCGAGTTGCGCCGCAGATGGAAGTGGTACGGCTGCCGGAGGTAGATGCGGAAGAGCCGCGTCGAAAGCGTCGCCTGCAACGCGAAGGCGAAACGCGCCTGCCGGCGCATGAGGATGTCGAGGTAGATCGCCTTGAGCAGATACACCGCGACCAGCAGCGCCATCCCCCAGCCGATGAGCGCCAGCGGGGCCGGATCGCCGATCAGGTGCAGGGCCGGACGCAGCGCCGGGAACCGCGTCGCCAGGTCCCCCTGCGTGAGGACGACCATCGCCGGGATCACGAGCCCGACACCGATGGTCTCCAGCAGCATGCCGATCGTCAGCAGGACGAGCAGGACCGACCCCTGTCGGCGCTCCGACCGATCCAGCAACGCGTATATCTTTCCGAGGTTCGTCACCCGCCTGCCGTCCCCCATTCTTTCCGATCGGACGCCCGACCTGAATGAGCCGTCACGAGGTGGATCCCGTCCGACGCGTGGTGTTCGATCACCAGATCTTCTCGAAGCAGCAGTTCGGGGGCATCTCCAGGTATTTCACCGAGTTGGCGCGACAACTCTCCCAAGATACATCCTGGGAGGTCGAAGTGCTGGCGTTCGCCCACGTGAACGATCACCTGCGGACACTCGACGCGCGACTCGTGCACGGGTGGCGCGTCCCGCACTATCGCCGACTCGCACCGCTCTGGCAGGCACTCGACGATCGGCTCACCGAGCGACAGCTGGCCCGGCGGTCGCCGGCCATCCTGCACCGCACGTACTACGCCGCGCGCCCGGTCACCGCCCGCTGCCCGACCGTGCTCACGGTGTACGACATGATCCATGAGCGGTTCCCGTCGTACTTCCCCGAGGAACGCGCGCTCGTGGCGCGGAAGCGTGCCGCCGTCCTCGACGCCGATCGCGTGCTCTGCATCTCGGAGTCCACGCGCCGCGATCTGCTGGACGTCGTGCCCGTCGATCCGGCACGCGTCTCGGTGGTGCCGCTCGCCGCAGGACTCGAACCGGCCCCGCCGACCGTCCCGCGCGTCTGCGCCGAACCCTACCTGCTCTGTGTCGGCCAGCGTGGGGCGCACAAGAACTTCGACGGGCTCCTGCAGGCGCTGCGCGTGGAACCCCGCCTGCTCGAGTCGCACCGCCTCGTGCTCTTCGGCGGCGCGCCCTGGACCCCGCAGGACGCCGACGCGGTCCGCGCGCTCGGCCTCCCGGTGAACGCGATCCGCCACGTCGGGCACGACGACACGTTGCTCCCCGCGCTCTATCGCGATGCCTCGGCGCTCGTGGTCCCTGCCTCCTACGAGGGGTTCGGACTCCCCGTGCTCGAAGCGATGCGCTGCGGCTGCCCGGTGGTGTGCAGCGCGGGGTCGTCGCTCCCCGAGGTCGGCGGCGACGCCGCCGAGTACTGCGACACGAGCGACCCCGAGGCCTTCGCGGCCGCGATCACGCGGGTGCTGGACGACCCGGAGCGCCGCGCCGGGATGCGCGAGCGCGGGCAGCGACAGGCCGGACGCTTCTCGTGGGGACGCTGCGCCGCCGAGACCGCGGCCGTGTACCGTTCGGCCATCGCCGCCCGCTGAGTTCCGAGCGCGCGCGGCGGTGCCGCCCGTGGGAAACGCTGGCACTGTACGTCACGGCACGTTAGCCTTTCAGGATATGTTCCCCCTCCGTCTCCATCCACGCCTCCTCCGCCGCACACTCCTCGCTCTGGGGTTGAGCGCCGTCGCCGCGGTCGCGACCCCCGTCCGGGCGCAGTCCACCGCCGGTGGCGTCGGCGCCGGATCCACCGAGATCGCACTCGATGCGTTCGTGCTCGGACCCGGCGACGTGCTCAAGGTCACGATCTGGCGCGAGAAGGAGCTCAGTGGCTCCTTCCAGGTGGACGAGTACGGGATGATGACGCTGCCGATGCTCGGCCGCGTGCGCGGCGCGGGGATCCTCTGGCGCGACCTCCGGGATTCACTGCTCACCCGGTACACCGCGCAGCTCAAGACCACCTCGATCATCCTGCTCCCGCAGCGTCGGGTCTTCGTGTTCGGCGAAGTGACCAAGCCCGGCGCGGTGCTGCTCGACCCCACGCTCTCATTCGCCGGCGCCGTCGCGCTCGCCGGTGGGGCGGGCCCGGAGGGCGATCTGCGGCGCATCCGCATCGTCCGCAACGGCAAGACGCTCCGCGAGAATGCGCCGATCGAGAGCCTCTTCGTCGGGACCGACCTGCGGTCCGACGACCAGCTCTACGTGGGCAAGCGCTCCTGGTTCGACCGCAACAGTACGTTCATCGCCGGCGCCGCCCTTTCGCTCACGAGCATCATCGTCTCGCTGATCCGGCGCTGATCCGGCGCGGGAGCAGCCGTCGCCGCGCGGATCCATCGGCGGCGAAGCGCCTCAGCGGAACCCGTTCACGCCGAACCCGAGCGCGAGATTGAACGCGCTCTTGCCGACGACCCCGTCGCGGTTGAGCTCGTACGTCGGCTGGATCGTGAAGCTCAGGTCCCGCGAGGGACCGAAGCGGAGCTGCTCGTAGCGCAGGCTGAGCATCACATCGGGGCGACTTCCCAGCCACGCCGCACGCACCTGGCGGCTGAAGCTGATCGTGCGGCGCCCCGCACGATCATAGCGATCGAGGCTCACGCGCGTCCCGGCACCCGTGAACGCCTCCTCGATCCCCAGGATCCGGCCGTTCACCGAGTGGCCCTGCGAGACCTGCGGATGCGTGTACGGCGCGATCGGCGTGGTCAATCCGCGCGAGCCGCGCTCCTGCGCCGAAAGCTCCCCGTTCACGACCTCGATCCGGAGGACCCGGACCGCGTCCGCGTCGACGCGCGATGCATAACCGACGCCGAGCAGCACCGCCGCGAGATCGTCCGGCTTCTGCAGCAGCTCGCGCAGGTCGGCCGCCCAATCCTCGCGGTAGATCTCTCCGTAGACTTCCAGCCCCGAACGCGGCGGAGCCCACCGGAAGAACGCACTCGCCATCTGGTTCTCACCGGTGACGTTCGGACTCGCCGTCCCCGACGAATTGTTGGCCGTGCCCGGCACGAAGGGACGCAGGATCTCGTGTGCACCGATCCCCCCATCGGGCATCCACATCTCGGACCAGCGCACCGCGCCGATCTCGAGCCCCGGCACTCCGCGAGGAGCGGCCGTCACCACGAAGCCCGAGAACGCCCGATCGGGATGCGTGGTCGTCGCGGCGAAGGCCGAATGCGGCATGGGACCGGTGGCCAGTCGTGCGTGCAACGTGAACAGCCAGAGGTCGACGGGCGCACTCGTGCCGATGAACGCATGCGGCAGTCCCCCGCCATTGGGGCTCAGGATCAGGCCGTTCCCCCAGCGCTCCTTGGCCGTCGACGCCCCGAAGATCACGCCGGGAAGGGTGATCCGCAGTGAACTCTCGCCGGGATCGATCCGCCCGTAGGCCTTGTCGCCGAAGCGCTGGGGATGATCGATCTGCCCCGGGAACTGCACATCACCGTACCAGCCGGTCCCGCCGAGGGTGAACGCGGTGTTCTGCGCGATGAACGCGGTCGGGGCGAGCTGGAGATCCAGCCAGCGCCAGTGGAAGTCCACGCCGAACGACGTCTCCGCCGTGAGCCCGCGGCCGGTCCAGGTGGGTCCGTCCGTGAGCGGCATCGGGAACGCCGTGTTCAGCGTCAGCCGCGCCGACGGCCGGAGCACGCGCCAACGCGCGGTCCGCACGTCCCCGCCGGCGGCGGGGAACCGTGCCGCCCAGGGATGCTCCCCCGCGGGAGTGGCGAGCCGCGCTTCGTCGGAGCGCGTGAAGGGGAGCAACGTCCACGTCTGCGTCGAGACCGCGCCGAGCAGCTGGAGCGCGCGCAGATAGCGTTCGGTCTCGCTTCCGGGCGTCACGACGCCGCCGAGGTCGAGGCGAGGCGAGCTCTGCGCGGTCAGCTCCGGCGCCGACGCCGACACCGCGAGCGCCATGAGCATCGCCAGGCCGCTCAGCCGGCCGGCCCGCCCTGGACGCACCGACGTTTCGAAGTATCGCATTGCCCCGCCGGAAGTGTATGTTTGGTGTGGTGTTGCCCCCAAGATACCGGAGGGCCGACGACACCGAAACCCAGCCCTTTCAACGACGGAGTCCTTCCTGCCGACCGGTTGCGTGCGACGGCTGTCTCTCATCACCGCCCTCGCCCTCCTGATCGCTCCGGACCGTGCTCGGGCTCAGGAGGCACCCCCCACCCGTGCGTGGGGGCTCGAGTTCGTGCGGATCCGAACCATCGGCTCGGACCTCGACGACCGCGAACGGGTCGCGCAACTCCTCGACTCCACGAAACTCGGGTCGCGCCTGCTCCGCACGGCCTCGATGATGACCCCGGGCGCTCCGCGTGACGGATACGTCCATCTCCGGCTCGTGCAGCCGGAACTCATGTACACCTGGAACTCCGATCTCCCGTGGTCGCCGAACGACGGCGCCCTCTGGGCGGGGCGTGGGCTCAACCGTCGGATCCGGTACGGACTGCTCGTCGACGCAGGCCCCTTCCGGCTCTTCGCGGCGCCCGAGTCCATCGTCGAGGAGAACCGCGCCTTCCAGGTGATCCCCTATCCGGATCTCGCGACCCGGAGCCCCTGGGCGAACCCGTTCCACCCGCCGCTGGAGTCCATCGACCTGCCGCTGCGCTTCGGGGCGAAGTCGCGCGGGATCGTCGATCCCGGCCAGAGTGGGCTCACCTGGGACTTCGGGCCCGCGACCCTCGGCTACAGCACCGAGAACATCTGGTGGGGCCCCGGGATCTTCAACGCCCTCATCCTCAGCAACAACGCGGCCGGGTTCGCGCACACCTTCGTGCGGACCTCGCATCCGCTCGTGACCCGCGCCGGCGTCTTCGAGGGACAGTGGCTCATCGGGCGACTCGACGAGAGCGACTTCTTCCTTACCGATACCACCCCGCGGAGCCGCTCACTCGCCGGCATCCACATCAACTGGAAGCCGAGCCCGACCTCCGGGCTCAGCCTCGGGTTCAACCGCGTCGTGATGTCGGCCGAGCCGCGGGGGCGACTCCAGCTCTCGGCCGCGATGAACGCCTTCCGCCTGGTCGGACGCCCGAACACCGCTCCCGCCGATCCCGCGCACCGGCCGGCCTCCGATCAGATGTTCTCCGTCGTCGGCCGCTACGTCGCGCCGAAGAGCGGCTTCGAGACGTACTTCGAATGGGCGCGGATGGAGGAGCCGTCGAGCCTCGCCGACCTGCTCGAGTTCCCGCAGCATTCGCAGGCCTACACGCTCGGCCTGCAGTGGGCGCGCCCGGTGTACACCGACGGGACGCTGCGCACCCAGGTCGAAGCGTCGTACCTCGAACCGTCGGCGGCGCTCCGTGTGCAGCCGGAGTTCGTGAGCTACACCAGCGCCGCCGTGCCGGCCGGCTTCACCCACCGGGGCCAGACGCTCGGCGCGACCATCGGACCCGGCTCGTCGAGCCAGTTCATCGCGACCGACGTCCTCTTCCCGCGCTGGCGCATCGGCGGGAGCTTCACCCGGATCCGGAACGACAACGGTCCGATTTACACCGCCCTCGTCCCGTTCGTCAAACTCCAGGACGTCACCATGATGGGGAGTCTCCGCGGCAGCGTGATCGTCCGCGGGATCCGGGTCGAAGCGTCGTACACCAAGGCGGTCCGCTTGAACTATCTCTACCAGAGCTATGATGTCGATGCCGCCACGGGCAAGGGCAAGCGCGCCGGGATCGACCTCCCGAATCGCACGCTGACCCTCACGATCTCCCCGGCCGGAGGCTTCTGACCCCGACCATGGAACACTCCGCTTCGACCGATCGCAGCGCGCGCGACTGGGCCCGGCACCTCGGACGCTTCAGTCTCCCGATGGCGGCCGTGGGGCTCCTGGTCTTCGGCGGCGTCGCCGTCTGGACCTTCACGGCGACGCCGCGATTCCGGAGTCAGGCGCTGGTCCGCATCGACAGCCGACAGAGTGGCTCCTCGGGGCTCCTCGATCAGGTCGCGAATCTCCCCACGATGGGACTCGGCGCGCTCTCCAAGGACGAGATGGAGACCGACATCGGCGTCCTGCGCAGTCGCCGCATGATCGACGCGGCCATCGACTCGCTCGCGCTCACCGTCCGTGTCGTCGAGCCCGCCGGTGATCGCGGGCGCTTCGTCCGCGCGCGACTCCGCGACACCACCGACGCCTCGGGACAGGTGATCCTCTCCCGTCGCGCTGATGGTCGCTACGATGTCACCACCGAGAAGTGGAAGACGGGGACTCCGCCCGCCACGGCGGCGGTCGGCGCGGGCGACTCGCTCCGCGTCGGCGGCGCACTCCTCCGCTTCACCGGCGACACCGGGACGCAGGCCCCGGAGCGGATCGTCATCGCGGTCCTGCCGCGCTACCAGGCGCGGGAACTCGTCTCCAAGCGACTCGATGCGCGCCGTCAGGAATCGGGATCGCGCCTCGTGCAGGTGCGCTACGACGACGAGGACCGCGTCCTCGCGGCCGAGGTCGTCCGGCGACTCCTCACCGATTTCATCGCCTTCTCGCTGCAGAACGAGCGCCGCGACGCGACCTCGCAGAGCGAGGAACTCCGTCGCACCGTGGCCGACCAGAAGGTGAAGCTCGCGGCCTCCGAGGAACAGCTGCGCGCGTACCAGCAGAAGAGCCGCCTCATCATCCCCGAGGAACAGGCGACCGCGCAGGTCAAGCGGATCGCCGCGCTCAACGCACAGCTGGATGTCATCACGGTGGAGCGCGCCGCGCTCGCCCGGCTCCTGGCCATCGTCGAGCCGCGCGCGCGCAACTCGCGCGATCCCGCCGCCTACCGACAGCTCGCGACCTTCCCGAGCCTGATCACCAATCGCGCCATCCAGGATCTGCTCCAGTCACTCCTGGAACTCGAGAACAAGCGCGCCGAACTCGGCACCCGCCGCACCGACGCCAACGACGAGATGCGCGCCTTCGGCTCGCGGATCGCCGAGATCGAACAGCAGCTGAACCGGGTGGGCAATCAGTATCTGGAGAGCCTCGATCAGCAGATCGCGACCGCCGGACAGCAGGTGCGCACCCTCGCCGATACCCTGCAGGCGCTCCCCGACCAGGAGATGCAGTTCGTGCGTCTCGTGCGCGAGCGGACGATCAACAACGAAGCGTATCTGATCCTGCTCAAGCAGCTGCGGATCACCGAGCTGCAGGACGCCCTGCGACTCGAGCGCATCCGGATCGTCGACGCGCCGATCGTCGCGCACCCCGACAATCCGGAATACCCGCGGACGCTCGTGCAGCTGTTGCTCGGGGCCGTGCTCGCCGCGTTGCTCGCGGCCGCGACCGGGATCCTGCTCGACCAGTGGCGCGGCGACCGCTGACCGCGGTCAGGGAACCCGTCGGACCCGGAAGGTGAATGTGGGGCCGGGGAGCGTCGGCGTGACGGCGATGCCGTCGAAGTAGCTGGAACCCCGTCCCTCGGTGAAGGTCCACCCGGTCTTCGCGTTCAGGATCACGCCGTAGCTGCCGCAGTTCTGGCCGGCGAAGGTCAGCGTTCCCGCCGCGGTCGTGGAACGCGTCTCCAGCACGCCGTTCGCCACGTAGAGCGCCACCGGGAAGGCGGCGACCCCGACGCTCGCGCTGTCGAGCACCCGCACATTCACCTCGCCGGTGCAGCGCGTCATCCGGAACAGCGCCGTGTCGCGCGTTCCTCCCTCAACCAGGAAGGCGCTGCTCGCCAGCGTCGCCGGAGCGCCGGGCACACTGATCGCCGCCGGATTGTCCACGCGCACCGTCCAGATGCCGGTGCCCACGGTGAACAACGAGAGGCCAAGACTGTCGGTGAGTCCCGCGAGCTGTCCACCGATCTCGTCCGTCGCGCGATACTGGATGCGCGGTATCGCCACGCCGTTCGCGTCCACGGTGCGCACGAGGATCGTCCCTTGCCCCGACTTGTAGACCACGAACTGCTTCGTCGGGATCTGCGCCGTGTCGACGGTGATCCCGTCGATGTACTGCTGGCCGTAGCCGGGGCGCGTGAAGTACCCCGCGGGTGTGTTCAGGATGTAGAGCCCGTAGCTGCCGAATGGCACGTCATCGAACTGCAACTTGCCGTTCGCATCGGTCTTCCCGAACCCCATCGGGCGGGCGCCGGTGTACAGCATCAGCTCGGTGCCGGGCACGGGCTCGCCGTTCCGACGCTTCACCTCGAGCGCGACCGAGCGGTACCGCACGGGTCGCGTCATCCACTGGTCGCACGCGGACAACGCCGACACCGCCAGCACGAGCAGTGCGGCGCGGATCGGACCACGGCGAAAGCGCGACAGGGCGGACCTCATGACGGAGCGGCGGAGTGGACGGACGGAGGAGACCAGACGCGAGGAACGACCCAGGCCAACGACAGCAACAGCCAGAACGCGGGCTCCGTCGTGGCTTGGTAGAATACACCGAAGAGCGCCGCCCCTGCCACTAAGGGCCGGAATCGCCCCGCGCGCACGAGCGGGAGACCTACGATCAGCACCGTGAGTGCGAAGGCCACCACCCCGGCCTCGGCGAGCATCGACACATACAGGGAATGGAAGTTCCCGTACCGGTTGCCGGGGAAGAAATCCTGGAGCTCGAGATACGCCGCGCCGTAGCCGATCCCGCTGAGTGCGTTCGCCCGGCTCCGCGTCGCCACGTCGAGCCCGCGTTCGAGCAACGCGAAGTGGTTCTGCGACGACTCCTCCTCGAACGAGAAGCGCTGCGACAGCGGCTCCGCGCTCCGCGTGATGGTCTCGCGCAACCGCGGGGAGACGAGCAACGCCGCCGTCGCGCCTGCTGCGATCAGCAGCCCCGCGCCGACGAACCACGGCGGGATCCGCCGCCAGCGCGGTTCCAGCAACGCGAACGCCACCGTGACCGCCGCCGTCAGCACCGCCGATCGCGAGATCGTCAGCAGCAACAGCGCCACACCCACCACCACCGCGCCGCTCCGCACGACCCCCCGCCGCCCGAAGGTGAGCAGCAGGAACAGATAGAACACGGCGACGAATCCCCCGCGATTCGGATCGCCCACCGGCCCCGACAGGCGCGGGATCAACCCGTAGCGGAAGGCCTCGAGCGAGATCTGCACCGGACCCAGCAGGATCCGCTCCGGCTGCGAGCCGAAGAACGCCGCCACCTCGAGCACATCGAAGAGCACGAACAGCCCGAGCCCCCAGAGCGCACCGCGCGCGAGCACGGCCCCGAGGTCCTCACGATCCCCGATCAGCAGCGCGACGGCGAGCGATCCCACCAGGTGCGCCACCAGCAACGCCGCGCGCGCCGCCGAGGTCGCCCCGTCCGCACTCACGAACACCGACGACACCACCGTCGCCAGCAGCAGCAGCGTCAGCAGGATGTACCGCTGCGTCACCTGCGCCGGACGCACCGGGTCGCGCGCGATCGCGCGACGCGACATCTCGAGCACGATCACCGCCGGCGTCAGGAGCAGGAACGGGGTCACCACCACACCGAACACCCCGCCGCTCAGATCCACCCGGTCCGCCGCGAGCAGCGCGACCCACAACGTCAGCAGGAACGACGAACGCCCCCGTCCGGCACGCGCCGATGCCACGACCGCTTCGCTCATGCGCGCCACGCCGCAGCGAGCGCCCGCAACATCGGGAAGGGACCGGTCGCCCGGAGCCGCGCGACCGCCAACTTCCGCTGCACACCGCGATACTGTGCGATCCGCGCGACCTCCTCGACCGCCGCGCGGTCCGCCGCTGCGATCTCATCGCCGAATCGATCGAGCAGCGCCACCGCCTGTCGCGCCATCGCCGTCACATCGCGACGGAAGCGTGCCGTGTTCCCCGTGGCGCGACGTGCCGCCGGCAGCAACGTCGCCAGTTCCGCGGTCGGTGCCGCGGCCGCACCGCCGATGTTCCCGGCATGTTGCCGATACTGCACCGTCGCCTGCGGGACGGCGACGATCCGACCGGTGATCGCCGCCACGCAGGCGTACCACCAGTCCTGCGCCACCAACCCCTCCGGTGTCGCGCCGATCCGGCCGCGCAGCGCGGCATTCACCATCACCGACGGCGCCGTCACCACATTCCGCTGGATCAGCTCCCGCAACGTCACGCGCGCCGGATCGAGCCCCGCCATCCCCCACAGCGACGCGTGCAACTCGCGCAACTCGGCGTCCACCACCTGAAGATCGGTATGCACCAACACCGGACCGGGGTGCGCGGCCTCCGCACGCTGCATGGCGTCGAGCGTCACCGCGATCTTCTCGGGGAGCCACACGTCGTCCGCGTCGGCGATCATCAGGTAGCGGCTCTCGGCGGGGACGCGCTCCATCACCCAACCGAAGGCGCTCGCGCAACCCAACGCCGGTCCGCCACGATGCAGCACCGAGACGCGCGGATCCGCCGCCGCGAAGGCATCGAGCGTCGCGAGGGTGTCGTCCGTCGACCCGTCATCGCGCACCCAGAGCCGCCACGCGCGATGCGTCTGCCCCTGGATGCTCCGGATCAACGGCGCCAGATAGGGCGCGCCGTTCAGCACGGAACAGATGATATCGACGGTCGCGGAGGATCCGTCGGCGGGGTGGTTCATGTCGCGGGGCGTTCGCGCGGAGGGAAGCGACGGCTGGAACCGTGCAAGTTACTTCCCACCGGACACCCGTGTCACCTCATGCGACTGCTCCAGATCCCGCTCGAACGCCCCTTCCGCCGCCGCCGCGATCACGGGGTCCTGGATCATCGCGTCCAGCTCGTAGTTGATCGCCACGCCGAGCGGATTGAAGTCCGTCGACCCCACCCGCAACCAATGCCCGTCCACCACCGTGGTCTTGGCGTGCATCATCTCGCCGTTCCACTCCCAGATCCGCACCCCGTTCCGCAGCAGACGCCGATAGAATCCCTGCGTCAGCCCGTGGATCCACGGATGGTCGTACCGGCTCGGCACCAGCAACCGCACATCCACCCCGTCGCGGGCCGCCCCCGTGAGCGCGTCCACCTCGGCGAAACTCGGCACGAAGTACGCGCTCGCCACCCAGATCGACCGCTGCGCGGCCGCGGCCTGCAGATGGAGCGAGCGCCCGACGCGCAGGCGCCAGGGCTCTCCCTCCACGATCCCCACGAGCGCCGGCTCGCAGTGGTCCGGGTCGAGGTTCGCCCCGCGCGTCTCGCGCCGCAGCATCGGCTTCAGGTCCTTGGTCTGGACCCCGCCGGCGCGCTCCCACATCCGGCCGAAGGCGGCCGCCATGTCCTCCGCCGCCGGCCCCGCGATCCGCACACAGGTGTCACGCCACACCGACGCCCGCTTCCGGATCATCCCGCGCTGCCACTGCTCGCCGAGCCCGATCCCCCCGGTGAGCCCGACGGCCCCGTCCACCACCAGCAGCTTGCGATGGTCGCGCGGGATCGCGCCGAGCCATGCCTTGAACCCGGGGCGACCGAACACCCGCACCTCCACCCCGTGCGACCGGATCTCGTGCAGCAACCGCGACGTCCCGCGCGCCCCCACCCAGTCGGTCAGGAAACGCACCCGCACCCCGCGACGGGCCGCCTCGCCCAGCGCATCCCCGAACCGGCGCCCGACGGCGTCATCGCAGAGGATGTAGCTCTCGAGCGCGATCTCCCGATGCGCGCCGGCGATCATGGCGAGCATGGCGTCGAAGGTCGTGTCGCCGTCGGTCAGGAGCTGCACGGCGTTCCCCGCCGAGACGTCGGCCGAGGCGAGGCGCCAGAGGGCGCGGGCGAAGGAGGGCCCCTCCCCACGCGCCAGTGCGGCCGGGCGGGGAGGCACCGGAGCCGGCTGCGCCTGCGACCGTTGGAGGCCGCGTCGGGGTAACTGCTGGTCACTGCTCACCCTCGGACAATGCCTGGCGCCGCACTCCGGGGGAAGGGCAGGACACCCCCGCCAAGCCCTTGCCCGGAGCCGTGTTCGCTGACATATCACGGTATGCTCAAAATCGACCTCACCGGCCGCCGGGCCCTCGTGGCCGGCGTCGCCGACGATGACGGCTTCGGATTCGCCATCGCCAAGGCCTTCGCCGAAGCCGGCGCCACCGTCTGCGTGGCCACCTGGCCTCCTGCGCTGAACATCTTCCGCAACCTGCTCGACCGCGGCAAGATCGACGATTCCCGTCGCATGAGCGACGGCTCGCTCCTCAATTTCGAGAAGATCTACCCCCTCGACGCCGCCTTCGACACCCTCGAGGACGCGCCGCAGGAGATCCGCGAGAACAAGCGCTATCGCGACCTCGGCGACTTCTCCATCGACGGGCTCGCCAAGTCCATCGAGGCCGATTTCGGCCCCAAGTCGCTCGACATCGTCGTGCACTCGCTCGCCAACGGCCCCGAGGTCAGGAAGTCGCTCATCCACACCAGCCGCGCCGGCTACCTGGCCGCGATGGGGGTGAGCGCCTACTCCATGATCAGCATGGTGAACCGCCTCGGCCCCCTCACGCGCTACGGCGGCGCCTTCTGCTCGCTCTCGTACATGGCGAGCGAGCGCGTCGTCCCCGGCTACGGCGGCGGCATGTCCTCGGCCAAGGCCGCGCTCGAGAGCGACACGCGCGTGCTCGCCTATGAGGCGGGGCGCCTTTTCGGTGTGCGCGTGAACACCATCAGCGCGGGGCCGCTCGCCTCGCGCGCCGCGAGCGCCATCGGGATCGTCGAGATCCTCACCTCGTACTACGAGGCGAACTCCCCGATCACCGACAAGCTCACCGCCACCGAAGTCGGCAACGCCGCGGCCTTCCTCTGCTCACCGATGGCGAGCGGGATCACCGGCACCACGATGTACGTGGACAAGGGCTTCCACGCGATGGGGATCGCCGTCGATCGCCACACGCCGGGGACCTACGACCCGGTCGCGAAGCCGTAGGCCGGCACGCGCACCCGATGCCCGAAGCGCCGCCCGTCACTCGACGGGCGGCGCTTCTCGTTCCATCATCGACACCGCGCACGAGGTGGAACCCGCCTCGTCACCGTACTCGCGGACCCCGACCTCCACGAACCCCATCCGCCGGTGGAACTCCACCGAGCCGGGGTTCGGCGGCCGCAGGTTCACCTCGAGCGTGATCCGCGGCCAGCGCCCCTGGGCGAATGTATACAGATCTGTATACAAGAGTCGCCCGACCCCCATGCGTAACGCCCGCGGCGCCACCACCACCCGGTCCAGATACAGGAACGCCCCCGGCGCACTCCCATGCCGTGCCGCGAACCAGGCATAGTTGTCGCTCCAGTACGCTGTCCCCGGAGGCACGCAGAGGACGAAGCCGGTGATCCCAGCTTCGTCCTCCGCCACGCGGAAATGCACCGCGTATCCCGCCAACTTCATCAGCCGCTCCGCGTCCAGCGCGTTCACGTGCGGTACCGCGCTGTTGTTCAGCGCGAGTACCGCCTCGTGATCCGCTGCCACCGCATCGCGAACTCTCACCGCGACCGCCCCCACCTTACATCGCCACCTTCGGCTTGGGCTTGGTGTCGATCTCCGGCAGCCCGTACTTCTTGAGCAGCTCGTTGTACTTCTTGAGATCGTCGGCGTAGATCTTCTTCATCTTCCCGGTCTGCACGTCGAGCTTGCCGACGAGCTCGTTGAACACCTGCACCGCCTGCGTCGTCGGACGCCCCGGCGCCGACCCCACGCTCCCGTTCAGCGCCGCGAGCTTGTTGTTCAGCTTGATCGGATAGTTCAGCGGATCCTGACCGCTCTGATTCTTGATCTGGTACACCTCGGCTTCCACCCCGGTGACGTTCGTCTTGAGCGCACCGCCCGCGCTCGTGAGTTCGGCGACACCCGCGGCCGGCGCCTTCTTGATCCGGTCCTCGACCTCGGCCTTCACGTAGCGCATCGAGATCACCGCTTCGTTCGCCTCGGTCACGCGATCGCGCAGCTTCATCAGGAAGTTGAACTGCGCCAACTGGTCCTCCGCGCTCGCCGAACTGCGCGGATCGTTCTTGAGCTTGAAGCTCTGCGTCTGCGCCGGTCCACCGCCCACGCGCATCCGCACGCTGTACGTCCCCGCCGGCGCGATCGGGCCACGCGTGTCACCGGCCCAGAGGATCATCCCCGGGAAGGTCACCGCGTCGGGATAGCGCAGGTTCCACGCGAAGGTGTTGAGCCCCGCCTTGTTCGGCACGAGCAACACCGGAGCCGGCGGACGGAACCCTTCGTCGTCGCCGGCAGGAGCAGCCGGTCCGGCCGGCGCGGCCTCGGGCTTCGACGAATACGCCTTGATCACCTTCCCCTGCGCATCCAGGAACTCGAGCGACACATCCTGCCCGCCCTTGGCCAGCGTGTAGTACACCACCGCACCACTCGGCGCGGCACCGCCACCACCACGTCCACCACGCCCGCCCCACTCCACACGGTAGGCGTCACGCGGCTTGTAGAGGTTCGACTCCTTCGCGATCGACGCCGGCGTCATCTGACGGATCGGCGAGAGATCGTCGAACACATAGAACGACCGCCCGTGCGTCGCGATGATCAAGTCCCCTTCCTTGATCACGAGATCGTGCACCGGCACGATCGGGAGGTTCAGGCGCAGCGACTGCCAGTGCGCGCCGTCGTCCCACGACACCCACACGCCGCGCTCGGTACCGGCGTAGAGGAGTCCCTTCTTCTCCGGATCCTCACGGATCGCGCGCGAGAACTCGGTGGTCGTGATCCCGGTGTTGATCGGCGTCCAAGTGGCGCCGTAATCGGTCGTCTTGAAGAAGTACGGCGCGAAATCGTCCTGCTGATAGCGGTTCGCGGCGAGATACGCCGTGCCCGGTGCGAAGTGCCCGGCCTCCACCAGCGAGATGCGCGCGAAGTCGCCGAGCCCCTTCGGCGTCACGTTCTTCCAGGTCTTGCCGCCGTCGCGCGTGAGGAACACCAGACCGTCGTCCGACCCGGTCCAGATCACCCCCTTGGTGATCGGCGACTCGGCGATCGTGAACACCACGCCGTACGTCTCGACGCCCGTCTGGTCCTTGGTGATCGGACCGCCCGAGGGGCCGAGCGTCTTGGGGTCGTTGCGCGCGAGACGCGGCGAGATCGGCTGGAAGCTCTGCCCATCGTCGTGCGTCACGAAGAGATTGCTCCCGCCCACGTACATCGTCTTCGGATCGTGCGGCGAATAGACGATCGGGAAGGTCCACTGGAACTTGTACTTGATGTCCTCCGACGAGATCCCCATCGGGTTGTCCGGCCACGGGTTCACGTCGCGCGTGAGGCCGGTGCGCATGTCCTTGCGCGTGAGCAACCCGCCGTAGCTGCCGGCGAAGATGATGTCCGGGTTGGTCGGGCTCGCGGCGATGTACCCCGACTCGCCACCACCGGCGTCCACCCAGTCGTTGATGGTGATCGGGCCGGCCTTGCGGCTCGGGCCGCACAGCGTGCTGTTGTCCTGCTGCGCGCCGCAGATCTTGTACGGGAAGTCGTTCGTCGTCGTCACGTGGTACATCTGCGCCGTCGCGAAGTTCTGCTCCGTCCAGGTGCGACCGCCGTTCGTCGAGACGTTCGCGCCACCGTCGTTGGCGTTGATCATCCGGTTCGGGTCGCTCGGCGCGATCCACACATCGTGGTTGTCGCCGTGCGGGACGTTGATCCCCTGCGGGAAGGTCTTGCCGCCGTCACGCGAGCGGTAGAAGCCGGTGTTCACCGCGTACACGATGTTCGTGTCCTTCGGATCGGCATAGATGCGCGTGTAGTACCACGCGCGCTGCCGCAGTTTGCGTTCTTCGTTGGTCTTGGTCCACGTGTTGCCGCCGTCGTCGGAGCGGTACACGCCCCCTTCCTCGGCTTCGATCAGCGCCCACACCCGCGACGACTTGGCCGGCGACACCGCGATCCCGACCTTCCCCCAGATCCCCTTGGGCATCCCGGGGTTGGCGGTGATCTCCTTCCACGTGTCACCACCGTCGGTGGACTTGAACATTCCGCCCCCCGGGCCGCCCGAGTTCAGCGACCAGGGCGTGCGGTACGCGTACCAGAAGGCGGCATAGAGCACGTTCGGATCGTTCGGGTCGAGCGTCAGATCGGAGATGCCGACGTTCTCGTTGCGATAGAGCACCTTCTTCCACGACTTGCCGCCGTCGGTAGTCTTGAACACACCGCGCTGATCGTTCGGGCCGAAGGCATGGCCGAGCACCCCGATCCAGATGATGTCCGGATTCGTCGGGTGGATGCGGATGCGGTTCACATGGTTCTTCACGTCGAAGAACGCATCGCGCGTCCACGTCTTCCCCGCGTCCTTGGTGAACCACACCCCGTCGCCGGGGGCGGCATTGCCGCGGATGTCGCTCTCACCACCGCCCACCCAGACGATATCCGGGTTCGACGCCGCCACGGCGATCGCGCCGATCGTGCCGCCGAAGTACTTGTCGGTCACCGGCTGCCAGCTGGTGCCGCCATCGGCGGTCTTGAACACGCCACCGCCGGTGGTCCCCATCCAGTATTCGTTGGCGCGCTTGTCGGAGCCCGCCACCGCCACCGAACGGCCGCCGCGGAAGGGGCCGAGTTCGCGCCAGCGCATGCCGACGAAGGCCAGGGAGTCGAAGCTCTGCGCCGCCAGACTCCACGGCAACAGCAGGGCGAGAACGAGAGCGTACAGCGTGGAACGGCGAGCGGGGGTCTTCACGCGAGTCTCCATGGTGCGCTGATGGATCGGGGCTGGGGGAGGACTGACACCCACGAACGGGTAGCGGGTGGTCGTGGTGACCCCGACCCCCCGGTACATTTATCCAAGATAGCAGGAATCCGCAGTGCCGCCCCTGCACCCGCCTTTCCGGGGACCCGCCCGACCGAGGATCTCGTGTCCAGCACTTTCCGCGCCCGATTCACCCCCGCCCTGCTGCTGCTCGCGGCCGCCTGCCGCGGAGGCTCCGACCCGGCGCCGGGTGTCTCCTCGCTCGATGCCAAGGGTCAGCTCCCCACCGGCCGTCTCCTCGACCCGGCTGGGATCGCGTGGGACGTGGGCTCCATGCCCCTCGCCATGCAGCTCTCCCCCGACGGCTCCAAGCTGGTGGTCCTCCTCAACGGCTACCGCGAACAAGGGGTGCAGATCGTCGATCGTGCCACCGGCAAGATCGAACAGACGGCGGTGCAGACCGCCGCATTCCTCGGACTCGCCTTCTCCCCCGATGGTCGCACCCTCTATTCCTCGGGCGGCAACGGCGACGTGGTGTATCGCTACGCCTGGAACAACGACCGCGCGACCCTCACCGACAGCCTGATCCTCGCCGTCAAGACGCGGCCGAACGGCACCCGCTATCCCGCCGGCGTCGCCCCCTCGCGCGACGGCAAGTTCCTCTACGTCGCCGAGAACCTCGCCGACTCGCTCGCCGTGTTCGACCTCGCGACCGGGAAGGTCGTGCAGCGGCTCGCCACCGAGCGCTATCCGTACGGCGTCGCGGTCACCGCCGATGGCACGGTCTACGTCTCGAGCTGGGGCGCAGCCTCGCTCTCCGTCTTCACCCGCGATGCCGCGAACGCCGCGGGCACGCTCGCTGCGCAGCGGCGCATCAAGGTCGGGCGCCATCCCTCCGCGCTCCAACTCAATGCCGACGGTTCGCGCCTCTTCGTCGCATCGGCGAGCACCGATCGCATCACCGTCGTGGACACAAAAGCGCGCCGCGTCCTCACCGAGATCATCGATACGCCGCCCGGTGGTCCGGGTGAAGGGAGCACGCCGAGTGCCTTCTCCCTCTCCACCGACGGCACCCGGCTCTATGTGGCGGAGTCCGACAACAACGCCGTGGCCGTCGTCGATCTGACCGCCGCCACCTCGGGCGTCGCGACCGCCACCGGCACCGATGTCGTCACCGGACGCATCCCCACGCACTGGTATCCGACCGCGGTGATCGCCCGCAACGATTCATTGATCGTCCTCACCGGCAAAGGGCGCGGCACCAAGGCCAACCCCGATGGCCCGCGCCCGGGCGCCGATCGCGGTGAGACCGGCTACAACGTCGGCGGCTACACCCTCGGCCAGACCTCGGGCACCATCGTCACCTCGACGCTCGCACGCGCCACCGGCCCCGAGCTCGACGCTCTCACCACGCGCGTGGCCCATGCCAACCGATGGGGGGAGAAGCCCGCGGAGCTCGCGCTCCCTCCCTTCGAGCATGTGCTGTACATCGTGAAGGAGAATCGTACCTACGATCAGATCTTCGGCGATCTCCCGCAGGCCGATGGTGACACGTCGCTCGTCTATTTCCCGCGCGCGGTCTCGCCCAATCATCATGCCCTCGCGGAGCGGTTCGGGATCCTCGACCGCTTCTTCGTGAATGCCGAAGTGAGCCCCGACGGACACAACTGGTCGATGGCCGCCTACACCACCGACTACACGCAGAAGACCGTTCCGCAGAACTACTCGCGCCCGAGCCGCGGACGCACCTACGACTGGGAAGGACAGAACCGCAACGTCACGCCCCCCGACGACGACGACGTCGCCGAACCGGTGAACGGCTACCTCTGGAACCTCGCCCAGCGCGCGAACGTCTCGTTCCGCAACTACGGCGAGTTCGTCGTCCCCGAAGGGGGCGGACGCGGTGGTGCCGCGATGCCGCGCGGCTACGCCGGCGTGAAGCCCTTCCTCCGCTCGCACACCAATCCGGATTTCCCTCCCTTCGATCTGGCCATCACCGATCAGAAGCGCGCCGATGTCTGGCTCGCGGACTTCAAGGGATTCGTCGCGAAGGGCGTGATGCCGCAGCTGCAGATCATGCGCCTCCCCAACGACCACACCTCCGGTGCGCGAGCCGACGCCCCGACGCCCAAGGCCCAGGTCGCCGACAACGACCTCGCCCTCGGCCGCATCATCGAAGCGCTCTCCAACTCCCCCTTCTGGAAGAACACCGTCGTCTTCGTGGTCGAGGATGATGCGCAGAACGGTTCCGACCACGTCGACTCGCACCGCGCTCCGGCACTCATCATCTCGGCGTACAACCGTCCCGGTGTCTATCACCGTTTCGTGAACACGACGGACGTGATCGCCACCATGGAGCGCGTCCTCAAGCTCGGCTCGCTCTCGCAGTTCGATCACTTCGGACGCCCGGTCACCGAGCTCTTCGGGACCACGGCGGACCTCCGCCCCTACGCCGCGCTCACCCCCGCGCAGCGCCTCGACGAACTCAACAAGGCCGACACCCGCGAAGCCCGCGAGTCGGCCAAGCTCGAACTCACCTTCGAGGACACCGCCGACGAGGAGCTCTTCAACCGCATCCTCTGGCGCAGCATCAAGGGCGACAAGCTCCCCTATCCGGGAACCCGCCGCATGGCCACGCTCGAGTACACCCGCGCCCGTTGAGTCTCCGCCGCTGGATCATCCTGATCCTCTCCTTCGCCGCGACCATCGGTGTCTCGGCGTATATCGTCTGGCGCGGCTGGGCCAAGGGAGGTGCTCCCCCGCCCATCCCGCTCGCAGCGCACGGACTGGCCCTCCTCGCGGTCTTCGCTGAGGTCGTCACTCGTACGGTGAAGATCCAATGGAGCGCCGGCGCGCTCCGCATTCCCCTCTCCTTCGGCACCGCCATGCGCGTCTGCCTGGGCGGGGACTTCGCCGCGTCCATCACCCCGGCACGCTCGGGCGCCGAACCGGCGCGGTTCTTCGTGCTCGCCGAGGCGGGGGTCAGCGCCTCGAACTCCCTGCTCGTGCTCTTCACCGAGCTCTTCCTCGAGATGACCTCGCTCGCCCTCCTCTGCGCGATCCTCGCCGTCGCGTTCCAGGGAGGCGGCATGGTCGTGCAGCTGATGACGGCGATGGTCGGCGGCTACGCAGCGGTCGTCCTCTCGATCGGCGCCGCCGGGTGGTTCCTCGCCAAACGCAATGCACACGGCCCGCCCCCCGCGTGGGCCCACGCCATCGGCCTCCACGCCGGGCGCTGGCGCACCATCCAGAAATCGCTCCGCTCCCTGCGCACGGGGATCGCCGCCATCCGTCACGCCCGCTTCGGCATGCTCGGCGCCGCTTACCTCTCGTCGATGGTGCACGTATCGCTCCGGCTCGCGGTGCTCCCGATCATCGCCCTCGCGATGGATCCCGCACTCCCGCTCGCCAAGCTCGTGCTCTGGCCTCTCGTCTTCCTGTATGGTGGCGCGGTGGCGCCGGCCCCCGGCGGTGGTGGCGCGGTAGAAGCCTCCTTCACCTGGGCCTTCACCGACGTGATGTCCCCCGCCGAACTCGGAGGCGCACTCGTCTGGTGGCGCTTCTACACCTTCTATCTCTACATCCTCCTCGGCGGACTCGCCGCAGGAGGGAGCGTGCTCAAGGTCCTGCGCGACAAACCGCACGGACGACTCCACGAGAAGGCGGGGACCACGAACCGGTGATGTACCATCTCTTCACCGCCGACTGGGCCGAGGCCCTCCGGCGTGCGATCGACAGTGATCCCGACTTCAATAAGAGCGGCACCGGATGGAAGTGGCCCGCCGCCTTCGTCCTCACGGCGACACCGGCACTGGGGTTCGCGCACGAGGTGGCGGTGCAGCTCGCACTCGACGGCGGCCGCTGCCCCGAAGCGCATATCCTCCCCGCGGTCCAGGTGAACGCGCCCTTCGTCTTCCGCGCCGACTACCCCACCTGGAAAGCACTCGCCGAGGGGGAACTCGACGCGCTCACCGCCGTGATGCAGCGCCGCGTGACCTTCGTGGGCTCGCTCCCGCGCCTGCTCGGGAACGCCGCGGCCGCCAAGGCGCTGGTGGCCTGTGCCCAGCGCGTGCCCACCTACTTCCCCGACGTTCCGGGGAGCTGATCGCACGCGCGTCCTGTCCGTTCGGTCAGGGATTTCCCCGCCAACAGACATGATTTCCTCCACTTCATCGGCACGCCGCTTCGGCTAACTTTCGTGGGTTGTGCGCATCGCCGCGCACATCGCTGCGCGCACGTCCCCAGATCGAGGATCCGCCGTGTCCCTGTCCGACGCCGAACTCCAGTCACTCGCCATCAACACCGTCCGCACCCTCTCCATGGATGCGGTTCAAGCGGCCGAGTCCGGACACCCCGGCACCCCGATGGCGCTCGCGCCGCTGGCGTACGCGCTCTATCACAAGCATCTCAAGCACAATCCGGCCGACCCGCACTGGCCCGATCGCGACCGCTTCGTGCTCAGCGTCGGCCATGCGTCGATGTTCCTGTACTCGACGCTCTACCTGAGCGGCTACGACCTCTCGCTCGACGACATCAAGAACTTCCGTCAGTGGGGGAGCAAGACCCCGGGGCATCCCGAGGTCGGGCACACCGCCGGCGTCGAGACCACCACCGGCCCGCTCGGTCAGGGGATCGCGAACGCTGTGGGACTCGCGCTCGCCGAACGTCATCTCGCCGCGACCTTCAACAAGGACGGCCAGTCGATCGTGGACCACTACACGTGGTTCATCGCCGGCGACGGCTGCCTCATGGAAGGGATCTCGCACGAAGCCGCGTCGTTCGCGGGCCATCAGAAGCTCGGCAAGCTGATCGGCTTCTTCGACGACAACAGCATCACGATCGACGGCGCCACGAACATCTCCTGCTCCGACGACGCGGCCAAGCGCTTCGACGCCTACGGCTGGCAGGTGCTGCACGTGTCCGATGTGAACGATCTCGCGCAGATCGACAGTGCGATCGCCGCCGCCAAGGCCGACACGCAGCGCCCCACGCTGATCATCACCAAGACGGTGATCGGCTACGGCAGCCCGAACCGCGCCGGCACCTCCAAGGCCCACGGCGAAGCACTCGGCAAGGATGAGATCGCCCTCACCAAGGCCGCCCTCGGCTGGCCCTACACCGAACCGTTCACCGTTCCGGCGGAAGCGCTCGCGCATTGGCGCGAGATCGGTCCGCGCGGCGCGGCGGCGCAGGACGCGTGGCGCAAGCAGTTGATCGCATACAGCAAGGCCAACCCCGACGACGCCAAGGAGTTCGGGCGCCGCATGCATGGCGATCTCCCCGCCGGTTGGGAGAGCGCGCTGCCGGTGTTCGACGCGAGCAATGGCAACATCGCCTCGCGCGCGGCGAGCGGTCTGGTGATCAACGCCGTGGCACCGAAGATCCCTGAGATGGTGGGCGGGTCGGCGGACCTCGCGGGCTCGAACCTCACGGTGATCAAGGGCTCCACGTCGCTGCAGCCCGCGACCCCGGGTGGCCGCAACATCAACTACGGCATCCGCGAGCATGCCATGGGCGCCGTGATGAACGGGATGGCGCTGCACGGCGGGATCATCCCCTTCGGCGGCACCTTCCTCGTGTTCGCCGACTACATGCGCCCCGCCATCCGCTTGGCGGCGCTCATGAAGCAGCAGGTGATCTACGTGTTCACGCACGATTCCATCGGACTCGGCGAGGACGGCCCCACGCACCAGCCGGTGGAGCATCTCGCGAGCCTGCGCTGCATCCCGAACCTCCTGGTGCTCCGCCCCGCGGACGCCAACGAGACGAGCGAAGCCTGGCGCACCGCGCTCGCGCATCGCACCGGCCCGTCGGCGATCGTGCTCACGCGCCAGAAGCTCCCGCTCATCGACCGCACGAAGTTCGGCGCGGTGAGCGGCGCCTCGCATGGCGCGTACGTGCTGGCCGACTCGGCGAGCGGCCCGCCGCGCGCGGTGATCCTGGCGACGGGATCGGAAGTGGAGATCGCGCTCAAGGCGCGCGATCTGCTCGCCGCCGAGCGAGTGGGGGTGCGGGTGGTGAGCGCGCCGTCGTTGGAGATCTTCGCGGCGCAGACGGCCGAGTATCGCGCGAGCGTTCTACCGGAGGGCGTGAAGCGCGTGGCGATCGAGGCCGCGCATCCGATGCCGTGGTATCGGTGGGTCGGTGATTCAGGTGCGGTGATCGGGATCGAGACGTTCGGGGCTTCGGCGCCGTATCAGACGCTCTACGCAGAGTATGGGATCACGGCGGAGAAGTTGGTGGAGGCGGTGAAGCGGGTGATTGCGGGGTAATCACTTGGTTCGCGCGAGGTGAAGCGGGGCCGGTCGCGAATGCGACCGGCCCCGCTTTGCTCTGTCGTATCCAACGGGTCTTGGATCGGTCTTCAGGACCGTAGACCAATCGTCCGATCATCAGTTCACAACTGGATCAGAGTTTGGGCTAACCGCCCGTCCAAGACTGCGTCGAACAGCGCCACGTTCCTCGCTGCTTGGTCAGCTGGAAGAAGGCGTCGAAGCCTTCAAAGTCTAACTCAGGAAAGAACTCCCAGAACATTACTTTGTTCTCCGAATCGGACACGTAGCCGTGTAACAGAGACTCCTCGACGAACGTTACTCGAACTCGCAGCACCTCGGTCGGGGGCTTGGGGAACACATTGAGGCGGATTCGCCCACCGAGCAACAGAGTAGTGCGTTGAGCCCCGGGGATGACAGCCTGTCGTGGCCGGATGACGCCGAGCACTTTCACCGACGTGTCTGGGTCGTACAAACCCGGCACGAACCGATGCGCTCCGTAGGCCAGCGTATCCACACGAAGAATAACGGAGTCATTCGGGCTAGCGGCCCGTGATCTCCAATTGACTTGGGACAAGCAGGCCTCGAACATCGTTGTCAACTCCGAATCCGTCGGTCGCCACTGTGCGGTTGCCGGATTGGATTGAGCGCCTGACAGGTGCGGGACCACGACAAGCAGCACACACGCCAGCGCGTGTAGCCCGGCGGGTCCGATCCTTCCACTGCGATGCGTCACGCGCGGCACACAGAGAGCGCGATGCAACCGCGTCAGGCTACGCAGCCCACGCGACTCGGTTGCTCCGGAGCCTCGGTCCATTGTGACCTCCCACCGTCAAGTGAGTGATTTCGCGGATGCTCGTGCTTCTCGACAGACGCGCGTTTCATCCGCAGCCAGGTCCGCGAACTGGCGCCGCGGAGCCGAGAACGGCCTGGTCCCCCGAAACTGGTCCAGTTCTCACCGCAAATTGAGCGTGCGCACGGATCGAGGTTCGAAGATGCCGGCGCGTCGGTACACGGCCGGCGGTTGGAGCCCCAGCGTCGTGTGGGGCCGGTGATCGTTGTAGTCCTGGCGCCACGCGTCGAGCACCAGTTGCGCTTCCGCGAGAGAGGCAAACCAATGTTGCGAGAGACACTCTCGTCGTAAGCTGCCGTTGAAGGCCTCGCACACGCAGTTATCGACGGGTTTGCCGGGCCGACTGTAGTCGAGCTGCACCTTGTTCCAGTACGCCCAGTGATCCAGCGCGGTTGAGGTGAACTCGGTTCCGTTGTCGCATTGCAGGACCGTGGGCAGCGTCCCGCGCGTCGCGCCCGCGGCGGTGAGCTGCGCCGCGACCTCCGTACCCCGAAACTGCGGTGCGGCGACCAGCGCGACGCATCCCCGCGTGCACACGTCGACGACCGTGAAGATCCGGATCGTGCGTCGATCGGCGAGCGTGTCGTGCATGAAGTCCATCGCCCACCGCTGATTCGGCTGCGTCACGAGCGTGTCCCCCGCCCGCTGGAGCACCGCGCGTCGCCGCCGCGGCCGTCGCGGCTTCAGTTGCAGGCCTTCCGCTTTGTAGAGACGATGTGTCTTCTTGTGATTCACGATCCATCCCTCGCGCCGCAGCAGGACGTGCAGGCGCTTGTGGCCGAAGGCCGGGCGGGTATGCGCCAGCTCGCGCAGGCGCGCCCGCATCGGCCGATCCTCGGGCCCGTGGGGCACGTACCGGATGCCGGAGCGCTCGACCTCGAGCGCGCGGCACGCGCGCCGCTCGCTCACGCGGAAGGCCGTCTGGGCCCACGCCACCGGAAGGGGCCTCTCGCCGCGCGTCGGTCGGCGGGGCTCACCATTTTTTTCCGACGGCCTCCCGGAGGATCTGCTGGTCGAGGGTGAGATCGGCGACCACGTGTTTCAACCGCCGATTCTCTTCCCGGAGCTGCCGCAGCTCGCGCAACTCGCCCACGTCGAGCCCGGCGTAGGTCTTCTTCCACCGGTAGAACGTCGCCTCGGTCACGCCGAGTTTCCGGCAGATGTCGCCGACCACCGTGCCGGCCTCGGCCTGGCGCAGGGCCTGCAGGATCTGCTCGGGACTGAACTTGCTCTTTCGCATCGGTGCCTCCTCCCCCTAGAGTTTGGCCCCGATTCGTGCCGCTGTCAAAATGCGAGTCGCGCTGGACCGGTTTTCAGGGACTCAGGCCGGGGCTACGCGCCCGCTAGTGCAACATCTGCACTATTGGGGTCGCCGCACACGAACGTACTGCCGACGTTCCGAATCGCTGAACGGTTCGCCCGTCATCATCGTGTCACCTCTAATTCGCCCTTCATCGGCAAATACCAGTTCGTGACTTACCTTGTTCTCCGCGAAGAACGTGACCACGGAATCACGAATCCTGATACGCCCTTTCGTGACCGTGTCTGCCTGGAGTCCGTTCAAGCAGGAGACTTGGGCATTGTCTCGCAGCGTGTACACAGAATCCAAGATTTCAAGCTCCCCACCGTAGAACTCACGAAGGCAGCCGACTCGCAGTCGGGCTACGCGCTCATCCGTTCGGTATGGCAAGCTCCCGTTTATGCTGACGAGTCGCCATCGCTCGGCACGAGATTTCGGAACCTCACTCTGTGGAGTGCTGGCGTCCATCGTCGCCCGTTCCACGCCAGGTTCCTTGTGCCGGCACGCGGAGACTAGTGCTGGCAAGAGGAATAGCGTGAGTGAGAAGGAGATCCATCGTTGCACGGGAACGAACTTCCGCGAAGTGTGTTGCATCGTTAGCCCCTAGCAAGTCACGTGAATGAACATTGGATTCGCAAACGCGCCACCACTGCCCCAATAGGAATATGCTGTCGCTCCGGCGGGGTTTCGGTTGAAGCGATTCCCCCAGTCTACTGCCTGCCACGCAGAGCCTCGGCGGCGCCCCGTGAGAACGCCCGCGTGACCGACAGGATCGCCGCGTGAATCCACGTATCGGGCGAAGACGATATCGCCGGCAGCGGGTGAGTCCGTGGGTTGATAGCAGGCCTCGATCGACTTTCCACCGACGAGCGCCGCGAGTTCCGCCGTACTGAGCTGTCGAGCCCTTGATCCCGCGCACTTGAGGGCCTCATGCACGAACGTTGTACAGTCCAGTGTCTTTCGCACCGGGTCCTTCGGGCCAGTCACGCGCTGCCAGCCGCCGACTCGGTAACTTCCTTGTAGGTTGAGTGCAGCGGCGATGATGTCGCACCGCCCACCGGTGCACTCTGGTATCTCAACGTCCGCGACCTTTCTTTCGATTATCACGATCGGTGAGAGTGGCACACGACACCACAGCTTCCCATCGGCGGCGGTGACGGTCATCGAGCCGGCCGGTGCATGGTCAGAGCAAGGATCCAGTCCCGAGGGATCGGTGAAGTTGATGGGATCATTCCCCACATAGGCATACGGATTGATCCCCCCCGCGAGCCCGAGCGGGTCCTCGCTCACGAACCGCTCCAGCGTCGGA